>CAVVZG010000128.1:0-13287 GCA_963752205.1 Bryobacterales bacterium | reverse complement strand
GGGGCCGGCGACGCATGGAACCGCTTTCAGAAATTCGTAGATCGCGGCCAAGTCACGGTCGGTCATATTGTGGAGGATCGGCCAGGGCATAATCTGCAGCAGATTGCCGTCGAAGGGCGGCGGCAGGCAGTTGCTGGTGACGGTCGAGGAGCAGGTGGGATGAAGGTGATCGTAATCCGTCCCGTTGCGCATGATGTCGACGAACTGGGTGAAGGTGTGGCCGCCCTCGGGCAATCCGGATTTGTCCGGCGTGAGGTTGCGCGAGACGATGTCGGGCGTACCGGGGCCGGCGACCGGTCCGAAATCGTTGCCGCCGCCGAGATACACGGCGGGATTCACGATGGTCGGCTTCTGCCCGAAGTAGGGGATGCCAGGGAAAGAGTATTCGGCCTGCGCGCTGAGCGTATGGCAATCGTTGCAGGAAGACTGCGCGTTCACGATGTAGCTGCCCAAACCCACCAGGTCGTGGTTCTTTCCTTTGACATTCAGGGGCACGGGGGAGATCGCGAATCCGATTTTCACCTTGGCTTCGTCGCTGTTGCCGTTATCGTTGCCATCGTCCGCGCGTCCGACGCGTGGACTGAGCAAGTCCGCCCCCAGCAGCAGCGCCAGTACGCCGCCAGCGGCTGCAGCTGTCTTTGAAATTCGTACAATATTCATAATTCGTCCTCCTTTTGATTTTTCCAGCCAAGGCTGGTCATTGACGATAAAGCATTGTGAACCTGATTGCGGCTCATTTCCAGCGCAAAATTGCCCTCACCAGCTAAATGAATCAAGGCACGAAGAATAAAGTGCAACCTCATTTGGCGGCTCAAGGAATTTGGGTTTCGCCGTATGGCGTTTCCGTTTCATTCCGAGATTTGGGGCGACGGGATTTTCGTCGATTTCGAACGCAGCTTACGTGCAGCGATCTCGCATTTGTCTGTTACAGCTGCCCGAGTCCCGGCACGATAGCCACTTTGGAAGCGGTTCCCTTAACCTCACCCGTAACGGCAAAAAAGACGGGGTTGCCGGAGCCGTCCGCCAGGACCGGCGTCACCGCCATGGTCAACGTAAGGGAGCCGGTCGCATTCTTGAAACGGCCGGTTCCACCGGTGATTTGAAAGTTCCTAATGCAGACGGCCTGCGGAGACGAGAAATCTATGCAATCGCCTCCGCCGGTGAGATTGACCGTCAAAAGACTTCCGTCCCAGGTGCGAAGAACGGCCGCGCCGGCTACCGCCGCAAAATGAAGCTTGGTTGGGCCCGTGCAAGTGCTGGGGAAGTCCGGAGCGGCCGCGCTACTATTCACAACACGAAGCGTGAATGGGCCGAACGTGCCCTCTCCGGTGAGATTATATTCAGAAGCCGGTGAGCCGGGCGTTAGCTGGACCACGCTGTTCGCCGCCGAACCCGAAACCGTCATATCCACGGAACCCGGTTGCGCATAGACGGCTGCGACACCGAAATTGAGCAGCAGCGCCGCTATTGCCAGACGTTTCATAGATACCCTCTTTGAGTTTGATTTTTGTTTCATGGCCTCTCCCTTTGATGTGTCTTCCCGTTTTCAACACACGACAGCGTCACCGATAGTGAAGGCTTGAGAGACTAATTGCGACTCATTTCTCCCTCAAACTTGGCCTCATCGGCTAAATGATTCAAGGCATGCATGATCCAGGGCCACCTCATTTGTTCGCTCAGCATGGTATATACTGCGCGGTATGGCGGTTCCGTCTCACTCCGAGCGCATCGCCTTCGGGCCTTTTGAAATGGACGCGGCCTCGGGCGAAATTCTGAAGCATGGCGTTCGCCTGCGTTTATCCGGTCAGCCGTTCCGCATTCTGCTCCTTCTGGTGAATCACTCGGGCCAGGTGATTTCGCAGGAACGTCTCAAGAACGAGATTTGGGGTGACGGGGTTTTTGTCGATTTCGAACACGGCTTGCATGCGGCGATCAATAAGCTGCGGCAGGCGCTGGGGGATTCGGCGGAAAATCCTCGTTATATAGAGACCGTTCCGGGCCGCGGTTACCGGTTTATTGGCGTGCTGGAGCGCGCTTCCCCGTTCCCACCGGCGGCGGCGGTCGAGCAAGAAGAAGCAAAACGTGCGGGCGCGCAGCCGGCCGCGGCGAAACACGGACTGGCTTGGTGGGGCGCGGCTGCGGCCTTGCTGGTGGTTGCATCCGCTCTCGCGTGGCGGCTGTGGGGTCCCGCGCCGGCGCGCGCTCCGTGGAAGCTGACCAAGCTCACATCCGATGCCGGGCGATTCGATTCGCCGGCTCTATCGCGTGACGGGAAACTGATTGCTTACTCCGCTGAGCGGGCTGGAGCGCGGGACCTCTATGTCAAGCAGGCTGCGGGGGGCCAGCCGATTCGCTTGACGTTCGATGGGGCGGGAAATACCATGCCTGATTTCTCGCCGGACGCGAGCAAGATCGTCTTTCACTCGGATCGCGGCGGCGGGGGCGTTTATGAAATGCCGGCGTTCGGCGGCGAAGCGCGGCTGCTGGCGCGCGGCGGGTTCAACCCCAAGTATTCTCCCGACGGCACGCAGGTGGCTTACTGGATCGGGGAGATCAGCGTGGCCGTCACGGTGCCCGGAAGCGGTACGGTCTGGGTAGTCCCTTCCGCAGGAGGGCAACCGGTGCGCGCGGGTGCGGGTTTCAGCACGGCGCGTACTCCCATTTGGTCGCCCGACGGCCACCATTTACTGATCGTCGGCTACAATTCCGATAAGGCATTCCAAGCATCGGCGCTGGATTGGTGGATTATACCGGCCGCAGGCGGCGGCGCTCAAGGGACGGGGATACGCAAAGCATTCAACAAGCAGGACTGGGCACTCCCGGCTCCGGCTATTCAGCGGTAGCCAAGGGATCGAACCTGGGCATGCCTGAGCCGGCGTGCTGGCTCGCGTCGGGAAACCGGGTGATCTTCTCCGCGCGGAGCGGCGACACGCGCAACCTCTGGGAAACCACCATCTCTCCGGAAGGCAAGGCGACGGATGCTTTTCAGCGGCTGACGGCGGGCTCGGCGAACGAAATCACTGCTTCCTGCGCCTCCGAGGATACGATGGCGTTCGCGACTTCCGAAACGGCGGGAAATGTTTGGTCGATTCCCTTCGATTTCGATCATGGGAAAGAGACGGGAGCGGCGGAGCAAATCACCCGCGAACCTTTCGCCGTGAGAGAGGGGCCCTCGGTTTCGCGCGATGGACGGCTGATTGCGTTTAGTTCCGCGCAATCGGGCGTGCTGAATATCTGGCTGCATGACACTGCGACGGGCAAAGAGGTGCAGGCAGCAGCGTCCTCATTTCTGCAGGACTATCCCGCCGTCGATCCTTCCGGAAGTAGAGTGGCCTATTCGAGCTTCGAGAATGACAAAAGAATTCTTTACGTGAGCACACCCGGCGGCGTTCCGGAAAGGCTCTGCGAAGGCTGTTTACGGCCGACGGATTGGTCGCGCGACGGGAAAACGCTGGTGACGTTTGGAGGGAGTCCGTACCACATTAGCCTTCTGGACGTTGCCTCGCACCAACAGACGCCGATATTGAGTCATGCAAGCTACAGTTTGTTGTATGGACGCTTGTCTCCCGACAGCCAGCTGGATCAGTTTCACGGCGCGGGTGGCGCCGAAACGTGCGTGGATCATGATTGCTCCGCTGGATTCACATGGCGACGGCGCCGCGCACGATTGCGGAGAGTTCCTGGATCAAGATTTCGGAAGAAGACGCGGTGGAGGATAGCGCCGCTTGGTCGCCGGACGGAAATAGTCTGTATTTCACGTCTAGCCGGGACGGGCATATCTGCCTGTGGCGGCAGAGGCTGGATCCGAATTCGCACCGGCCGATGGGCGAGGCTGTCGGGGTGCAGCATTTTCATGAGCGGCCCATGCATCAATTCCGGATTTGGTCGGCGGCGGGGGGGCGGCTGGCGGTTACGCTGATGGAGAATTCGGGGAATGTTTGGTTGATGTCGCGTTAGGGGCGGCAGTGAGGGGTTGCTGAGATGCAAGTGGCGTTGCTGGCCGTTCTGATCTGCGTCGCACTTTCGCAAGCCGAAACGATGACGGGCGTCGTCTACTCGAAAGAGGCGGGGAACG
This sequence comes from Bryobacterales bacterium, assembly GCA_963752205.1. Lineage (GTDB taxonomy): Bacteria > Acidobacteriota > Terriglobia > Bryobacterales > Bryobacteraceae > Palsa-187. The sequence goes on along the minus strand of CAVVZG010000128.1, from coordinate 9,212 downwards.
GTGCCCAGCCGAGCGGGTCAATTGACCTTGCTGTTGGCGGAACCATCCACCCCATGGTTTGGAGCCCGCAACTCAAAGGTCGTCGCGGGCCTGGCCGCGAGGATATTGGCGCAATATGGACTGTCGAGACGCATGGGCCTCCTTCACTACCGGATGTCACCCGAGTCACTTGCAAAGGTGTGGACAAGGATGCTCACGATGCGTGGCTGTTGGTTCGCGCGTTCTTGGAAGGTCTTCCGAATTCTGTTGCTACGTCACCAGCTCTATCGTCTCGTTACCGCTCATCACTCGAGTTTCAGCGCTTTGCGGAACAGTCAAAGGACTTCGAGCAAAGTATACTTGGCAGCCTGATCCAAATTGTTAGCCTCGATCGTTCTGGTCGAGCCCGCCTATACAGTCCCCGCGGTACCGATATCTCAGGAAGGCCACGCAAGTCTGTATTCTTCACTTTCGAACTTATCCGCAACACGCGCACCGTCAAATGGGAGATCGACGCCATCGAGGTCAGGGTAAGGTAGGACGTTACTTGTGCGAACTTATAACGCTGTACCACTAAAACGGGTGTTTGGTTCGACCAGGAGGTCGATCGCGGACCGGAGGCCCGCCCCACTAGGTTGACTGAACTGGTGGATGACTGATTGGTGGCTGCGGTCTGACGAATGGGTCTTGTGTTATCCTGTTGGGTGAAACAAAACGATTAAGGATAGACGAGGAGTATCGATTCATCGAATGGCACTGGCTGGCGAAGCAAAAACCAACGTAATTTCGAAGTTCCGGGTCCATAAGACGGACACCGGGTCGCCAGAGGTGCAGGTAGCGATCCTCAGCCGGCGTATTTTGGAGTTAACCGAGCATTTCAAGTCGCACAAAAAAGATCATCATTCGCGCAGGGGTCTGCTGCAGATGGTGGCGCGGCGCCGGCGGTTATTGGATTATCTGCGCAGCCGCAGCCCGGAACGCTATAAGACTCTGATTACGAGTCTGGGCATCCGCCGCTAACGGCGTAGTACATTCGCGAAGCGATTCTCGAGAGCCCGGCATGTGGCCGGCCACCCCCGGAGAACCCTCCAGTCTCCTCTTAGTCAAAGCAGGCCGACGGACACGCATGAAGCGCAGTCCGGGCTGGTCTTGATTAAAGGACGTTTTCAAACATGTTGCATTCCGTTGAAGTGGACCTCGGCAGCGGCCGGGTTCTGACGATTGAATCCGGAAAGATGGCCAAGCAGGCCAATGGCGCGGTGATTATCCGCTCCGGAGAATCGGTGGTCCTGGTGACCGCCTGTACGGCGCCTGAGCCGAAACCGAACGCTAACTTTTTCCCCCTCACTGTGGATTACCGCGAGTACACTTACTCGGCGGGCCGGTTCCCGGGAGGTTTTATTAAACGCGAAGGGCGGCCGACCGAGAAAGAGATTCTCACCAGCCGTCTGATTGACCGGCCGATCCGGCCGCTGTTCCCCGAAGGCTATTCGCATGAGACGCAGGTGATCGGCATGGTGTTGTCGGCCGATCCGGTGCGCGATCCTTCGACGCTGGCGATTGTGGGCGCGGGCGCCTCGCTGGCGATTTCCGATATTCCGTTTCAGCATGTGCTGGCGGCGGTGCGCGTAGGCATGGTGAATGGCGCGCTGGTGGCGAACCCGACTTACGAAGAGACCAAGGCGTCGCGCGTCAACATTGTTGTCGCGGGCACCGAGGAAGGGATCGTGATGGTGGAGTCCGGCGCGCAGCAGGTGAGCGAGGCGGACGTGCTGGCGGCGATTGAGTTCGGGCATGACTGCTGCAAGAAAATTGCGGCGGGAATTCGCGAACTGGTGAAGAAGTGCGGCAAGGCTAAGAAGGAATATGCCGCGCCTGAGGTCAACAAGGCTCTGTACGATTCGATTGCGACTTCGGTGCAAGTGGAACTGAAGGACGCGATGAATACCGAGAAATACGAGAAGCTGGAAAGCTACTCGCGCATCGATGCGGCTAAGAAGAAAGCGATTGAGGCGCTGCCGGAAGAACAGAAGGTTGAAGGCAAGAAGCTGTTCGACTCGCTGAAGGAACGGATCTTCCGCGATGAGATGTTGAAGGCGAAGCGGCGTCCGGATGGGCGCAAGTTCGACCAGGTTCGCAAGATCGAATGCGAAGTGGGCGTGCTGCCGCGGACTCACGGGTCGTCATTGTTTACGCGCGGCGAGACGCAGGCGTTGGTTACGGCGACGCTCGGGACGAAGGATGACGAGCAGCGGATTGAGCTGCTGGACGCTTCGGAATCGTCGAAGCGCTTCATGCTGCACTATAATTTCCCGCCGTTCAGCGTGGGCGAAGTGGGCTTCATGCGCGGCGCGGGGCGGCGTGAAATCGGACACGGGGCATTGGCCGAACGGGCCATTGCGGCGGTGGTTCCGGACGACACGGCGTTCCCTTACACGATGCGCGTGGTGAGCGACATTCTGGAATCGAACGGATCGAGCTCGATGGCTTCGGTGTGCGGCGCGACGTTGTCGCTGATGGATGCTGGGGTGCCGATTATCGCTCCGGTGGCGGGGATCGCGATGGGCCTGGTGATGGAGGGCAAGGATTACGCCGTGCTCACCGACATCGCGGGCGCGGAAGATCATTACGGCGATATGGATTTCAAAGTCGCCGGCACGAAAGAAGGCATCACGGCGCTGCAGATGGACATTAAGGTGCCCAATGTAACGCACGCGATCCTGAAAGAGGCTCTGGAACAGGCGCGCAAGGCGCGGCTGCACATTCTGGAAATCATGGTGAAGACCATCGAGAAGCCGCGCGATACGATGTCTCCGTATGCGCCGCGGATTTTCACGATGAAGATTCCGACCGATAAGATTCGCGAGCTGATCGGGCCGGGCGGCAAGATGATCCGCAGCATCGTGGAGCAGACGGGCTGCAAGATCGACGTCGAGGACGACGGCAGCGTGAAGATTTTCTCGTCGGACGGCACGGCGGCGGACCGCTGTATCCAGATGATCACCGACATTTGCGCGGTGGCTGAGGTGGGCAAGACGTACTTGGGCAAGGTCGTGCGAATCGTCGATTTCGGCGCGTTCGTGGAGATTTTCCCGGGCACCGACGGGCTGCTGCATATTTCCGAGATTGCGGAGAACCGCATCAAGGAAGTGCGCGATGAGCTGAACGAGGGCGATCAGATTCTGGTGAAGGTGCTGGCGCTCGAGGGCAATAAGATCAAGTTGAGCCGCAGGGCGATCTTGAAGGAGCAGCGGGAGAAGTTGAAGACGGAAGCGAAAGCGTAAAGCTTAGCTAGTCACTTACGGATTGGGCGGGAACTGGTTTGCCGATTAGGCAGGCTGGGCTCCCGCCCTTTTTGTTTTCCGGGGGTGGCTTCTAGGACATTTTTTGCGTCTTCGCGGCCTTCCTTGCCAGAGGAATCGGACGGGGGGCTGCGGCGGATGCTTTCTTCCTTCTCGCGTTTTGGTCTAGAGCGAAGAACTGAATGTCCGCCGATCGGAGAGCCTGGCGTAGGTCGCGGTGCCAGGGCCGCGGGACGTCGAAGGAAAGCGCTTCTTCCAGGCGCTCCAGGCAACGCCGATAGCGGGCGCGCCGCAGGTAGCGGGACCACAGGAGCGGGGCGACGGCCGCTGCGACCGGGAGAACAGACAAGAGAGTGATTGACATCCGGCTCCTTTCCGAAGCAAGCGTTCTAGGCCGTGCAAATTGCGTAGGACTTATTGCCTGCTCCTTAATCGGACTTAGGGTCATTCTTCTATAGGTTCCGCTAAGGTTGGTGAAGCGCGTAATTAAGGTAAAACCCCAGGGTATTTGCATCCTTCGATTGATTTCCTTACCCGCTGGAAGCTGGCACATTTGAATGGCGGGTTAGGAGACAACTCTTGGCTGTTCAAATTGTTACTGAGGCGAAGCCTGCGCGGTTGGCGGGCGCGGCGGCGGGGCCCATTCGGGTGGCGGAGGTGTTGTCGGCGTTGTCGTTTGCGCTGGATTTGACGGAGGGGCAGCCGATGGGGCACTCGGCGCGGAGCTGCGTGTTCGGGATGTATATCGCGCGGGAGATGGGGCTGCCGATCGAGGCGCAGGGTAACCTTTACTACGCTTTGTTGATGAAGGACGCGGGGTGCAGCACCAACGCGTCGCGCATGTTCCAGATTTTTGGCACGGACGATATCGCGGCGAAGCGCGACGTCAAGACGACGGATTGGACGCGGCTGGGGTGGGAATCGCTCGAATACGCGCTGACGCATGTGCGCACGGGGGCTCCGTTTCTGGAGCGGGTGCGGGGGTTGTTCGAACTGGCGGTGAATCAAGATAGAAACGCCAAGGAAGTGGTGCAGATTCGCTGCGAGCGGGGGGCCGATATTGCGCGGCGGATTGGGTTGCCGGAGGCCACAGCGGAGGCGATCCATAGTCTGGACGAGTTGTGGAATGGCGCGGGCCATCCGCTGGGACTGTGCGGGGAGGACATCCCGCTGCTGTCGCGCATCATGAATCTGGCGCAGACGGCGGATGTTTTCTACACAGCGCAGGGAATGCAAGCGGCGCTGGAGGTGACCAAGAAGCGCAGCGGACGCTGGTTCGATCCGGATCTGGTGCGGGCGTTTCATTCGGCGGCAAAGAAAGAAGCGCTGTGGGCGGACGTGGATGACGCGGCGAATAGAGTTGCCGGGTTCGAGCCGCGGCAGGACTTTCTGGCGTCTGACGAAGATACGCTGGACCGCATTTGCCTGGCGTTCGCGGATGTGATTGACGCCAAGTCTCCGTTCACTTACCGGCATTCGACGGGGGTGGCGGGAGCGGCGGTGGCGATCGCGAAGGAATTGTCGATGAGCGCGGCGGAGGTGACGCTGATCCGGCGTGCGGCGTTGCTGCACGACATCGGGAAACTGAGCGTGTCGAATGCGATTCTGGACAAACCCGGTAAGTTGACGGGCGACGAATGGGCGGTGGTGCGCAAGCATCCTTACTACTCGTATGAGATTTTGCGGCGCATTCCGAGCTTTGCGGATCTGAGCGGGATTGCGGCTTCACATCATGAGAAGCTGGACGGTTCGGGCTATTTCCGCGGCGCGACAGCGGAGCATCTTTCCCTGCCCGCCCGCATTCTGGTGGTGGCCGATATTTACGATGCGCTGGCGGCGAAGCGGCCTTATCGCGACGCGCTTCCGCTCGAAGAAGTTTTCTCCATCATGCAGAAAGACGCGCCGCAGGCTTTGGATGCCAATGTATTTGAGGCGCTGAAGTGTTCGACGGTGTCGGCCCATTCGGTAGCCGAGGACTTGTTCCGTTTATCACTCGAATTTTCGGCACGAGCAGGAGCTGGCCCCGCCGGTTTTAGGCCAGAGCCTTTCCGTAGAGCGCTAGCAAACGGGCCCAGGCTTTTTCGGCGAGGGGCTCGCTGTAGACTTGCGAATCCGGCGGGCACCAGCCGTGGGCGCTGCCGGTGTAGACTTCGATTTCCGCCGGTACGTGGGCGTTGGCGAAGGTCTCTTTCAGCACGTCCTTCTCTTTAGGAGAACGCATGTCGTCGTTGGCGGCGATGGCGATGAGGAACTGGGCTTTGGTCTTCGCGGCCTGGAGGTGCGGGCTGTTGGGCATGTCGGTGACGAGTCCGCCGCCGTGGAAGGAGCCGACGGCGCCGATGCGATCGGGCATGGCGGCGGCGGTGCGGAAGGCCATGGGTCCGCCCATGCAATAACCTTGCGTTCCCATCTTGCGATTCTTGGCTACGGACGGCTGCTTGTCTAGCCAGCCGATGAAGGCTTTGGAATCCGTGAATTCGGTGGTCTCGGTCATGGCTTGCGCGAGCGGAATCAACGACGGGATGGGGGTGGCGGAGCCGGCGTCCGCTGTCGGGGCCTTCTTGACGCGATAGAAGGGATTCACGACCAGCACGGAGTAGCCGGATTCGGCGAGGCGCTTGGCCATCTGGCGGAAGGCGGGGCGCAAGCCGAAGATGTCGGGCCAGACCAACACGCCGGGGGCGGTGCCGGTGGAGGGATGCACGAAGTAGCAATCGGCGGTGCCGTCGGGCGTGGTGATATTCACGTCGGCTTCGGTCACGGCGGCGGCGTTGGCGACTTGGGGCAGCAGCATGGACATGCCGGCTCCTAGCATCACGCCGAATTGTTTGCGAGTGACTAGACCGAGAGCTTCGAATTCTTTGCGGTCGTCCTCAAAATGATCTTGATCACACATAGTGGCTCCTTTTTTTTAACGGCTGGCCGCTGGGCGGACTGCGCGCATACTGGATATTCTATATCGAGCGGGTGTTGCGCGGGGCGTTGTCGCCCGGGAGGTTCAAGATGGCCCATTCAAAGCGATTGATCTTGCTCACGATCTTCGCGGTTGCGGCGCGGGCGCAATGGTTGAATTTCGCGACGCCGGGGATTCCGCGCACGGCGGATGGGAAGCCGAACCTGAGTGCCGCGGCGCCGGTTGCGGCGGACGGCAAGCCGGATCTCTCCGGCGTGTGGCTGCATGAGCATACTTCTTTGGCGGAGATGCGGCGCATTTTCGGCGCGGTGGCCGATACGCGGGACAAAGTGAACGTGCCGGGGATGGAGGCGGACAGCATTTCGAAATACGCTATCGACATTCTGCTGGACTTCAAGGGCGGGGTGTCGCCGCTGCGTCCCGAGGCTGCGGCGTTGATGCGCGGGCGGGCGTTTAATAGCGATCCGGCGGAGGTTTGCCGGGCGGTGATCGGCATTCCGCTGGCGGGATTCCTTTCCGAACCGATCAAGATCATTCAATCGCCGCGGATGACGGTGGTTTTGTATGAGGCGGGCAATACGCACCGGCAAATTTATACGGATGGGCGCGGGCTGCCAAAGGAATATGACAAGCCGGCGTATTTTGGATACTCGGTGGGGCGTTGGGAGGGCGATACGCTGGTGGTGGAGACGGCGGGGTTCAACGATAAGACGGCGCTGGATATGGCGGGGCATCCGCACGGTGAAAAGCTGCGGGTGGTGGAGCGATTTCGGCGGCGGGATTTTGGGCATCTGGATGTGGAGATGACTTTCGACGATCCGCAGATGTATACGAAGCCGTTTACGATTAAGGTCCCGCATGATTTGCTGGCGGATGAGGACATTTTTGAGAGTTTCTGCGAGGAGAACGAGAAGGATCGGGCGCACTTGCGGAAATAGTGGGCTGAGTCCCCGCGACAAGCATCACGGCATGTGATAGATTGCTGTTGCGAAAAGTAGCCCTACGCTTTTGGAGGAGTGTCAAGATGCGTCACGCGCGACTGGTTATCCCCTTTCTAATCCTGCTGGGCGCGTTACCGGCTTTCGGGGTTTCGCACTATACGATCCTGTTCACGGCAACGTCGGGCTCTCCCACTGCAACGGGATCGTTCGACTACGATCCATCGACACAGACTTTTTCGAGTTTCACAATCCTGTGGGACGGGGTTACGCTCGACTTAACGGGCGCTGCAAACCACGCCGGCGTTACCGACTTCGGCATTTTCACGCCTGGCGCGCCCGTCGCCCCGGCTTGTCTGGGAATGCAGAACGGGGCGGCGGCGGCGTTCCTGCTGCTGACCCAATGCACGGGCGAATGGAGCGCTAATGACGTGACGATTATCGGTCCTATCACGTTTGCCATCGAGCTAGCCGGCCCGGGATTTCCGTGGATATCGCTGAATGTGGGGTTTTTCCCGGGAGTGGGCACGATCGAGAGCGGAGCACGGGGGACGTATCGGATTCAGGCGGCAGTTGCGGAACCAGTCTACATCGCGGATAGCCAAAACAACCGTATCCGCATGGTGAACACCTCGGGGACGATCGGCACGGTGGCGGGTAACGGCACGCAGGGCTTCAGCGGCGATGGCTCCGCTGCCACCGGCGCCGAAGTGCATTCCCCGTTCGGCATCGCGGTGGATAGTTACGGAAATCTCTACATCGCGGATGCGCCAAACAACCGCGTGCGCATGGTTAACACGAGCGGCGCGATCTCCACGATCGCGGGCAATGGCTTGGCGGCCTATAGCGGCGACGGCGGGCCCGCCATTTTCGCGGGGCTCAATAATCCTACCGGCGTGGCGGTGGACAGTTCGGGCGACGTGTTCATCGCGGATGAGAGAAACAACCGTATCCGCAAGATCGACCCCTCCGGCACCATTAGCACGGTGACGGGCAACGGCATCGTGGGCAATTCCGGAGATGGCGGGCCAGCCACCAGCGCGCGGCTGTATTACCCCACCGGCATTGCGGTGGACGGTTTTGGCGATCTCTATATTGCGGATTCCAACAACCAGCGCGTGCGCAAGGTGGACGGCTCCGGCGTCATCACTACGGTGGCGGGGACCGGCACGGTGGGCTATAACTGCAACAACGGAACGGCTACCGGGGTGGGGCTGCATACGCCTTACGGCGTGGCGGTGGACGGTTCCGGGAACCTCTACATTGCGGATTATGGGAACCAGTGCATCCGCAAGGTGGACGCGTCGGGCAACATCACAACGGTGGCGGGCAACGGGACGGCCAGCTACGGCGGCGATTTCGGACCTGCCATTAGCGCCGAATTGAATTACCCAACGGGTGTGGCAGTGGACAGTTCGGGCAATCTCTTCATTGCGGATTATGTGAATAATCGCATTCGTGTGGTGGATACTTCGGGCGTTATCACGACGATCGCGGGCAAGGGCACGGCAGGCTATAGCGGTGATGGCGGGCCGTCCTCGAGCGCCGAGCTGTACCAACCTACGGGCGTTGCGGTGGCGGCGCCGGCGGCAGTAAGCGCTGCTACTTGCCTACCTGTTGTCCGGGGTGGTTGTTCTCGCAGACGTACTCGAACAGTTCTTCTGGCGGGACCAAAGCGCACACCACATTCGTCTTGAGGGGTCTGGGCAGGTTGCGGCCCGACGCATATTTCCAATTTGGAACAATAATCAGGCTCCGTCCCTATTTTTTTCTAGGCGGACGGCGGTGCCGTAGCACAGGACTTCGGTGACGCCTTGCATGACTTCGGTGGCGTCGTAGCGCATGCCGATTACGGCGTCGGCGCCCATCATCACGGCGTGGCTCACCATTTTCTCGAAGGCTTGTTCGCGGGTTTTTTCGCAGAGGTCGGTTAGTAGGGTGATGTTGCCGCCGACTATGGTTTGCAGGCTGGCTCCGATGGTGCCGAAGATGGAGCGGGAACGCACGATGATGCCGCGCACCAAGCCCAGGTTATGGGTGATGCGATAACCGTCCAGGGTGAACGCCGTGGTGACGAAG
>CAVVZG010000127.1:0-8947 GCA_963752205.1 Bryobacterales bacterium | reverse complement strand
AGGGCTACGGCACCCGCGATCACCTCGCCGCACTCGACCGCCTCGGCCCCACCACCCTCCATCGCTTCAGCTTCGAACCCGTCCGCAACTCGAGCCGCCATCTCGTCTGGACCGGCTACCCCGCCGCCGTCTCCCCCCAAGGCGACCTATTCGTATGACGCCCGAAACCACGCCCACCCCCGCTGTGGCTCCCGCACCCCCGCCTATCCCCGCCCCGGCCCCGCGCGCTCCCGGAACCCTTCGCCGCCGCCTGTGGATCGTGCTCTTTGCCCTCTTTGCCTTTGAAATTGGAGCTTTCCTGGTAGTCTTCCCCTGGATGGATTCCTGGAGCCTCAACCACCTCCCCAGCTTCTTCGGTCACGACCAAATCGCGGCACAGGACCTATGGGACGATCCTTACTTCCGCGGCGCCCTCAGTTGCCTGGGTTTTTTGAACGTCTACATCGCCCTCCGCCAGATCGTCCAACTCATCCGCCGAAGCAAACAAGCCGCTTAGCCTACCCTCGCTAAAATTAACAAAATTTAATAAAACCATCGCGCAATCCTCGTGTTTTGGAAGTACTATGCTCTTGACGGTACTAAGGGATAAACCTTATACTTGCAACTAAGCCTTTAGAGATACTATAAGGTGTTGCTCTTAGCTCCATGTTGAGTAATGTACTAAGTGTTCAAATTCTTTAAGTACTAGAGGGTGGTGTAGAGTGAAGCGTGTTACAATTTTGACTGCATTTGTTTTGGCGCTAGTTAGCGTCAGTTCGTATGCATGGATCATTTCCCACGGACCAATCGCTGCCAGCACTCAGAGTGGCGTTCAGGTTACCTCCGGGCCCCCACCCGTTGGCGACACAAATGTGGCTTCTGGTCCTCCGCCCGTTGGTGATACCAATATCGCCTCCGGCCCTCCGCCGGTTGGTGATACCAATGTTGCTTCCGGTCCTCCGCCCGTTGGTGACACGAATGTCGCCTCTGGTCCTCCGCCAGTTGGTGATACCAATGTCGCTTCCGGTCCTCCGCCCGTTGGCGACACGAATCTTAGCTAGGTTCACCGTACAAGGCAAGCGCAAAACTGACGATCTGCCGCAGTGGGAGCCTTTCCCGAGCGTGCAATCATGAGTTACGTGTATGATCTCCTGGGGATCGGTAGTGGGATTGTCCTACTATCGGTCCTCGTTTTGCTTCTGCGTGGCCCCTCCCGAAAGTTCTGGGTTCTCCTGGTCTACGTCGCATGGGAATTATTCGCCACCGCGACGCTGACGATCTACGATCTCCTATACACCGGTCCCTCGCTTGGGAAAGTTGCGCAAGCCGAGGCTCTAAAGTTGTATGCACGCCTGTACTGGAGCAATGACGTCATTGTGGATCTGCTCCGCTTCCTGCTGGTGATCGTGCTCACGTACGCGGCTACTCCGCCGGGCCCCAAGCGAGTGTCCGTGGGCCGTATCCTGGGCGGAATCGTCGTCGTTGTGATGGTGCTGCCATTCCTGCTCTTCCCGGTGCATTTCCAGCCCTGGCCGCGAGCCGCCTGGTTCAACAGTACCAGCGAGCTTCTGAATTTCGGCGCGGCCATCATGAACCTGGGTTTGTGGGGAGCGCTCCTCGCCAACCGCAAGCGTGACCCCGAGTTTGTCGCCGTCAGCATCGGCCTGGGTGTGGTGGTCACCGGTGCGGCGCTTTCCTACGGCCTTCGCCACCTGATTCCAGCCGGCGCGATCTTCATTCCGAACGCCTTCCTGATGCTCACGCAGCTCGCCGGATGGAGCATCTGGTGCCGCGCCTTTTGGCCCGTGCCCCGGCGCAATCCTGCGCCCGAGAGTCCGCTGCCAGCGCCGTCCCCGTCGTCATCCACGGGTCCGGAGCCTTCGCCGCATAGCTAGTTCGTCCTGATGTCTGACTTTTTACAAGACGCGCGTTTTGGCGCCCGCATCATGCTGCGGGCGCCGGTAGTAACTGCGTCTATCATCCTCGTCCTAGCCCTAGGCATCGGCGCCAATTCCGCCATGTTCAGCATCGTTGATTCACTGCTGATTCATCCAGTCTCCTATCCCGAGCCCGAAAAACTCGCCTTCGTTTGGAGCCACGACAGTCAAGGCAGTCTTAGCGATGTCTCCGCCGCCGATTTCCTCGATTGGCGCGCACAAGCGAAGACCTTTTCCGATCTTGCCGCCTGGATGCCCACCGCCTTCGTCCTCACCGGCGGAGATCGCCCGCGCCAGGTCTCAGGCGCTCGCGTCAGCGCGAACTTTTTCCGTACCCTGGGCGTCAAGCCTGAAGTAGGCCGCACCTTCCTGCCCGATGAAGACGGACTCGATCACCCCGAAAACGCCGTTCGCTCCGCCGTCGTCAGCCATCGCTTTTGGCAGGAGAGTCTAGGCGCCGATCCGCAAGTCCTCCACCGCACCATCTACGTCGACTCCGTGCCCTACTCGATCGTCGGCGTGGCTCCACCCAATTTCCAATTCTGGTGGCGCGCGCACGACATCTGGATTCCCGTCACACTGAATCGCCAGGACCGCGATTTCCGCAACGTAATCGCCATCGCCCGCCTGCGCGCCCCGCGCGACCGCGCCGCCGCCGAAATGACCGTCATCGGCCGCTCGCTGGCGCAAACCTATCCGCAAAGCGACAAAGGCTGGACCGTTCACGTTGAAGATTTCCAGGACTTTCTCCTCAACCGCACTTTCCGCACGCGCCTGCTGCTGCTCTCGGGCGCCATGGGCTTGGTCTTATTGATTGCCTGCGCCAACGTAGCCAGCTTGCTATTAGTGCGCGCCGCCGGCCGCGAACGCGAAATCGCCCTGCGCCTCGCCCTGGGCGCGACCCCCGGCCGCCTCGCGCGTCAGCTCCTTACCGAAAGCGCCTTGCTGTCCCTAGGCGGCGGCGCGCTCGGCTTAGCCATCGCCTGGGCCCTGATCCACGCCGCGCCGACGATCGTCCCCGCCAGCGCGCTCCCCGGTGGATCCATCACCCTCAGCCTCCCCGTCATCTGGTTCGCGCTCGCCATCTCGCTCATCAGTTGCGTGATCTTCGGACTCGCCCCCGCGTTAGCCGTCGCCCGCGCCGATATCCAATCCGCCCTCAAGGACACCGGCCGTGGCACCACCTCCGGTCGCAAGAGCCAGCGCTTCCGCCAAGCTATGATCGTCGCCGAAGCCGCGGTTGCGCTCGTCCTCTTAGCCGGAGCCGGCCTGATGATCGGCAGCTTCCGCGATCTTACCCGCGCCAATCCCGGCTTCGATCCCAACAACGTAATGACCGCCCGCCTGCTCCTGCCCTTCGCGAAATACGACGCCGACCATGCCCTGCAGTTCTATCGCGAAGGCGTGCGCCGCATAGCCGCTCTGCCCGGAGTCAAAGGCGTCGCCGTAGCCTCCAGCCTCCCCTTGCTGAACAACATGGAAGTGCGCTTTGAGACCGAATTCTCCCAAGCCCACGAAGAATCCGAACGCCCCAGCGCACCCTACGCCGCCGTGGGTCCGGATTATTTCACCACCCTGGGAATTCCTCTCCAGAGCGGCCGCTTCTTTACCGAAGCCGACAACGAAACCGCCCCGCTGGTAGCGGTCGTCAGCGAAGAGCTGGCCGCCCACTACTTCCCGAATCAGAATCCGCTTGGCCAGCGCCTGAAAATAAACCGCCCCATGCGCCTGCAGAACGGCGAGGAAACCGTCACCGTGCAAATCGTAGGCGTCTGCGGAAACGTCAAACTGGAAGACCCCTCAGCCGACCTGAAGCCCATGATCTACGTCCCGCATCCGCAAAACCCCTGGTCACGCGGAGTGTGGTTCGTAGCCCGCACCGAAAACAATCCCACCGCCCTAGCTCCCGCCCTGCGCGCCGAGTTCATGGCCATAGACCGCGAACAGCCGCTAGAAGAATTCGGCACGCTACAAGACCGCCTCAGAAATCAATTCGCCGAGCCCAAATTCCAGACCGGCCTCATGATCTCCTTCGCCCTGGTGGCGCTAATCCTGGCAGCGCTGGGTATTTACGGAGTCAACGCCTACGCAGTAGCGCAGCGCCGCAGCGAAATCGGCCTGCGCATGGCCCTAGGCGCCAGCCGCGGCTCCGTGCTTCGCCAAGTAATCAGTAAAGGCATGGCCCCCACGGTCATCGGCATCGCGGTAGGTTTAGTAGGCGCAGTGGTCATCAGCCTCTGGCTCCGCAGCGCCCTGGTAGGCACCCGCGCCGTAGACCCCGTAACGTTTCTAGGAGCAGCACTCCTGCTAGCCATGGTAGCCGGAATAGCCTGCCTAATCCCCGCCGTGAAAGCCACGCGGATCGACCCCGCCATAGCCCTCCGCACCGAGTAACCACCCCTACTTCTTCCGAATACTGATTCCCAACTCCCGCAGCGCCCGCTCCGGCACATCCGACGGCGCCTCGCACATCAAATCCGTCCCCTTAGCAGTCTTAGGGAAGGGAATCACGTCGCGTATAGAAGTCTCCCCCGCCAGCAACATCACCAGCCGGTCGAGTCCCAACGCGATCCCACCGTGTGGCGGAGCCCCATACTCCAACGCATCCAGCAAAAATCCAAACTTGTGCCGAGCCTCTTCATCCGACAGCCCCAACGCCGCAAAAACCTGCGCCTGAATATCCCGCCGGTGAATACGAATCGACCCCGACCCCAACTCCGTCCCATTCAAAACGACGTCGTAAGATTTAGCGCGACAATGCGCCGGATCGGTAGTGAGTTTTTCCAGATCCTCATCATGCACCGAAGTAAACGGATGATGCGCCGCATTCCAGCGGTTCTCTTCGTCATCCCACTCAAACATCGGAAAATCCACTACCCACAAAAACCGAAAATCTTTCGGATCGAGCAGTTGATGCCGGTCGTTATACTTCTGCCCCGCATGCATCCGCAAATGCCCCGCCGCCAGCAGCACCGCGTTCTCGGGAAGAGCACCCTTCACCTCGCCCCCCCACCCGCAGAGAATCAACAAGTCCTCTTCAGTAGCCCCAGTCCTCTTACGAACCTCCGCCATGGCAACAGGGAAATCCCGCTCCAGCCGCTTAGCGTCGTCAAACACCCGCAGCGAGCGCTCCTGCCCAAACGCCTTCAGCTCATCGCGCTCCTTGCGCGACACCGCCCCCGTCTTAGGAATCCGAATCGCCACCAGCGGCAGCCCTTCGGGAGTCAATCCCTCGCCCTTAAACAAATCCTCGACGCAATGAAACGGCGGCAGACGTAAATCCGGCTTGTCACTCCCGTAAGACCGCAGCGCCTCCGCGTAAGACAACCGCGGCAGCGGAATCTCAATCTCGCACCCCGCAGCTTTCGCCACCGCCTTCAACATCCGCTCGATCACCCGGTAGATCGTCTCCTGCTGCGGAAACGACATCTCCAAATCGATCTGCGTAAACTCCGGCTGCCGGTCCGCGCGCAAGTCCTCATCGCGGAAACAGCGCACGATTTGAAAATATTTATCGAACCCCGCCACCATCAGCAGTTGCTTAAAAATCTGCGGCGACTGCGGCAGCGCATAAAAATTCCCCGGACTAACCCGCGCGGGCACCAGATAATCGCGCGCCCCCTCCGGAGTCGACCGCGTCATAAACGGCGTCTCGATCTCCAGGAACCCTTGGTCCGTCAACTCCTGCCGCACCGCGTAAGCAATCTTCGAGCGCAGAATAATGTTGTGCTGCATGCGCGGCCGCCGCAGATCGACGTAGCGGTACTTCAGCCGCGCGTCTTCCTTAACGTCCACGTTGTCTTCCATCGGAAACGGCGGCGTGCGCGATTCGTTCAGGATCCAAATGCGGTCCGCTACCAGCTCCACTTCGCCCGTAGGAATCGCCGGATTGATATTCTCCGCCGTGCGCAGCGCCAGCGTCCCTTCAACCGCGATCACGTATTCCGACGCCAGCAGCTCCGCCCGCTGATGCACCTCCGGCTCCGCGTCTTCGTGAAACACGAGTTGCGTAACGCCCTCGCGATCCCGCAAATGAATAAAGATGACCCCGCCCAAATCCCGGCGGCGATGCACCCAGCCCATGAGCAAAGCTTTTTTCCCAGCATCGGAAGCGCGCAACTCCCCGCAGCTATGCGTGCGTTGTAAGTTGCCTAAAAAATCAAGAGGTACGGATGGCATTATTTTTTGAATGTGTTCGATCAGTTGCTTCGCGCCCGCAGCGGCACTTGCTCGCCCGACGCCATGTCTTTTATTAAGTATGTCCCGGCCGCGATCTCGTTGTCTCCCAAGATCAGCGCAAACCGCGCGCCCATTTTGTTAGCCGTCTCCAGCGCCCGCTTCAGCTTACGATCGACAGACCGCTCGACCGATATCCCCGCGCGCGCGCAGTTCCGCCGCCAGCGCTCCCGCATGCACTTCCGCCGCATCCCCCAGCGGCGCTAAAAACACGTCCACGCTAGGCTCCTGGCCTTCCCCGACGCTCATGACCAACCGGTCTTCGCCGATAGAAAACCCAATCCCCGGAGCCGGAACCTTCGAGCCCAACGCTTCCGCCAGCCCATCGTAACGCCCACCGCCCAGCACAGCGTTCTGCGCTCCCAGCGCTCCATGCGTAATCTCAAAAGTGGTACGCATGTAATAATCCAACCCGCGCACCAACCGCGGACGCACCTCAAAAGGGATCCCGCGATGCCGCAAATGTTCCTGCACCACTTTGAAATGCGCATGGCATTCTTCGCACAGATAGTCCAGAATCGAAGGCAGCGTATCGATAGCCGCCTGATCCTCAGGCACCTTGCAGTCCAACACGCGTAGCGGATTCGTAGTCGCCCGCCGCTGGCAGTCGGCGCACAGCGTCTCCGCCATCGTCGCCAGCTTCTCCTTCAGCGCCGCCATAAACCGCGGCCTGCAAACCGAGTGCCCCACCGAATTGAGGATGAGATGAAAATCCTCCAGCCCCGCCTGCCGCAGCACTTCCACCACCATCTCAATCACTTCCGCATCGACGATCGGCGACTCTGACCCAATCGCCTCCGCGCCGATCTGAAAAAACTGCCGGTAGCGCCCCTTCTGCGGACGCTCTCGCCGAAACATCGGACCTATGTAGTAAAACTTCTTAATCCCCGGAATCTGATCCAACCGGTGCTCGATATACGCGCGCATCACCGAAGCCGTAGCCTCCGGCCGCAGCGTCAACGAACTCCCGTCGCGATCCTCCCACGTGTACATCTCTTTGCCGACGATGTCCGTGTCCTCGCCCACGCCGCGCGCAAACAACGCCGTCTCTTCGAATATCGGCGTGCGAATCTCGTGATAGTTGAAGGTGCGAAACACCTCGCGCGCCGTTGCCTCCACCCGATTCCACACCGCACTCGCGGGTGGCAGAATATCGCGCGTCCCTTTAATCAGCCCTCATTCCAGCTCTTCCAAATAGATGGCAGCCTTCTCCACGTAATGCTTCACGCCCTGCGCAAACCGCGCCTGCTCCTCAGCCGACACCGCGCGCTTAGGCTTGGCCGGAACCCCCAGCGCCAACATCCCAGCCGGAATCTCCGCGCCCTCGGCCACCAGCGCCCCCGCCGCCACCACCGCGCCTTTGCCGATCCGCGCCCCGTTGAGCACAATCGCCCCGATCCCAATCAGCGCGTCATCCTCGACAGTGCAGCCGTGCAGCATCGCCAAATGCCCCACCGTCACCCGGTCCCCAATCGTCAACGGCACCCCCGAGTCGCAATGCAGCACCGTCCCGTCCTGAATACTTGACTCCGCCCCTATCTCAATATGGTCCACATCCCCGCGAATCGTCACGTTAGGCCAAATGCTCGACCGCTCCCCAATCCGCACATCGCCAATCACAACAGCACTAGGATCCACATAAGCGGAGACAGCGATGCTCGGAGTGGTGCCGCGATAAGAACGAATCATGTTGCCGGGGTAGATTTCATGCTAACACGGTGCACCCATTGAGCTTCAGAAAACCCCTCAAGGCCGCCGCGAGCGCGCCGATAAGGACTATCTGGATGAGCTAGCGCTCGAGAGTCATCGCAGCCCCAGGGAGCAATCGCCATGGTTTCTAGGTTCCGCACTTCCGCAGCACGTAAACGAAGCTCCCATGGAAATGTCATTTTGGAGTCCGCCTTCACGCTCCTGCCCACCTTCGCCTTCATTTTCGCTTTTACTGACTTTCGGCCTCATGATGTTCCGCTGGTCCACGCTGCAAAATTCCCTGCGCGAAGCCACCCGCTATGCCGTGACCTTTCAGACCAACGCGGGCCAAGGCCAGGACGCTTCGATCGAAAGCGTGGTGCAGCAGTACGCCCTGGGCTTCGTAAAAACCACCGACAGCCCGCAGCACATTTTTGTCAACTACTACGCGCCCACCGCGCTCAATACCGCCTTTGTCACCGGAGGCAACGTACCCGGCAACTTAGTGGACGTCTCTATTCAGAACCTCTCTTTTGGCTGGCTAGCGCCGCTCAGCGGTAGCTACGGCGGTGGTGTGGCGTTCTTCAGAAGCACCACGCCCATCACCTTCAATCTCGACTCCGCGGATATCCTTGGCGGTTATCCGGTGGGAGTCACCAGCGTCAGCCGCTAGGCCCACCCATGACCATCACAACAGCGCCAACCAAACTCCGCCGGCCGCGGCAAAAAGGCCAGGAAATCATCGAATTCGCCTTCGTCGCTTTACTCTTTGCGCCCATGTTCCTGGGCATGTTCGTGATCGGCATGAACCTGATCATGAGCATTCAAGCCAATAACATGGTGCGCAATCTAGGTGACCTGTACATCCATGGCGCGGACTTCTCCACCTATCCCTACCAGCAGCTCGCGCAACGCATGGGCACGGGCTTGAATCTGCAAATGCCTTCCTTCACCGGCAACGTCCAGGCCAACACCGGTTCGAGTGGCGATGGCATGATTTGGATCACCCAAGTCATGTACGTAGGCGCCACCACTGACCCCAATTGCGTCGCCGCCGGAGCCGGTAATTGCACCAATCACGACAGCTTCGTTTTCACGCAGCGCAT
>CAVVZG010000126.1:0-11684 GCA_963752205.1 Bryobacterales bacterium | reverse complement strand
ATGTTCGATACGCTGTGCCGGCCCGTCAATGCGCTCTCAAAACGCGTTGTGCCGACGCGGAAGCGCACGCCCGGAGATCCGTCGGCACGCGAATACTCGACATCTTCAGCGAGTATCTGAGCCGCTGGCGACTGACCGTAAAGAATCGTGCGACCTTTGTGCGCGGCTGCGAACTCGGCCACCCGTGTGTCGTCGGCATTCAGTACCGCGGTGCCGCGATCGCCCAACGCTTCCACTAGTTCACGTTTGGCTGCCGCGATTTCCTCAACCGAAGCGAAGTTTTCGATGTGCGCGTAGCCCACATTGGTGACCACACCGACGTCGGGGCGCGCGATCGAGGCCAGATCGCGAATTTCCCCGGCATGATTCATCCCGAGCTCGAGCACGGCCACGCGCGCGGATTCGTCCAGACGAAGAAGGGACAGAGGCAAACCGACGTGATTATTCAGGTTGCCCTGCGTCTTCGCCGTCGTTATTTCGGCCGCCAGCATTTCCGCAATCACATCTTTGGTGGTGGTTTTTCCGGCACTGCCGGTGACCGCTACCACGTCGCCTCGCCATTCCCGGCGCGCCCAGCCGGCAAGCGCCTGCAAAGCCCGCAGCGTGTCGTCGACGCGCAGCAACGGGCCGCCGACGCCGGCGCTCTCTTCCACCACCGCAGCCACTGCACCTTTCGCGAAGACCTCAGCGATATGCGCATGCCCATCATTGACCGCACCTCGCAGCGCGAAGAACAGATCGCCGGGCTCGACCGTGCGCGAGTCGACGGACCAGCCGGTGATCATAGCGTCCGGCAACGCCGTCGCGTCCACGCCCAGCGCATCCGCCACTGCTCGGAGTGAAAACTTCATCCTTCCTTTTCATACCGCATGTTTCTCATAACCCAAAGATCGCAGCGCCTGCCGCGCCGTTTCGCGGTCGTCAAAATCTATGGTGCGATCTTGCAAGATTTGGTAGGTCTCGTGGCCTTTCCCCGCCAGCAGCACTACGTCGCCGGCCTTGGCTTCACCCAACGCGTAGGCGATGGCCTTAGCGCGGTCCGGTTGCGTCACGTGAGGCGTGTCGAAACGGCCCAGCCCTACCATCACGTCGTTCATGATGCCCAGCGGGTCTTCGGAGCGGGGATTATCCGAAGTCAAAACCACCAAGTCGCTCAACTCCGCGGCCGCCATCCCCATCAAGGGGCGCTTGGTGCGATCCCGGTCGCCGCCGCATCCGAACAGCGTGATGACGCGACCTTGACCCGCCAACTCCCGGCTTACTTGGATCACGTTGCGCAGCGCGTCGTCCGTGTGCGCGTAGTCGACGACCACCAGAAACGGCTGTCCGCTATCGACGCGCTCGAAGCGCCCCGGAACCGGCGGACAGGTCCGGATACCCTCGGCGATCGCCGGCAAATCCATGCCGTAGCTGAGGCCGACACCCACCGCAGCCAGAATATTCGACACGTTGATACGCCCTACCAGCGGAGATTCGAAGGCTTGCCGCTGCGTTTGGTAGACCACATCGAAATGCAGTCCGTCGAAGCCGGAGTGGATGTTTTCGGCGCGCAAATCGGCGTCTGTGGACACTCCGTAGGTGATGGTTCGCGCCCCCGGCGGACGCATATCGGCGCTGGCCGGATCGTCGGCGTTGAGAATCGCCCAGCGCGGCGCGGGGCCCTCCTCGGGAATGAAGAGTAGACGCTTGGCCGTGGCGTACTCCTCCATGGTGTGGTGGAAATCCAGGTGATCGCGCGTCAGATTGGTAAACACGGCGGTATGGAATTCGATGCCGTAAACCCGCGCCAGTGCGAGGCCGTGCGAGGATACTTCCATGGTGAGATAGCGTCCGCCGCGCTGCTCCAGCTCGGCCGCCAGCCGGATCACGTCCAGCGATTCGGGAGTGGTATTGGGCGCCTTGCGCGTTTCTTCGCCGAGGCGGTATTCGATGGTTCCGATCATCGCGGTAAGCGCGCCTCCGGCACGCAAAACCGCATCCGCTAGATATGCAGTGGTGGTCTTGCCGTTGGTTCCGGTGATGCCTGTGAAGCGCACGCGCTCGTCGGGCCGCGCATAAAAGTTTCGTGCGGCGACGGCCAAAGCCTTGCGGCCATGCTCCACCTGAATCCACGGAACCACGATGTCTTCGGCCGGCGGCAACTCGCTTACGACAGCGCACGCACCTCGAGCCACCGCCTCCCGGGCGAACTGGCGTCCGTCGACGCGCGCTCCTTGAAACGCAAAAAACAAGGTGTCCTTTTCCACTTTGCGCGAGTCGTATTCGAGGCCCGCCACTGTCAACTCCAACCACTCGCGGGCCGGCGCGGCGCGCAATGCCACGCCCGTGAGGACCCCAGCCAAAGTCATGCGAGTGGGGACCGTCACGGCGATTTCAATCCTTCACCGCGTAAGCTGTACGTGGACGCGGCTTCCGGGCGCGAGTATGCTGCCGGGGGGCGGATCCTGGGTTCGCGCCATACCGTCTCCGTGCACATCGATGGGCAGCCCGGTGGCCGCCGATTCCTCCAGCACCGCGCGCAGAGTCATGCCGCGCAGGTCCGGCACCTTGGGGCCGATCCCTCTTTGCGCACTTAAAAAAGGCCGCCGGTCCGGGGAAGTTCCAAGGGAAGTACCCGGAGAGGCTTCGGCCACAGAAGGCGACGAAGCCCCCTGGACCGGCGGCAGAGTGACGGAGGATACAGACCGTGAGCGCGCACTGCGCGCAATATCGATAGGGGTGACGGAACGCGGCGTCGCGTCCGCCAGCTCCAGCGGCGCGGCGCCCAATCCGGCAATGGCCAGATCGTTGGCGTCCCGCTTGTCGCTCTTGGTGATCTGCGGAGTGGTGTCCGGCAAATCCTTGGGAACATCCAGCATGCGCAGCGCCGACGTCGCCACCGTGCGGAACACCGGCGCCGCTACAGGACCGCCATAGCCCGCGCTGCCTCCCGAAGTCCCGATGAGCGTCACCGCGATCACGATTTGCGGATTCGTCACAGGAGCGAAGCCCAGAAAGCTCGCATTGTAATGATGCGTGTAGGCTTTGGCCTTGAAATCGTAAATCTGCGCCGAGCCGGTTTTGCCGCCGGAAGTGTAGCCGCGCAGGTTGGCCAGGCTTTTGCCGGTGCCATGCAACACTACACCTTCCATCATCCGGCGCATCATAATGGCGGTTTCCGGACGAATGATACGTTCAGGCTTCTCGGGCACCGTGCGCTCTTCGACGCCACCCGGTTTCTGCCGCGCCAGGATCAGGCGGGGCTTGACGCGCATGCCGCCATTGGCGACGACCGCGCCGGCGAGCGCGAGTTGAATGGAAGTCGCGCCCACTTCATGGCCCATGGCAACGGAACCGATCGAGCTCGGCTCCCACTGGCTAAGGCGGCGCAGCATGCCGGCGGATTCTCCGGGCAGTTCGATACCGGTCTTGCGGCCGAAACCGAATCTGCGCACATACTCATAGAGATTCTTCTCGCCCACTTTCAGCCCGATATTGATGGCGCCGATATTGCTTGAGTTCGCCAGCACGTCCGCCATGCTAAGCGAGGAGTAGGATTTGTGATCGTGAATCACGCGGCCGAATAGGTTGATGGTGCCGTTGCCGCAATTGATAATCGTGTCGGGCGTCAGGTTGGTGGTCTCGAGCGCCGCCGCAAGCGTGATCACTTTGAAGACGCTGCCGGGCTCGAAGGGTGTCGCCACCGCCAGATTGCTGCGCGCGCCTAGGGTTTCCTTGACGCCGTCGGCTGGGCGCCGTTGGGATCGTAAGACGGGTAGTTGGCCATCGCCAGAATGTCGCCGTTGTAAGGATTCAACACCACGATGGTTCCGGTCTTGGCGCCGCTCTTGGCCACTGCCGCGGCCAGCGCGCGTTCGGCTTCGTATTGCAGATTGGGATCGATGGTGAGCGTCAGATTCGTGCCCGGTTCCGGCGGACGCGACACCACGGAGTCATATGCGTTCTGCCGCACGTCGTTATATACGCGAGCCAAGCCGGGGCGTCCGGAAAGCTCATCGTCGAAACTCATCTCGACGCCGCCGTTGCCGTGCTCGACGACATCATCCGGATCTACAATTCCCGTCGACCCCAGAACGTGCGACGCGAGCTCTCCATGGGGATAAAAGCGCCGCATCTCGGGGCGGAACTCCACCCAATCCAGCTTCAGGCTGCGCACCCGCTCGGCTTCTTCGGCGGAGACTTTGCGCTTCACCCACAGGAACCCGCTATTGCGGGACTTGGCCATGGTGATGCGGTCATACAACGGAGTCCGCTCGATATCCAGAATGCGCGAGAGCAAATCCGCCGCTACGCCCACGTCCGGAATCTTCATGGGGTTGATGCAGATGGATTCGGCCGGCAGCGTTTTGGCCAGCGGCTGGCCCGTGCGGTCGAAGATGGTGCCGCGGGCAGCCTCAATCTCCACCGTCTTCTGCTGTTGCTGCTGGGCCAGCTTCACCAGCTCATCGTGATGCCACACCTGCAGCGAGAGCAGCTTGAGCACGATGACGCCGACCCACGCCAGCAAAGCCCACAGCAGCCATCGCAGGCGCCGGGCAGATTGAGTTTCCGGCATGACTTCCTCTTTGAGCGTCCGCTTAGTGCTTCTGGTTCAAAGCGAGCGAAGAGCCATCCTTGGAATCCAGGTAGACCACCTTCGCGGGTTCGGGATCGATGAACTGCTGCTGGCGCGCCAGCTCTTCCATGCGCGCCGGAGAAAGCATCTTGGCTTCCTGCAACTCGAGCGACGCCTGCTCGCCCGCCAGGCGCTGGGCCTCGCCTCTCAGGGACTGAATTTGATAGCCCGCCAGCAACCCGTAAGCGCTCGGCAGCAGCACGCCGATCAACAACAGCGCGGCCGCGCCTACCGAGCCGATGGTCTTCCAGCACACGCCGCCGGCGCGCGGGTCCACCTGGCGCACGATGCGGCTGTTGTCGATGCGCTTGACGTAAAAGTAAATATCTTCGTTGGCGAAGGCGCGCACCGGCTTGACGGTGCTGGTGCGGCTGTTGCTATATGCAGTGGCTAGAGTTGCCATGTTCCTATTTCCCTCCGGTTATGAGGTCAACCGTCAGCCCCAGGCACTGGGGGAGGAAAGTGCCTGTGGCTGAATGCTGCCTATGTTTTCTGATCACAATATTTCCACCGCGCGCAATTTTGCCGAACGCGACGGCGGATTGTCCCGAACTTCTTCTTCCGTGGGCCGCACGACGTGACGCGTGAGAATGTTCACTCGGCCGTCTTTCTGCAGCGCCTGAAAACTTTGCTTGACCTTGCGATCCTCGAGCGACATGAACGTCAGCATCACCGCCCGCCCACCCGGCTTGACCAGCTTGGGGATGGCGTCGAGCAGCGCGTCCAATTCCTCGTTCTCCTGATTCACCGCGATCCGCAGCGCCATGAAGGTTTGCGTGGCAGGATGCAGTTTGCCCGTACGGGGCACGGCACTTTCGATCAGCTTGGCCAACTGACCGGTCGTCTTGATGGGCCGTGCCCGCACGATTGCTCTGGCTATTCTCCGGCTCCTCCTTTCCTCGCCCAACTGAAAGATCAAGTCGGCGAGCTGCTTTTCCGATTCGTAGTTGACGATGTCCGCCGCGGTCTGCTCCTGCGAGCGATCCATGCGGCTGTCGAGCGGCCCGTCGGCCATCAGCGAGAAGCCCCTTTCTCCCTCCGTCAACTGGTAACGCGAAACTCCCAGGTCCGCCAGCAAGCCGTCCACTTGCGTGAGCCCCTCGGCTGCCAACGCCTGTCCCACCGTCGAGAACGAAGCTTTGTGAAAGCGGATGCGCGCAGCAAAGTCCGCTGTATTCGCGCGCGCGAGCGCCAAGCTCTCCGCATCGCGATCGCAGGCGATCACCAAACCCGTCGTCAACTGCCGCGCGATGGCTCCGGTATGCCCGCCGAGCCCGCAAGTGGCGTCCAAGAATATTCCGTCCGGCTGGATTGCCAGATACTCCAGGCACTCGCGCAACATGACCGGTACGTGCATACATGGCCGCTACTTCAATCCCTTCTTCTCGAGCGTCTTCACCTTCTCGGGCAAATTCGCGGTGGCGCGGTTGAGGCGCTCCTCGTGGACGCTCTTGCTAGCGACGTTGATGCGGCCGTTATAGCAATCCAAAAAAACCGGCTGCGATTCGAGTTCAATCACGCGGCGCAGTGCCGCCGGCATCAGCACGCGGCCTTGCGCGTCGATCTCCGAATCCCCGCCGTACACTTTCGCGATGTAGGCCACGTCTTCGGCGGTCTCCGCCAGATCGCCCGCGTCGGCGAATAAATTTTCGTTGGCTTTCCATACGGAAATGGGGTAGATTCTAGCTAGCTGGCGATCCAGCGTGGTGATGAAAACCTTGTCGACGCCCAATTTTTTCAAGTATTCAAGGAACTCAGCCGGCAACTTGAGGCGGCCTTTATCGTCGACCCGCGCCTGGGCAATCGAGTGCGGCGGCTCCACCGGAACCAATCCTTCGACGCCATTTCCTGCCACTTGCTCTGCCACTTTAAGCCACAACTGACCACTTCAGTCCACTCAGTGTAAACTAAGAATCTGGAATTTGGCAAGAAGAATTTGTTGCAGTGCTAGGACTTACGCCTTTTGTTCGCCGGTTTCACCGTACCCCACTAGCCACGCGGGCGCGGAGAAATTCGTCGCCGGCGTGCCAAGTTGGGAGTTGCGGCAAATTGGCAGCGTTCAAGTTGATCAGGAATCCGAAGCGGCCATAGATCTCCATGCCGGAGAAATCCCAATTGTCGTGATATTCGTCGGAGGGCTGATGGTAGCGGGCTTCGGTGTATTCATCGGAGAGTTTCTTGCCGGTGCCGGCCGGCTTACCGATGATGTCGTCGCCGGAGTCGACGGAAAATGCCGGAATGCCTACGCGCGCAAACGAAAAGTGATCGGAGCGATAGTATTCGCCGGCCAGCGGTTTCGGATCAGGGGAAAGCGTCAACTGAAAGCGGCGGGCGGCTTCTTCGACCAGCGGATAGGCTGTGGTGCGTTCGGAGCCACGGGCGCCCACATCGCGCGTGCGGCCATACGGCGGCAGGGAATCGAAATTGACGGCGAGCGCCGTTTTGCCGGTGGGAATCACGGGATGCGTTCCGTAATATTCCGAGCCCAGCAGTCCGGCTTCCTCCGCGGCAACAGAAATGAAGAGCGCCGAGCGCTTCGGTTTCTGCGGCAGCGCGGCCCAGGCGCGCGCCAGCTCCAATAGAACGCCGCAACCGGTGGCGTTATCCTGCGCGCCGTTGTAAATCGCATCGCCATGAAGGGCCTCGCCGATGCCGAAGTGATCCCAGTGGGCGCTGAACATGACGGTTTCATTTTTCAGTTGAGGATCGCTGCCTTCTACTTTGCCGATCACGTTGCGGGTTTGAATCTCGCGAATCGCGGCGGGTGCGCGTATATGGAAACGCAAAGGCAGCGGCTGCGCGCGGAAGCCGGGAGTGTCGGCCATCTTCAGCCACTCGTCGGCGGTCTTGCCTAGGCTGGCGGCGATTTTGTCGCCGTTTTCCTTAGTGACCCAGCCGGCGAATCCCAAAGCTTGCGCCCCGGGATCGAGTTTCATGGCGAAATCGCCTTTGGACCAGGACGAACGCACTACGTTCCATCCGTAACTGGCGGTGGGCGTGGTGTGAATAATGATCGCGGCGATGGCGCCGTGGCGCGTGGCTTCTTCGTATTTATAAGTCCAGCGGCCGTAGTAGGTGAGCGCTTCGCCGTTGAAGAATTTGGGATCGTTGGAGGGCGGTTCGCCGGTGAACAAAACCACCACTTTGCCGCGGACGTCGATGCCTTTGTAGTCGTCCCACTGATATTCCGGCGCGACGATGCCATGGCCGACGAACACGGCGTCGGCGTCGAACTCGACGTTGGGTTTCTGCTGAAAGGTGACGCCTACGAAATCGTCTTGCCACTTCAGCACAATGTTGGCTCCGGCGCCGGTGGCGCTGATCTGGCCGCCCGGCTGCGGAGTGGATTCGATCAAGGTGAAGTTCTGAAAATAGGTCCCGTGGTCGCCGGCGGGCTTGAGGCCATCGAGCGCAAATTGCGTGGCTATATATTCGGTGGCCAGATCGCCGCCGCGCGCGCCGACACCGCGCCCTTCGAGCAAATCGCTGGCCAGGAACTTGACGTGCGCCCGCATGCGTTCGCCTGAGATATCGTTCACTTGCGCCCAAACGGACGCTGCAAAAAGAGAAAGCAGGAGCGCGCGCTTCATGCCGTCATCATAACAAGACCAGTTGGCGCGGCACGCCGGCGGCGCGGATCTTGTCGGCGATCCCTTATGACTTAGGTTTCGCGTTGCCCTTGCGGGCCGCGGCCCAGCGCTTGCGTTGCGCGGCAGCCATGCGCTGGCGCGCCTCCGCGCTCACCGTCCGGCGGCGCGCCGAGGGCACCAGCACCGGCCGCCCCCGCTTGCCCCGGTTATGCGCCAACCGGTCGAAGATGGCAATCGCCCGATCCAGTTCCGCCTTGTATGCGCGGAGATCCCCGAGGACCTTTAAAACGTCCATAGGGCCCCAGTATTCTCAGATTTGACGCCGAGGCGCAAGTGCCTTTCGACGGGCCGGAAGAAGGCCCGCGTTTATACTTGAGAGGAATGAAGATCGTGATCGACACGACGGCGCAAACCCTGACGCAGCAGTACGCGAGCGGCGAGACGACCGTAGGATTATTTACCAAAGAAGCCTTTGAGGCGCTGTCACTCGAGTGGGTGCGGGTCGGGTGGAGTCTGAAACATTACCACACCTTCACGTGGTTCGGTCTGCCGGTGCTGCAACTCCCGGAGGACTTGCTGCGCTTGCAAGAAGTGATCTACGCGGTGCGGCCGGCGGTAATTGTCGAGACGGGAGTGTTCCTGGGCGGGTCGCTGCTGTTCCATGCGTCGCTGCTTGAGGCGATAGGCGAAGGACGCGTGATCGGGATCGACCGCGAAATTCAGCCGCACATCCGCGAAGCGCTGTGCAGCCACCCGTTGGCTCCGCGCATTTCTTTGCTGGAGGGCAGTTCCACCGATCCGGCCGTGGTGTCGCAAGTGCGAAGCCTCACTGAAGGCGTGGGCCCGGTGCTGGTGATTCTCGATTCCGACCATACGCGGGAGCATGTCGAGCAGGAACTCGAATCCTATGCGCCGTTGGTGACAAAGGGATCGTATATTGTCGCCACCGATGGCATCATGAAAGACCTTTACGACGTGCCGCGCGCGCAGAGGGCCTGGAAGACCGACAACCCCTTCGAGGCAGTGAATGCTTTTGCGGCGCGCCATCCCGAGTTCCGGCAGCAGCAGCCGCGCTGGCTTTCGCACGACAGTCCGTTGATGGAAAACGTCACCTATTGGCCCGGAGCGTGGCTTCAGCGCGTGGAATAGGCGAATTAATGTTCGTCACCGCCCGTGACGATATTCCATAGATGAAGCGTATTCCTACCCTGGACGGATGGCGGGCGTTTGCCATCACAGCGGTAGTGATCCATCATCTGGCGCGCTGGTTCTATCAGCAGGAATCCGCCTATGACCTGAGCGTGACGCGCTTCGGCGCCTTCGGGGTGGATGTCTTTTTTGGATTAAGCGGCCTGCTGATCACCAAGCTGCTCCTGGACGAGTTTGGGCGGACGGGCGTTTTCGATTTACGGGGATTTTATATCCGCAGAGTCTTCCGCATTCTGCCGCCGTATTTGATGTTTCTGGCGGTGGTTACGGCGGCGGGGATGTGGCGCTCCGGCTGGGAAGTGGCTTCGTGCCTGCTGTTCTTCCGCAACTACGTGCCTGACTCGCTGGCGGGGGGAGCGACGCAGCATCTGTGGTCGCTCGCGGTAGAGGAACATTTCTATCTGCTGTGGCCCGGGCTGCTGGCATGGGTGGGGGCGCGGCGTTCGAAAAATCTGGCGGCTGGGCTGGCGCTGGCAGTGGCCTTGTGGAGGCTGATTCAGTCGCAGTTGGCGGCTCCTGTATTCCCTCTGATCCCTGCGCATTTCCGCACCGACCTCCGCTTGGACGCGCTGTTGTGGGGATGCGTGGTGGCGTTCATTCTGGACGACGCCGTCGCGCGCGCCCGCTTGGCGAAGCAGATGCGATTCGGAGTATGGTGCGCGATGGCGGGGCTGCTGGGGTTGTGCATCGTATATTATTCGGAGCTCAACAGCGTGATGGTGGCCGTGCTGATTCCGATGTTGCTGGCGGGTACGGCGCTGCACCCGCAGTGGGCCTTGAGCCGTGCGCTGGACTGGGCACCGGTCACGTGGATTGGGCGAATTTCCTACAGCTTGTACTTGTGGCAGGCGTTGTTTCTGTATCCCGGCTGGGAGCATCCGGCGCATTGGTGGCAGCAGTGGCCGGCGAATCTACCGCTTTCCGTGGCGGTGGCGGCGCTTAGCTATTACGTAATCGAGAGGCCTCTCCAGCGCGTGGGCAGGAAGCTAGCGAGCCGGTCACTTAGTCAGTCGAGAGATACCGGAGGCGGGTTGAAACAGAGTGCCTTGGCCGCTCTGGAATAGAGGCCGCATTTGCGCGTTGGCTTGCACGGCGTGGACGGCTTCGGCGGTGTGATCGGGCGAGAGCAACTGGTAATCCACCCAGTGCATGTACACGTAATCGAGACCTAACTGGGCGGCATACGACGGCAGGGTTTCGAACTGCGCGAGGGTGCGCGGTGCGTCCTCGCGATACCAATAGATGGGCATGATGACGAGTGACGCCGTGCGCCGTCCGGTGTAGAGATAGAGCGCGGGATTGATCGAGAGCACGGTGGCATCGGCGGGCAGATTCTGCTTGATCCAAGCGTAAGCGGCGAGATTTTCTGCGCGCACGCGTACGTTTTCGGCGCGCATCTCGGGCACGGTTCCGAAGGTCATGGAGCCTTGCATCCACAAGGCGCTCAGCGCGAGTGCGCCGGCGAGGGCACCGACTAACCAACCGGCTACGCGCTGGCTGGGCTCAGGACGGCGGAACGTCCCGCGCAGCAGGGCGGCGAAGTGTTTTCCTTCCCCCAGCGCTCCCACGGCGAACAGCGGCACCAGGGGATACATGAGCCGCAGATTTGGTGGGTAGTGCCAGACGATGAGCTCGATCATCGTGAGCGCGGCTAGCGCCAGGTACGGTTGCAACGCACGATCATGCCGGCGGCGGACCAGACCGGTGAGGATCGCGGCGGCGGTGGTGACGCGGATCAGTTGCCATAAGAAAGAACCGTTCTCCTGCGGGAAAACCAGTGCGGCCATCTCGTAGAGCAGATGTCCGACGTTGGTCCAGACCACGGTGCCGAGGTCGCGCAGATGAACGTTCATGAATTCGAAGGCGACGTAGTCGGTGTTATAGATCGAGACCAGATCGGTAGAGGTCGTATGGTGCAATTTGACCCAGGCCATCCAGCCGATGACGGCGGGCGCCATGGCCGCGGCGAAGGCGACGGCCTCGCGGCGTTTCTTCCACAGCAGGAAGATCACGGGTCCGGAGATCAGGGCAACCACTCCAGCCGTGCGCGTCAAGTAGGCCAAGGCAGCGCACAATCCAGCCAAGGCCGCCCAGGGCCAGCCGCGATCGCGCAGGCGCGCTTCATCGAAGGCGATGAGCGATGCCAATAGAAACGCCGCGAACCAAACTTCCGTGAAAATGCCTGCCGCCATCACTACCGTGTAGGGGCTGACGGCTAGCCACGCGATTGCGGCCCAGCGCTCGATGGGAGGAAGCCCGACGCGCCGGAA
>CAVVZG010000125.1:0-16540 GCA_963752205.1 Bryobacterales bacterium | reverse complement strand
CGAAGTCGGATATATCCGACTTGGATGGGGAGAGGTGAAGATTGCCCGCGCCATTCGCTCGGAGACGCTGAAAAGATCAGGGCTTATGCCCCTTCTGGCGCAGCGCTTCGGTCAGGCGCACTTTGAGATCGTCGGCCGCCTTGCGGCCGCCGTCGCGGCCGACCTGCATGACCTGCTCGCTGATGGCCGGCGATTTCTGCAGCAGCTTTTGTCCGGCCGGGCTGCGATAGAACGCCTCGATCTGGCGCAACTCTACCGTGGTAAAAGTGGTGGAGTAAGAACCATCGCCGAGAATTCATCTGGCTGCAACCTGAGATTCACGGTAGGCCCATAGATTCGAGTCACACGAGGTAGAACAAGCCGAGCACATAGAAAGGCCCACACGTGACATGGCGTGTGGGCCTTCTTCATTTCGGGAAGATATTAGAACCGGATAGAACGCTCAGGCTTGCGGCACTTCTTCCGAGCTGCGTTGTTTGCGCAACGCTTGCAGGAACTCTTCCTGACCCAGGGACTGCTGGTTGCGCAGAAGGTCGAGCAAGGGATCAAGGTGCGGGCCTTGTTGTCCCAATAAACGCCGCCGGGAAGTTCGCCGCGCGGAAGCTCGATGGGCGGCCCGGCGGAAGCCATCTTCTCATAGTCCATGTTGACCACTTCGACCGAGACCGGATGCAGCTCGCCCGGCTTGACCAGTTCCTTGAGCGCGGACTCCAGGCGTTCCTTGGAGATGACGCCGAAAAACGTTGGGAACGCAGCAGCACCCCGAGGGTGTGGAAATATCCTTGGTGCGGTCCACCAGTTTCTGCTGCGCGGCCCGGCGCACGCGGAAATGTTCCACGCCCTGCCAGCCGATCAGGGCCAGCCAGATGGCGAGGAGCGTTCCATAAACAAACCAACTGCGCCGCGTTATCATGTTGAACTGTTTGATCCGGCTCCGAGCGGGTTAATGCTTTTTACTGCCCGGCTCGGACCGGCTTTATGGGCAGCGTGTCAAAAAATTTGTCCATTTCCTGCTCGTCAAATGCCTTGGGGGCAAGTTCCGCCTTGCCGCTTTCTTTGTGGGTGACCTGCTCGATTTGTCGCCCGGGCGTGATGACAACATGGGGAGTCACAAAAATCAGCAATTCCTTTTTCGTGATCGCGTTTTGATCATATTGAAACCCGACCGGGGTAGCGCAGGAAAGTGCGCAGCGTTTCAAGGTTGGGCTGGTAGCCGTCGGGCCAGAAGTCGCGGCCCATCAGGCGCTCGGTCTCTTCGACGTGCGGGATCAGCCAGGGCAGTCATCAATTTGAGCGCGGCGAATTCGTGGAGGTCGGCGTAGACTTCCTTTTGCGCGGCGGCGAAGGCTTTGTCGAGCGACTGGGCGACCCAGCGGTTCTGCTCATACACTTCGCGGCGGATAGCGATGACGTGCATGATAGGGAAGATTTTGGTCTTCAGATAATAAGCGCGTTCGGCGGCGGCATAGTCGGGGAAGAGGTGTCGGACCTTCGCGGGATTGCTGTACAACGTGGACGGAGCGCGCGGGGCATAGATGGCGTCGATCTCGCCTGATTCGAGCATTTGCGCTAACGTTTTGTGCTCCGCGATGTCTTCAATGTAGATGGCGGGAGGCAATGACACGGCGGCTTTTTCGATGCGACCGGGGTGTTCGAGACCTCCGCGGAAATAACGCACGCTGTCGATGGGGACGCCGTATTCATCGGCGAGAATGCCGCGGATCCAAACGTTGGCGGTTAATTGGTATTCGGGATTGCCGACGCGTTTGCCGATCAGGTCGCGCGGTTCGCGAATGCCCGAGTCCGCGTTGACGAAGATGCCGGAGTGGCGGAAGGAGCGCGACGGGTAGACAGGGATGGCGATGAAGGGCGCCGGATCGCGGAATAACGAGAGCGTGTAGGAAGAGAGCGACATCTCGGCGACGTCGAATTCCTGGTTGCGCATCATGCGGAAGAACGTTTCTTCGACAACCAGATTCAAGTAATTGAGCTCGACGCCTTCGATGGGGATGCGTCCGTCCATGAGGGCGCGCGTGCGGTCG
This sequence comes from Bryobacterales bacterium, assembly GCA_963752205.1. Lineage (GTDB taxonomy): Bacteria > Acidobacteriota > Terriglobia > Bryobacterales > Bryobacteraceae > Palsa-187. The sequence continues at coordinate 14,498 of CAVVZG010000125.1, read as the reverse complement.
TAATTCCAGCACGCCATGGTGAGGCGGAGCTTAGACATAAACCAAGCTAGTTTAACTCAGATGGGCTTGCGGGCGACGATCTCGGCGACCTTGTGCTCCCACTGATCGCCGCCTTCGCGGTAGTGGAGGATTTCGTAATCATCGAAGGTGCGGCGGAGTTCGCCGGGGTCGACACGAAAGGCATTGTCTTTGCCGGGTTCGGCTAGCAGGGCGATGGCGATGAGGATTCCGCCTGGAACGAGGGCGCGCTTGGCGGGCTCGAACAGGTCGCGTTGCAGGTAATAGCAGATCGCGATGAGGTCATAGCTTGCGGGCGCGATGGGGAAGCCGCCGTTTTCTAGATCGGCGATTTGCGCTTCGATGCGCAAGCCGGCCGCGCGTTCGCGGAGGATTGCGATAGCGGTAGACGAACCGTCCACCGCAGTGACGTTCCAGCCGCATTGCGCCAGCCACAGGGCATTGCGGCCAGTCCCGCAGGCCAAGTCAAGGGCGCGGCCGGGGGGCAGGGAAGTTGCGGCTGCGAGGATCAGGGGATGGGGAGACAGCGCAGAGGTTTCTTCCTGCGTGCAATAGCGCTGTTCCCAACCCGCGAGATCCATCGCCACCAGTATCGCTAGTTCTTAAGTGACGAGAGAAAACAGATAGAGCAAGATCCCGGCCGCTACCAGCGGGCATCCGAGCATCAGGAAGGCAACAAACGCGAGTGGGTGGACGATCAGAGAGGGAAGCGAGTTGCACCAGCAATCCGGCGCCTACCAGGAAGCTGGCCCAGCGGATGCGGCGTTCGGTTACGGAGGCGTTGATTTCCATTGTGGCTATTGCTTCTCCTTCCAAAACTTGTCGTCTTTGAGCGAGGCGACGTCATGAATGAACTCATGGCAGCCGCTGGAGGTGCAGGAGAGTTGGTTGGACTTGATGCTGTTCAGCAGGCCCGGGGTCTTGCTATGCGCCGACGCTTCTTCGAAAATGCGCGCGCCCAGGTGGCAGTGGAGGCATTCGCGGTTCTGAAAGGGTTCGTACAGTTTGATGGTTTCGGGCTTAGGCGCGCCCGCGATATATTGCACGTACAGATGCCGCAGCCCGCGGATCTTGGATTGCATGGGTCCGAACATGGTGTATTCGGTGTGGCAGGTGTAGCAGGCTTGATCGCGCGGGATGCGGTTGTTCTGGAAGTGGGCGGCGGGGACGAAGCTGGGGTCGTCGATATAGAGGCTGCGGCCGAAGTCCGCCATGACGTGGCAGGAGAGGCAGAATTTGGTGGATTCGGCGCGGTCCATTTGCTCGGAGAAGCCGGTCCAGGCGGCCATGATCGGGAAAGCGAAGAGAGCGACGAATGCCAGCATCTTGCCTTCACGCGAGCGCGTGAGGGTGACGCGGAAGCCGATGAACAGGGCGATCAACGCCGCTGCGAGGCAGAATATTACGATGACGGATGCCGGCATGACGGACGGGAGTTACTTCGCCAGCCCGCGATAGAAGTCGACCACGCCTTTGATCTGGTCCTTGCTGAGCGTCTTGCTGTAGCCGTCCATGTCCTGGCCTTTGCCGTCGGTGACGATTTTGGTCATGTCATCGGCGCTCATCTTGGTGGCGGTTACGTGAACGTCCTGGACTTTCAACTTCTTGCCTTTGGCGGTTTTGCCGGCGCCGTCGGGGCCGTGGCAGGTGGCGCATTTACTCAGGTACAGGTCTTTAGAATCTCCTTGGGCCCAAACGGTGGCGGCGCCGGCGAGGAGCAGAACCGCGCAGATCATGGTCAATTTCATTCGTGAGGTTTCCTTTCAGGAAGTCTAGAATCCGCGCGTCCACGCGATGGTTAGCAGCTTCGCGCCGAAGTTGTTTCCGGACACGATTTGTTCAATGTAATAGGCGCGCTGCAATTGCGCCGACAAGCGGCCCAGGCGCGGAAAATCATAGTAGATGGTGCCAGTGGCGTAGGGGAAACTCAAGGGTCCGGAGATGGGGGCTTCGCCTTGCAGTTGTCCCAGGCCGGTGGAGCGCACGTAATTGCCAGTGAAGCTGAGTCCCAGGCGTTTGGTGGGATTCGCTTTGATGCCGGCCTGCCAGACGCGGTCGACCGTCTGATCGCGCAAGGCCAGGTTTGTAATGGGAGCTGTCCCGCGCAGGAAGCTGACCAGGCCGGAGGCGAAGATGCTGTCGTAGCTGAAGCCGGCGAAACCGGTGAGGCGCGGGTTGAAATCGTAGTTGGCGGTGAGGGCGTTGCTGCGCACGCTGCTCTTGTAATCCGTGAGGATCAGTTTTTGGTTGCGCACGACTCCGCTGTCTTCGAGATAGAACTTTTCGGTGGGGCGGAAGCGCACCGAGAAGTGGCCGCCGATGTCGGTGTGCGGCGAGATGGCGGTGTAGGCAGTGCCGGTATTAATTTCCTGAATGTCGCCGCGGATCGTCAACATCTTTGCGGGCTGATAATAAATGCTCGCAATCGGCCAAGCGGTCTTGATGCGCTTGCTCAGGCCAGGGTCACTCAGGCCATCTTCGTATTTTTCCACGTCCTCTTTTAGAAGCCGGACTCCGGCTCTTACCAGCAGGGATGCGGCCGGCGTGAAGGCCATATCGACGTCGAGGGTGCTGGTGCCGACCATCCATTGCTCAAGTGAAGTTCCGGTTGAAACCACCGCGGCGTTGACGCTGCGATAATCCGCGGTGCTGTCCATCGTGAATCGTGAATAGCGGTAGTCGAGTAGAAGGTTCCACCACTCGTTGACTTTGTAGGTGAAACCTTGATCGATGACGTTGTTGGGTTCGACCACGTGGGCGCTGGTCGAGAGCGCGACGGTGTAGGGTGCGTCGGCGGTGCCCGCGGTGTTGGTGCGCGCGCTGCCATCGAAGGCCATGTCGAGCGAGGCGGGGCCTTGATAGCGATAGTACATGTAGCCGCCGCGCATTTCGAAACGGCTGTTGATTTTTCCCGTATAGGAGAACTCGCTGACGGGCGTGCTCAGTTTGCGGAAGTCCGAATAAGAGACGCCGTTGACGAGTTCTTTCGCGGTGGTGGGGTCGTCGATATTGATGCTGCGCTCGGGCGAATTTGCGTTGGCGCCGTTGATCGAGTCGGTGAAGCTTTGATAGCCCAGCTTGTAGTGCAGGGTCCAGCCGCGATTGCCGTAGTCGATGCCGCCGGTCACGCGGTCGGTGGCTTCGCTCAACGGGGCGACGATTAAATACGGATCGGCGCGCGCGAAGGAACCCCAGGTGGACGACGACCCGAAGTAATCGAGCGAACGCGTGGTCTGCGTCACGCCGTCGCGCGTATTGCGGTAATACTCGAAGCTGAAGCGCAGGTTCTTGGTGGCATGGATCAGTAGGTTGACGGAACCCATTTTGCGGACCGTAGCCCAGTTGTGATTGCTGGTGAGGCCGTCGAGTCCGCTGGGCTGCGCGGCCAGATCGTTCATGTTCCAGTAGTAGTAACTCTGGCGGAAGTTCACGCGCAGGTCGTAGAGATTGTTTTTACGAACGGTCAACTGGCCGCTCGCGTAAGGATCGCCGCCGAGGCCGCTGAGAGTGAGCGAATAGTCGTCGGCGAAGCGATTCTCGTCCTTGGCTTTGCCGAACAAGCTGAAGTCAAGCAGGCGGAAGCCGCTGTTGAGATCGAACAGCTCCTGATAATTGGGGCGGTAGCCGCTGACGTCGGTGAAGCGGTAGCCGGCGGTGACGGAACCGGTGTTCTCGAAGCCGCCGACTACGACGGGCTTATCCGCGTCGTCTTGCGCGAGCAGCGCGGCCGGAAGGATGAGAAGTCCGATGAGTAGTTTCTTCATGGCGGGTCTCTTAATGCAGGAAGTCGACATCGAAATTCGATCCATGGATGCTGGCATGGCAGCGGGTGCAGGTGCCGCGCGTCTGGAAGCTCAGGCGGCTGTGCGGCACGTTATCGGCGATGGGATTGATGTGGCATTGCAGGCATAGAAAACGCTCCTCGCGACGGGCCAGCAGCATGCGGTTGATGCTGCCGTGCGGAGTGTGGCAGGCGATGCAGCCTTCAATCTTGGATGCCGGATGTTCGAAGACAAACGGCCCACGCTTTTCGGCGTGGCATTGGATGCAGGTCTCGGAACCACTGCGCACCAGCTCTGCCCGGTTAGTGCTCCCATGCGGATTGTGGCAGTCCGAACACTGCATCGCGCCTTCGGGAACACGGTGATGCGTGGGCAGCGCGAACTGGGCTTGGATATTGCCGTGGCACTGATAGCACAGCTCCGGCTGCGGTTTGCGCAGTTGGCTGTTGTGCAGCCAGCGGCTTTGCTCGGGCAGCTTGGGCACGTTGAAGAAGTTGCTTTGCGCGGTGCCGATGGACTCGGCTTGCGGGTTCCTGCCGGCTTCGACCAGATGCATCGAATGGCAGCTATCGCAAGCGACTCCGTGCTGAATATGACTGGTATGTCCGAAATCCTTCTGATCGCGGCTGCTTTGGTGGCACACCAGGCACCGCTCGGCGTTCTGTTTAGGATTCGCGTGGAAAGAAAAGATCAGCTTGCTGGCGGCAGCGGCCTTGGCGTCGTCGCCTTGCGAAGCTTCTTCGCCGTCGGAGTGCGCTTTGCCCGGGCCGTGGCACATTTCGCAACCAACGACGGCATCGGCTTTCGCCGGCTTGATGGCCGCGTGATGCGTGAGATTGAATTGCTGGGATTCGGCTTTGTGGCAGGACTGGCAGCGTTCCGCTCCCACAAAGCTACTGCTGGCCGCCGTGAACGTCGCGGTGATCGAGGGCGGCACGGGCGCCTCCGGACGGGTCTGGCCGAAGGCCGCTACCGAGAGAAGAAACACCACTGGCGCATAGGTAAATGTTCTTGGCCTCTTCATCTGTGCCTTCCGGTTGAGCACGTCGGACGCCATGTGCTGACTCGCCGTATCCTGCTGAAACCAAGGCGCCGTTAAATTGGCTAGGAGGGATGTTGCGGAATTTGCCCCAACTGCGGATGACTGCTGGGCGTCACTATCCGCAGGCGCTTCGTGACTACACTGTTACAGTAGTGGCGAAACGCGACAAACTTCTCAGCCTGATTCCGGCGGGCGGCGCGGACGATTACGTCCTCGAAATTGGCGGACAGGCGGGAATCGCGGCGCTGCTGCACACGCGCCTGGGATACGGGCATGTGCGGGGCTGCGCGGCGGGCAAGGCGGGGCAAGTTGAGACGCGCGAAGAGGACGGCGTCATCTGGCAGGTGGATCACTTCGACCTGGAGCGTGATTTCTATCCGTACCCGAGTGCGCATTTCAAGACCATCGTTTGCGTCGAGGTTCTGGAAACGTTAGCTCACGACCCGATGTATATGATGGACGAGATCCATCGCATCCTGCGGCCCAGCTGCCATCTGGTGTTCACTACGCGGCGCGGCACGGCGAGCCAAATTCGGGCGCTCCTGGAAAATTGCGGTCTCGAAGTTACGCTGCTGGAGACGGAAGAGGGCTGCGCCCATGCGGTGGGGCGCAAGATCGGTCCGCTGCGGGAGCGGTATCCGGGGTGGCTGTATCCTGAGCCTTAGTTTTCGGGTTCTATGGCGTAGTAGCCTTTGCGGGCTTGCGGTTTGTAATCTTTGTTGGCTAGCTTGATGTCGATCTTGTGATAGGTGCCGTCGCGCTTGGGGCTGGGAGGCTGGTAGGTGATGGCGTATTGCGAGCGCATTTCGTCCTGTAGCTCGCGGAAGATGTCGTCTAGCGAATGGCTGCGGTCGACGTGGAATACTTGGCCGCCCGTTTCTGATGACATGCGGCGGAGCTCGCCTTCGCCACCGCCGCCGCCCAGGCTGATGGTTCCGAAGCCGCCTCCGCCGTATGCGGCGCGATCCTGATAGAAGATGCTGTAAATCATGACGTCGCCTTTTTGGGCAGCCTCGATGGCTTTGTCGCGGGTGATTTTGCTGCCGGTGTCAACGCCGTCCGTGATCAGGATGATGGCTTTGCGGCCGACTTCACGCTTGAGTTCGTCGTTGGCGGCTAGGTATACGGCGTCATAAAGAATCGTGCCGGCTTGATTTTGCATGGTGGGGACGGGGCCGGGATGGAGGCCGCCGACGGGGACGCTGAGGCGCAGCTGCTGCAAGCCTTTTTGCAGGGAGCGCGTCGAGTTGGTCAGGTCTTGGAGCAATTCGGCTTCGGCTCCGAACTGGATCAGGAAAGCTTGATCCTTTTCGCGGATGACTTTGGAGAAGAATTGCGACGCGGCGCGCTGCTCGGTGTCGATCAGGCGTTCCTGGCTCGAGCTGGTGTCGACGAGCAGGCCCAGCGTGAGAGGCAGGTCCGTCTCGCGCGTGAAGTTTTTGATCTCCTGTTCCTTGCTGTCTTCGTAGATTCTGAAGTCGCTCTTTTCGAGGTTGCTGATCAGGGCGTTGTTCTTGCCGCGTACGCTGGCGAAAATGTTCACCAGGTTTACGTCGACGCGGATGGGCTCGTCTTGGGCCAACATCACTACGGCACCAGTGGCCAGCAAACTTAGACCGAACACAGTGAGGCGCTGCATACTTACAATGTAGGATGTTTGGGAGCCAAATAGAGTTCCATGCGAAAAGCAATAAATCATTTGAAGAAGGCCGATCCTGTGATGGCGTCGATCATCGCCAAAGCCGGGCCTTACCGCGTGGGCTATAGGGACCCTGTTTTCCAGACCCTGGTGCGCTCCATCGTCTATCAGCAGTTGAACGGAAACGCGGCGCTGACGATTTTCAACCGGCTGGCTGACGCGGTGAAGGTGAGCCCCATGACTCCCGAAGCGGTCCTGAAATTGCGCCCGCAGAAAATGCGCTCTGTCGGGTTGTCCAAGCAAAAGACCCTTTATATTCGCGAGCTTGCGCGGCTCACGAGGGATGGCACGATTCAATTCGAACACCTCCCGGAGATGGAAGACGCGGCGATTATCGAAACCCTGACGCAAGTGAAGGGCGTGGGCGTGTGGACGGTGCAAATGTTCCTGATGTTCGCTCTGCAGCGTCCCAACGTCCTGCCGGTGGGCGATTTGGGGGTGCGCGCCGCAATGAAAAAAGCTTATGGGCTGGCGGATCTGCCCAAGCCCGACGAGATGGAACGCATCGCTCAGGCTTGGCACCCTTACCGCAGCGTGGCTAGCTGGTATTTGTGGCGGAGTCTGGAATGACCGCTTTGCTACAATACCGTGTTTGGGGTCTTAATCATGTCTAACACTATTACTCAGGCTGCGGCACCGGCTATTGTTGTGGGCGAGGCATTGATCGACGAGGCGCTGCGGCTGCGCCTGTATCGTCTGCAGGTGGAGATTCGCGAGGCGGAGCAGCGGGCTTACGATCTGTTTTTGCAGAGTCTGGTCAAGGGCACGAGCCACCTTTCGCTGGGGCAGGAGGCGATTGCAGCGGGGTGCGCGGCGGCTATGCAGAAGGGCGACCTTAGCTTCTGCACGTATCGCGGGCATGCGCATACGATTGCGCGCGGGGTGTCGATTGAGAAGGTCCTGGGCGAACTGATGGGGCGCGATAACGGGCTGCTGCGCGGCAAAGGCGGCTCGATGCATTTGACGTCGGTCGAGCACGGCGTGATGGGATCTTACGCCATCATCGGAGCGCATCTGCCGATTGCTTGCGGGGCGGCTTGGCGCTCGCAGTATAAGAACGCCGGCGATGTCTCGGTGTGCTTCTTCGGCGACGGCACTACCAATATTGGCGCGTTCCACGAGGCCTTGAATTTCGCGGTGATCTGGAAGCTGCCGGTGGTATTTGTTTGCGAGAACAATTTGTACATGGAATACACGCTCAATAGTGAAGTGACGGCGGTGGCGGATCCGGCGGCGGGGCGGGCTAGCGCTTATGGGCTCGAATCGATTCTCGCGGACGGGCAGGATGCGGATGTGGTTTATCGCATTGCCAAGACGGCGATCGATAAAGCGCGCGCGGGCGGCGGGCCGTCGCTATTGGAATTCAAAACCTATCGTTATAGTGGGCATTCACGGGCCGATCCAGCGAAATACCGGCCGGCGGGGGAGCTGGAGTATTGGAAGCAGAATCGCGATGCCATTAAGATTTACCGGCAGCGCCTGCTCGATACGGGCGTGGCGCAGGAAAAAATCACCGCCATCGAAACGGAAGTGAAAGCCATCGTCGATCAGGCCACGGAAGCGTGCAAAGCTGCGCCTCCTTCTTCGCTCGACTTGCTTTACACGGATGTTTACGCGGATGGGGGCTCGGCATGGCGGAATTAACGTATCGCGACGCCGTCGCGCGCGGGATTGCGCAGGAGATGGCTCGCGATTCGGACGTGGTGTTCCTGGGCGAAGACATCGCCAAGGCCGGCGGCGTTTTCAAGGCGACGGTCGGGTTGCTGGAACAGTTCGGGCCGATGCGCGTGCGCGATACGCCGATTTCCGAGCAGGCGATTTTGGGCGCGGCGATGGGCGCGGCGATGACCGGGCTGAAGCCGATCGCCGAGATCATGTTTTCGGATTTCATCGCGGTGTGTTTCGATTACATCGCGAACGAATTTTCGAAGAGCCGGTATATGACGAACGGGCAGGTGAAGTGTCCGCTGGTGGTGCGTACGGGCAACGGCGGCTCCGTACGCTTCGGCGCGCAGCACAGCCAGAGTGTCGAGAACTGGTGCATGATGATTCCGGGGCTGAAGGTGGTGGCGCCGTCGAACCCGCGCGACGTTGTGGGTTTGATGGCGGCTGCGGTGCGCGACCCCGACCCAGTGATTTTCTTCGAGCATAAGGGGCTGTATGCGGCGAAGGGCGAAGTGGAGGACGGAGAGATCGTCGACACTTTGGGCAGCGCGAAGATCGTGCGCCCGGGGAAAGACGCCACTATTCTGGCGCTGGCGCTCATGGTTCCGCGCGCTTTAGCCGCGGCCGAGAAACTGCAAGCCGAACACGGGATCAACGTCGAAGTAATCGACGTGCGGTCACTGGTGCCGATCGATACCAAAACCATTCTCGCGTCGGTGGCGCGCACTAGCCGCCTGTTTACCGTCGAAGAAAATCCGCGGCTTTGCGGATGGGGCGCGGAGTTGGTTTCGATTGTGGTCGACGAAGCCTTCTATAGTTTGGATGGGCCGCCGATTCGCATTACGACGCCGCATATCCCGCTGCCTGCGGCGGAGCGGCTGGAGGACCTGGCGATTCCCAGCATCGAGCGGATTGCCGAGACGGTGCGGAAGTCTCTCGCGGCTTGAGGGTTCATGCTGGCTGCACGCGACGCGGGCGCGCTCGGCTGGATCTCGACACTCACAGCTAAGGAACGCAGCGCGTTTGGGGCGTGCGTCGGCGGCTGGGCGCTGGACGCGATGGACGTCCAGATGTACAGCTTCGTCATCCCCACGCTGATTGCAACCTGGGGAATCACGCGCGGGCAAGCCGGAGTCCTGGGCACGGCGGCGCTGCTGGCGTCGGCGGGCGGAGGATGGATCGCTGGCTGGGTGGCGGATCGCTACGGACGCGTGCGAACCCTGCAAGTCGCCATCGCGTGGTTCGCGGTGTTCACCTTTTTGTCCGGGGTCGCGCAGAATTATCAGCAATTGTTTTTGGTGCGCGCGCTGCTGGGTGTCGGCTTCGGAGGAGAATGGGCGGCGGGCGCGGTGTTGCTGGGAGAGGTGATGCGGCCGGAGCATCGTGGGAAAGCACTCGGCGTGATGCAGGCGGGGTGGGCTGTCGGCTGGGGCGCGGCGGCGCTGCTTTACGCGCTGTTCTTTTCGATCATGCCCGCTGCGATCGCCTGGCGCGCGCTGTTTCTGATCGGTATTCTTCCCGCAGTATTGGTTTTCTTTGTAAGGCGTTACGTCCAGGAACCAGAGATTTACTTGAAGTCGCGCGCGGAGCTGGCGGCAAGCGGCGATAAGCCTTCGTTCCTCGAAATCTTCCGTCCGCCGCTGCTGCGCGTGACGGTGCTCGGAGGGCTGATGGGGACGGGGGCGCAGGGCGGGTATTACGCGGTCACCACCTGGCTACCTACGTTCCTCCGCACCGAACGCCATCTATCGGTTCTCGACTCGGCCGGCTACCTGGCAGTGTCGATTGCGGGGGCGTTCTTCGGCTATCTGAGCGGCGGAATTCTGGCGGATCGCATCGGGCGGCGGATGACGTTTTTGGTGTTCGCTGTTGGGGCGGGGGCGATCGCCGTCATCTATACAAGTGTTTCTTTCGGTAACGGTGCTATGTTGCTGTTGGGATTCCCATTGGGATTCTTCGCATCGGGCGTCTTTAGCGCTATGGGACCGTTTTTCACGGAGCATTTTCCAACGCGCGTCAGGGGCGTGGGGCAGGGGTTTGCCTATAATGTCGGGCGGGCTACGGGAGCGTTGTTTCCGACGCTGGTGGGGGTGTTGTCGGCGAAGATGGCGCTGGGGCAGGCAATTGGGATTTTCGCGGGAGCGGCTTACGCCACTATGGCAGTCGCGGCGTTTCTCTTGCCGGAAACGCGGGGGAAAGCCCTGGCTCCGTAATTTAGTCGATGGGGTTGGTGGCGAAGACGGAGAGCTCGGTGGTGAAGCCGCGGTCGTCCATTTCCAGGATGGCTTTGACGGCGTGGGCGATTTCTTCGCCGCGCAGTTTGCTCTCGTTGGCTTTTTGAGCGAAGCCGGCGGTGGCGGCGAAATTGGTGATCACTTCACTCGGGTTTACCAGCATCACGCGGATGTTGTTTTTGCGCAGTTCCGCGCGCCAGCATTCGGTCATGCCGCGGAGGGCGAATTTGCTGGCGTAATACGCGGTGCCGTTGGGGGCTCCGCGCAGGCCGGCTGTCGAGGCGATGTTGATGATGTTTCCGCGGTTGCGCTTCACGAAAATCTTGGCGGCTTCGCGCGCCATCAGCATGGCTCCGGTTACGTTGGTGGCGAAGATGGCGTCGAAGTTGGCTTTTTCTAGATCGACTAAGGGCTTGAAGGTGCCGATGCCGGCGTTGTTAATCAGGATGTCGAGGTCGCCGAACTTCGCGAGTACTTCGCGGTAGGTGCGTTCGACGTCGGCTTCTTTGGCGACGTCAGCTTGAATGGGAGTGACGCCCAGAGCCTTCGCGGCTTCCTCCAGGCGTCCCTTGTCGCGTCCGGTGATGGCGACGCGTGCTCCGCTTTCGGCGAGCGTCTTTGCGATCGAGTAGCCAATCCCCGCGCTGCCGCCGGTGATCAGCGCTACCGCATTGGCGAGTTTCATTTGGGCCGGTAGGCGACGCGCGCGACTTCCGCATACGGAGCTGGAGCTACCGTGGCGCGGATTTCGGCTTGCTTGTGGCGCTCGACGGTAGGCTTGGTCGAGCCGCCGCCTTCTTCGCCCCATACCAGCGTGACTTGCGTACCGGGCTCGGCGAAGGCGACGTCGACCATGGCGAGCGAGACCATGGCGCGCTCGTTATAGGTGTAGCCGGTGTAGGTGGAGACGCCGACGGTCTTGCCGTCCTTCACTACTTTGTCGTAGGGGAGCGTGGCGTAGTTGGCTAGCGGCATGTCGATGTACTTCACGGGGTCGCCGCCGCTGTGGAACATGGTGGCCTGGGCTTTGGCGACGTCCTCGCCATTCCAGACCAGCGTTACTTTTTTGCGCTTCTGGTTGTTGACGATTTTCTCGAGCGCTTCTTTGCCAATGAATTCGTGGTCGAACTTGACGAAGTTGCCGTAGCCCAGGTCGTAGGGCGTCAGGTAATAGTCTTCGATGTTATCGGAGTAGAAGCTGCCGCCTAGGGATGCGCTGGCGGGATAGCTGGTGCCCTTCAGCCACTGGCGGAAGGCTTTGGTTTTTTCGCCGGTGTAGATGGCAGGGAGCGGCGAGGGGATCCAACCGGATTCAAGGCAACTGGTGGGATAGGTGCGCGCGCCTACCTGGCGGATACCCAGATCCTTACCAGCTTCGATGATGGCTTCGCGGACGATGTCGCGTTCGTCCCAGGGGCCGTAGAGTTCCCAGCCGGGCTGGCCGACCATGCCGTGGCGCAGGGCGTGCACGGTTTTGCCGGCGATGGTGATGTCGCTGATGTTGAAGAATTTGATGTCGGGGGGCGCGGAGCCGATGCGCCTTCTCCATGACTTTGAGGGCGTTGGGGCCTTGTACCTGGAAGCGGTAGGCGAGGCGGATTCCTTGGGCTTCGGCGGAGCGCTGGTCGCGAGTGACCTTCGCGTTGTACTTGCCGGTCTCGATGTGGAACTGAACCCAATCCGCGGCGGGCGGGCGTCCCACCAGGTTGAATTGATTTTCGCCGAGGTAGAACAGGATGGCGTCGCCGATGACGTAGCCGTCGGGGGTGCAGCACACGAATTGCTTGGCCTGATTGACTTTGAAAGTTTTAAAGCTGTTGACGCCGAGGTCGGAGAAAACTTTCAGGGCGTCGGGTCCTTCCACATAGAGATCGGTCATGTGATGCGACTGATCGAATAGCGCGCAGCCGTTGCGCCACGAACTTTGTTCATCTCTCCAGTTGGTGAATTCATGCTTCACCACGGGAAAGGCATAGGGCCCGATCTGCGAATTCCGCAGCATTTTAACCGGGTTCCCGGCTGCCTGTAACGCTTCTTCTAAGTTTTTATAAGCCATAGTTCTCTTTCTCTTATTAATTTATTTCAGCGCCGCTAGCTCGCGGGCGCCTTCGTCGATCATTTGCTGAATGCGAGCGCTGGGCTCGGGGTTATCTTCGCGGATAGTGGAGAGAGGGCCGTGCACGGTGAAATATTTTTTGCCGACCACCAGCAATTCTTCGGCGGGGAAGCGGGTGATGACTTCGGCTCCGGTTTCGGTGACGACGATTTCTTCTTCTATGCGCGCGGCGCGCCAGCCGTCCTTTGAGGGCCAGAAGGTTTCGAGCGCGAACACCATGCCGGGCTTGATGACGTGGGCGTGTTCCATCGAGACCAGGCGGCTGATGACGGGCTTTTCCCAGATGGCCAGGCCGATGCCGTGGCCGAATTGCAGGGCGAACGCCGCTTCTTCGTTGGGGAATCCGAACTCCTGCGCTTTGGGCCAGACGGAGGCGATCTCCGCTGTCGTACGGCCCGGTTTAACCAGAGCTATTGCCGCGTCGAGGTATTCGCGGCAGCGCGTGTAAGCGTCGATCATTCCTTGCGGGGCGTAGCCGACCGTGAAGGTGCGGTAGTAGCAAGTGCGGTAGCCCATGTAGGAATGGAGGATGTCGTAATAGACGGGGTCGCCAGGGCGGAGGGCGCGGTCTGAGAATACGTGGGGGTGGGGGCTGCAGCGCTCGCCGGAGATGGCGTTGACGCCTTCTACGTATTCGGAGCCGTTGTCGTAGAGGTATTTATTCACTAAGCCCACCGCTTCGTTTTCTTTGAAGCCGGGGCGCATGGCGTGGTAGAGCTCGTGGTAAGCGCCGTCGACCATCATGGCGGAGTGGTTGAGCAGCAGGATCTCGTCTTGGGTCTTGATCTCGCGGATGTCCGACATCAATTGCTGGCCGTCGATTACGGTGATGCCTAGCTTCTGCAGAGCGAAGAGAATGGGCGGCTCGACGATGTCGATGCCGACGGGCTCGTTGTGCAGGCCGCGCATTTCTAGTTCGGTCTTGATTTTTTTCGCTACGTCCTCGGCGCGGCCCATCTCGGGCGACATGGCGCCGCGCAGGAGCGGGATGCCGGCGCGGGAGCGTTCGCCTAGCCAGGGGCAGTTCTGTTGGTGGTGGCGGGCGGCGGAGCCGAAGTCCCACAAGATCGGTTCGTCGTTTTGCGCGAGTAGCGCGAAGCGGCTGATTTTATCTTGCGCCCAGGTGCCGATGTGCGTCGCGGTCAGGTAGCGCACGTTGTTCATGTCGAAGCACAGGAGCGCGCCCATCTCGGACTTCTGCAAGAGTGACTTCGCGCGGGCCAGGCGCTCGGTGCGGAGGCGATCGAAGTTGATGCGCTGCTCCCAATCTACGGCCATTGATCCGAAATGTTTGATTGCCATGAGTAATTCTCCCGGAAACTAAGCTTTGGAAACGCCCGACATGCGTGCCAGCGCTTCGAACAGAATCGCGAAATCTTTTTCGGCCAGGCCCATGCCGCGGGCGGCTGTTAGCATCTCATTGGTTACGGCGGTTGTGGGCAGGGGGACGTCTACTTGGCGGCCTAATTCGAGGGCCAGCAGCATATCCTTCTGCATCATGTTTACGTTGAACCAGGCTTCGTCGGGCATCTTCAATACGAAGGGGCCGCGGTATTGCACCATGGGCGAGCCGATTACGCTGTGGGTTAGGACGTCGACTGCTACTTCGCGTTTGATACCGCTCTTCTCTGCCAGCAGCACGCCTTCTGAAAAAGCCAACATTTGAACGGCGAGGCTCAAGTTACAGGAGATTTTCATCACTAGCGCCAGGCCGTTGTCGCCTACGTGGGTTACTTTGGGTCCGATGTCGAGGAGCAAGGGCTTGACGCGCTCGAAAGTTTCGGCGCGGCCTCCGACCATCACGGAGAGTTTTCCTTGCTGCAAGGTGATCACGCTGCCGGAAACGGGGGCGTCGACCATGTCCGAGCCTTTCTCGCGCACCTTGACTGCAAGATGGCGGGCAAGGGCGGGGCTCACGGTGCTCATGTCGATCCAGACTTTG
>CAVVZG010000124.1:0-6048 GCA_963752205.1 Bryobacterales bacterium | reverse complement strand
CGCCAAGTTCAGAAAATGCGCGGCCGTGTGGATATTGAATCCCGCTTGGGGAGCGGCACAACGTTTGTGATCAAGCTGCCGCTGACGCTGGCCATTATCGACGGGCTGGTGGTGGGCGTGGGCGAACAGCGCTTCATCGTGCCGATCTTCGTGATCCACGAAATCTTTCAGCCCCGTGCGGAAACCATTTTCACGGTGGAAGGCCGCAAGGAGATGATGCTGATCCGCGGCAATCTGCTTCCCGTGGTCCGCTTGCACGAGCGTTTCTCCGTGAAGCCGCGCTCCACCGATCTCACCGAATGCGTGGTGGTGGTGGCGGAAGCTCATGGCAAGCGCTTCTGCTTGGTGGTGGACGAGCTGATCGGCAAGCACGAAGTGGTGATCAAGAACCTGGGCACAATGTTCAAGGATCTCCCCGGTGTGGCTGGCGGAGCGATCCTGGGCGATGGCCGCGTCGGTTTGATCGTAGATATGGACGGGGTTTTCGGAGACTTCGCTCATGCCTGAGGCAGCGGTTCAAGAGCCTAGAGCTCTCTCCGATCGCACTTTTGAGAAGATCCGCAAGCTGATTTACGAAAAGGCTGGGATCGACTTGCGGCAGGGCAAGCAGACTCTTGTGTCCGCGCGTTTGGGGAAAAAGCTGCGGGAGTCCGGGTTGCGCGATTACGACGCGTACCTTGACAGCGTCATGGCGGACAAAACGGGCGACTCTATGATCGCTCTAATCGACGCTCTGACCACCAATTACACGTCATTCCTTCGCGAGCCACAGCATTTCCAATTCTTACGCGACGAAATTCTTCCGGCGGTGGTTAAGAGGAGACAGATAGACATCTGGTGCGCGGCGGCGTCCACCGGCGAGGAACCTTATTCACTGGCGTTTACCTTGCTGGATGCGCTGGGCCCCGTGGCGCTCACGCAGGCGCGCATTTTGGCTACCGATATTTCAACGCGTGCGCTGGCGACGGCGTCCCAGGGCATCTATGCCGCGGATCGCCTGACAGGCATGCCGCCGCATTGGCGGACCCGCTATTTATCGCCCGGGCAAGGAACCTACCAGGGCTTTTACCAAGTGAGGTCCGAGGTGCGGCGCATGATTCAATTCCAGCGCTTGAATCTAATCGAATCCTTCACGCATTCCGGAACCTTCCCTTTGATCTCGTGCCGGAACGTCATGATCTATTTCGATAAGACGACTCAGCAAAGCCTGGTGAACCGCATGGCCAACTTCCTGGATCCAGGCGGGCATTTATTTATCGGACACGCCGAGAGTTTGAGCGGCATCGAGCACGGGCTGCGGTTTATTGCTCCAGCGATCTACCAGCGTCACACGGGTGGGTCGGGTGAAGGGATCAGGAAACATTGAAAGCGATCACGGTAGGGATTGCCGACTGCCAGTTGAGCAAGGACGCCGACGCAACCCTGGTGACGCATGCACTGGGATCTTGCATCGCGGTGGTAGTGCACGATTCGCAGGCAGGCGTAGGCGGGCTATTGCATTTGATGCTGCCGGAGTCGTCGATCGACCCGCAAAAAGCCAAAAACTTGCCGTATATGTTTGCGGACACCGGCATCCCGCAATTGTTCCATTCGGCTTACGCGCTGGGCGCGGAGAAGAAAAGAATGTCGGTGCGTCTGATCGGGGGCGCTCAAGTAATGGATCCAAACGGAATCTTTAATATCGGCAAGCGCAATCATCTGGCCTGCCGCAAACTTTTATGGATGGCGGGCGTTGCGGTACACGGCGAAGTGGTCGGGGGAGCCGTTTCCCGCACCGTCCGCTTGATGGTTGGCAGCGGCCAGGTTTTGTGGAGTACTGGAGCGGGTGAAGTGCAAGAGCTACGGGCCGCCGTGGGGAGGACTTAATGGCATACCGGGTGTTGGTGGTAGACGACTCAGCAGCAATGCGGGCTTTCATCAGGCGCGTGTTCGATCTGTCTGGATTAGATATTGAGAAACTGTACGAAGCCAGCGACGGTCACGATGCGTTGGCGCTGCTCGACGTTGAATGGGTGGATGTGATTCTAACCGACATCAACATGCCAGGCATGAACGGCGAGGAATTCATCCAGCAGTTGGCTGCGTCGGGCCGCGCGGAGACCACTCCGATTGTTGTGGTTTCGACCGATGCCACCGCCGCGCGCCGTGAGAGTTTGCTGCAACTGGGCGCCCGCGGGTATTTGCCGAAGCCATTTGCTCCCGAAACGTTGCAGAGCGAAATTGAGCGCGTGTTGGGAAAAATCCAATGATCAAGATCCAAGCGGAACCGGCCCTGCTGGGACAAACGGCGCGCGAAATCCTCGAGACCATGTTCTTCGTGTCGCCGGAAGACGCCCTGGAACCCAGTCCTCCTCCCCAAGATGTGCTGACGGCGGAGTTGAAGTTTGAGGGCGCGCTATCAGGCTGGTTCGGCATTCAGATTCAGGAAAGCTGTGCGCGGGGGATGGCGGGAAACTTCTCGGGTGTGATGGATCCCAGCGAGCTGAGTCCAGAAACTGTGGCCGAGGTGCTCTGCGAACTCGCCAACATGGTGTGCGGAGCGACTCTAAGCAAACTGGATCCCGATGCGATTTTCAATTTGAGTGCGCCTCAATTGGTAGCGCATGGCTATGCCGGTGAAAGCGTGACCCAGTGGCTGAGCATGGAGGAGGGTTTGATCGGGCTGCAACTGCGCTGGGAGAGCCAGTGAGTCTTCGCAAAATCAAGGTCCTGATCGTCGACGACTCCGCCTTGGTCCGTCGGCTGTTAGGCGAAGTAATCAGCCGGGAGCCGGACATGGAAGTGGTGGGGGTAGCGCCCGATCCCTTCGTGGCACGCGACAAATTACTGACGCTTCACCCCGACGTCATTACCTTAGATATCGAAATGCCGCGGATGGACGGCCTGACATTCCTGACGAAATTGATGCAGCACCGGCCGCTGCCCGTGATCGTCATCAGTTCGGTAGCGCAATCGAACTGCGATATTGCCGTCGAGGCTATGCGTCGCGGCGCCGTCGAAGTCCTCACAAAACCGTCCGGCCCGTATTCAGTGGGCGATCTGAGCGAAAGTTTGCCGCAGAAGATCCGCGCGGCCTACGCATCGCGGGTGCGGCCCGCCAATAGCGCACCTAAAGAAGTGCCGACTAGTCCGGTCGAGAACGGGGGAGCCGAATTCGGCTCGGGGACGCTAATCGCCATTGGCGCTTCCACCGGCGGAACGCAGGCCATCGAGGCGGTTTTGACCCAGATGCCGGAGCGCTGTCCGCCCATTGTAATCGCGCAGCACATCCCGGCGCTGTTTTCCGCGTCCTTCGCCAGCCGCTTAAATTCGGTATGCAAGATCGAAGTGCAGGAGGCGCGCGATGGAGATTTAGTGGCGCCGGGCCGGGCGTTAGTGGCTCCCGGTAACTTTCATATGATGTTGCGAAAGTCCGATGGGATCTGTCGCGTGGCGGTGAAGGACGGCCCTCGAGTCCATTATCAGCGGCCAGCTGTGGACGTTCTGTTCCAGTCCGTGGCGGCGGCGAGCTTCGCGCGCGTGATCGGAGTGATCTTAACCGGCATGGGATCCGACGGAGCGCAGGGCCTGCTCAAAATGCGCGAAGCGGGCGCCAGAACCATCGCGCAGGATGAAAGCAGCTGTGTGGTATTCGGCATGCCCAAAGTCGCGATCGAAATGGGAGCCGCCGAGCAAATACTACCGCTCTCGCACATCGCGGCGGGAATCTTAGCGGCAGCGCGGCGCGCTTAACCTGTCCGGGCTTCTTCCGCGAAGCACTCCTCGCAACTAAACCGTAGGGCCGTCGATAGACGGAGCATGAAAAGATTCCTCGCTTTCATCATTGCGACAGCAGCCTTCGCACAAGTGCCCGAACAGGACCTGGTGCGCCAGTTGCAAGAGAAGGTGGCTGCGCAAGAGACCCAGATCCAGGAACTCACAAAAATACTTCGCGGAGTCGTGGCGAACCAAAGCGCTTCGACGCGCACGGTCTCGTTGACAACTGCCAGCGCTTCACCTGCGACCCCTGCGCCTGAGTTCATTCTGCCTGACAAACCGGCAGCCCCCGCGGCAACGGCACCGCTCTCTTGGGCCTTGGGATCAGCGTTCATTACGCCCATCGGCTTCGCGGATTTCACCAGCGTGAATCGCTCGACCAATCCGGGATCTGGGATCGGCACCAACTTCGGCAGCATTCCCTACTCGAATGCCACCAACGGTAATTTAACCGAGAGCCGGCTCAGCGCGCAGAACTCACGTGTCGGCCTACGCGTCGACACGAAAGTCGGCGACAGCATCGTATTGGGCTACCTCGAATCGGATTTCCTTGGATTTCTTCCCGCCAATGGCGCGGTCAGCAGCAACAGCGACAGCCTTCGTCTGCGCCTGTACTGGCTGGATGTCCGGCGCAAAAAGCTGGAGGTGCTGGCAGGACAATCCTGGAGCATGCTCACCCCGGGGCGCAAAGGCATTTCGCCGCTCCCGGGCGACCTCTTCTATACCCAGAACATCGATGTGAACTATCAAGCTGGGTTGGTCTGGGGCCGCGTTCCGCAGTTTCGCGCGGTATATCATGCCAGCGACGCTTGGGCCATGGGTGTGTCCTTGGAGAACCCCGAACAGTACATCGGCGGCTCGTCGGGTGGCGGCCTGGTAACTCTTCCGTCGGGATTGGCGTCGGCCTACGCAAATCAGCTCGATAACGGCAATACAACGCTGTCGGTTCCCGGATTGCATCCAGACATCATTGCGAAGATCGCTTGGGACGGCCACGCGCCGGGGAAGAGAAACGTCCATGCCGAGATCGGCGGGGTCTTGCGCACGATGAAAGTCTACGATCCGGCCAAGCTGAGCTCTTTCGAGGCTACCGGCGGCGGCGTGCAAGCCAACTTTAACGTGGAGATTTTCCGCAACGCGCGCCTGGTAACCAATAACTATTACAGCGACGGCGGCGGGCGCTACATCTTCGGCCAGGCGCCGGATATGATCATTCGCGGCGACGGGCGGCCATCCTTGGTGCATGCTGCTTCAACCGTCTCCGGTTTCGAAGTGCAAGTGAAGAAATCGTTGCTCTACGGCTATTACGGCGGCGTGTATATCGCCCGCGACACGGCGATCGATCCGGCGAACTCGGCACAGGTGGGCTACGGTTACACGGGTTCGTCCAACGGGCAGAATCGTTCGATTCAGGAGATTACCCTGGGGCTGACACAGACGTTGTGGAAAGACGCCAAGTACGGAGCCGTTTCGCTGATGACCCAGTATTCCTACGTGTTCCGCAGCCCTTGGTACGTCGCGGCTGGGCAGCCGGCGAGCGCACAAACCAATATGGTGTTTGTAGACGTTCGATACACGCTGCCAGGGTTGGCTCCCACGATAAAGTAGGCGAGCTTCGCTGGAGTCGGTCGGACACTTCCGGTAAAAATTGTCAGTTCTTTGAAATTTGAATGTAGAGTTTTGGTCCGCGCGCCGCACTATACCTTTTCAAGAGCAGAAAAGGCATGGAGGGGAAATGATGCAGACCGCGGATGATACCCGGCACGTTCTGGTGGGCCGCTCGCAGTGGACCCGCGAGGTCCGAGAGAAGATCGGCCTACTGGGGCAGGGCCGCTGGCCGGTGCTGATATTGGGCGAGACCGGAACGGGTAAAGAGGTGGTTGCCCGCATGATCCATAGCAAGGCGGCTTCGCAGGAGCCCTTCGTCACGATCGATTGTTCTTCGTTAGTGGGTCCGCTTATGGAGAGCGAACTCTTCGGGCATGCGAAAGGCGCCTTCACCGGCGCGGCTTACACTAAGGTTGGACTGCTCGAGGCCGCAAACGGCGGCACGGCGTTCTTCGATGAGATCGGCGAGCTGCCTCTCGAGTTGCAGGCCAAGTTGTTGCGGGTTTTACAGGAGAAGGAATTCCGCCCGGTCGGTTCTCTGGGAACCAGGCGTTCGGATTTCCGTATTATCGCCGCGACCAACCGCGACTTGGCTAAAGAAGTAGAAAAAGGCACGTTCCGGCGGGATCTCTACTACCGGCTCAACGTGGTAAAGGTCCGCCTGGCGCCCCTGCGGGACCGGGC
>CAVVZG010000123.1:0-7383 GCA_963752205.1 Bryobacterales bacterium | reverse complement strand
TCACATCGCTCGGTAATCACCTTTTGTTGAGCTGTTGTATCAGACGGACTCGCGCTCCAGGCTGAGAAGGCCGAATAGAGGGTACTCAGAGCACCGGGAATGCCACTTTGCCCCGAAACATTAAAAGTCTGCTGCAACTGGTTGAGGCTAGCCGATTGCTGGCTCGAAAACCCGGATTGCTCGTTGGCACTCCAGACGGATTGCTCCGCAAAGACATCACGGGAACTCTGCACTCCCGTAGATTCCACGCCGCCCCAAAGATTCCCGGAAGGATCGAACGGTCGGGAGGCCAATTGCAAGGTTTGTGTCACATAGCCGGGTGTGGTCGCGTTCGTGACATTGTTCTGAACAACGCCGATTGCCTGTTGGATCACATCCAGGGAACTGGCTGCCGTTCCTAGAGCTGTAAAAAGACTGGCCATGACAATCTGCTTTCCTTCGTTCCTCGCTGCGTATCGGCGTCTTAGCCCTCGAACGCTAATAGGGCTGGACCAGGCGACCAGGCGTCTATCGCGTAACCGGGCGCCGGATAGCCGGGCCTTGGTCCGGCCGCGCACCATCCCAAGTAAAATGCACTCGCAGCCGCCAACAAACGTTCTACCCGGTTTAACCTCGGGGGCAAAGCCTTTACTCGTGGCACCAAGGCAGCCAGCTCTTTCAATAACGGCCGCTCTCGGCTACCCGGTTCTTGCTGTAGTTCGGTCACTAGTCGCGCGAAAGACTGCAACTCGGCCGCGGCTTCGGCGAGCGTGGCGGCACAGCGAGAGCACGGCGATGACAGTACCCTACCGGCCAAGGCCCAGCGAGACCCGCGGCCCAGCAGCGGTAGCGCAGACCCTCTACCGCGAGACCGACGCCAGCCGCGAGCTGCGCCAGAAGGTAGCGGAAGAACGCAAAGCCATGCCGCATCCCGATGCCGGCAAGCCGTCGAAACGCGACCGCCGTGAGCTAGACCGCGTCCGTGGCCGCAGTTGACCGCTACTCCGGCAGCAGCGCAAAGGTCCACACCGACCCGCCCGTCGGCACGATACGCGACCCATAGCGCGTAGCCAGAATCCCGCCCAGCCCCGAAGCGATGGTCACGTACTGCCGCCCCTTGTGCGTGTAAGTGATGGCCGTAGAATTCACGCTCGATCCCGTCTTGAATTGCCACAGCGTCTTGCCCGTGTCCTGGTCGAGCGCCACAAATTCCCCAGTGATCTTGCCCGTGAATACGATTCCGCCGCCCGTCGCCAGCATACCCGCCGCGCTGGGCACTTCGGTCAATGGAACTTCCCATTTCTTCTCGCCCGTCAGCGGATTAATCGCCGCAAAATGCCCCAGAACATCCCCCGGATTCGTATCCGGATTCCGCGCTTCCACCCCCGTGGACTGCCCGCCAATCACCGTCGGCTTCGGCGCGGCAAGCTTCTGAATGCGCGGAACATTCCACGTGCTCGCGTAGATCAAACCCGTCGTCGGATTGAACGCAATCGGCACCGCATTGGTCCCCCGCGACGGCCAGATCTCCACTTCTTCGCCCGCCAGAAAACGCTTTTGGATATCGGTCAGCACCGGCCGGCCCGTGGCCATATCGATATGTGTGGCCCAATTCACCTTGACGATCGGATGCGCCGCGATCAGCTTGCAGTTGGTCCGGTCCAGCACATACAGGAAGCCATTCTTATTGGCCTGAATCATCACCTTCCGCATCTGCCCGTTCACCGGGATATCGGCCAGCACTTGCTCGTCGGTTGCGTCCACATCGTAAACATCGTTGGGCGTGTACTGGTAGTAGCACACCATCTCGCCGGTCTTCGGTCGAATCGCCAGCACGCTGTTGGTATACAAGCTATCCAGATTCTCGCGCGGCCGCGGATCGTAAGGCTCCGCATTCCCCGTGCCCCAATAAACGAGATCGAGCTGCGGATCGTACGACCCCGACCGCCAAGTTGGCCCGCCGCCCTGCGTCCAAGCATCACTGTTCTTCGGCCATGTCTCCGACCCCGGCTCGCCGGGAGCCGGAATCGTATAGTGACGCCATAATTTCTTGCCCGTCTCAGGATCCCAGCCATCCAGGAACCCGCGCGTCGTCGACTCGCCGCCCGCCACGCCCGAGATCACCACGCCATTCGCAACAATCGGACCGCCCGTCGAATAGAAGCCCTCTTTCTGCTCCGCGTATTTCTGATTCCAGAGTTGCTCGCCGGTCTTCATATCGATCGCGACCAAGTGGTTATCGATCGTCACGCGAAAGATCTTGCCATTAAAAATAGTCGCCGCGCCCCGGTTGTAAGCGGCTCGCACCGTCCCCGGCTCCAGCCGCACCGGCGTGCGCCAAATCTGCCGCCCCGTCTCGACGTCGATCGCGAACGTCCATTTGCCATTGATTACATACATGACGCCGTTGAAAATTGTAGGCGCCGACAACTCACCTTGATCGTTCATCAGGCTCGTGTTCCAAAGAGGCACCAGCCGCTTAATATTCGTTTTGTTGATCTGCTTGAGCGGGCTGTAACTCTTGCGATCATAGCCCATGCTCTGCGTAGTGACGTTCTCGGTATTCTTGCCGTCGTTCAGCAGGTCCTGATTGGTTTGCGCCAGCCCCAGCCCAGTCCACGCGCCCAGCAGCGCCGCACACGTCAAAATCGTCTTCACTGTTTCGCTCCCTTAAATACCGCGTCAATCGCCGCCTGCGCGCACTTCTCGCCATCCGCCCCGGACACTCCCATCGCGCCGATCACTTGCCCATTGACAACAATAGGCAGCGCCCCCGGCTGCGGAAAATCGCGCATGAACGTCGGCGCCAGATTCTCGCCGCTGCGCACCATCTTGTTTGTCTCCGATGTCGCCCGCCGCCAGCGCAACGCCGACTTCGCCTTCAGTAGCGCCGTATCGATCGCATTTGTCGGAGCGCCTTCCATGGCATGCGACTCAATCAGATTCCCGCCCCAATCCAGAATCGCAATCGCCACGATCTGCTTGTTTTGCTCCGCCCAAGAGCTGCAAGCATCCGCCAAAGCCCGCGCGCCGGCGCTCGAAATGACTTTGATATCCCGAGTCGTCTTAATCTGAGCCCGCAACGGCAGCAAAGGCACCAGCATCAGCGCCAAAAGATAGCGAAGCATAACGCCTCCTTGTAAGCCACGGCCTCCGATTATATATCAGCGAGTCAGCTTGATCTGGACCTCAGCACCGTACAGCATGGTGCGGTCATTATCCTCGGCGGCCCACTTGAGCAATGTCTTCACGCTGCGCTCCACGCGCGCATTAAACACCTGCGTCCCGTTGGCCATTACTTTGATGGGCTGGTCGAAATCGAATACGTCCGGCGACAGCAGCAGCGTGAACGCCGTGACTCCGTTGGTCGCAGCCTCGACGGTATTGCCCTTCCGCACCAGATCGACGCGCCCCGCCGCTTTGAAGCGCGGAAACATCGAGCCGTCCGCGCGCCCCGCCACCACCACACCAGTCAAATGCAAATTCGCATCCGGCAGCTCCTTCGCCTCACCCGCCGCCGCGCCGAATTCATCGATCACCAGCCAGTGCGCCCGATTGTGAACTTTATCCCCCGCCTCCCAGGTGAGTTTCTCAGGATGCGGACTGCGCGGATGCTCGGCGGCGAACTTCTCGAAGGATTCCTTCACCTCCGGCCACCACTTGGTATTGTGCTCGCCCTCGGGCTGCGGATGATACTCGATTTCCACCCCGCTGCTGATCAAGTGCTTGGTAAACGGCTCGACGTTGTGAGTGGGATACAGCCGGTCGCGTCCGCCATTCACCACGAACAACGGCTTGTTGCGCAGGTTGTTGGGGAACATGAAGCCGTCGTCGATCTCGTCGCTGGTGAGCACCATGATGAATCCATTGAGCGGCAGAAAACTAGCAAACGGTGTAATGTCGCGCATTGCAATGTAATAGGCACCCGTCGCTCCGTCGGACACTCCCGAGACCACCATGCGGTTTTCATCGACGTTATAGGTCCGTTTTAGCGTGTCGACGATGGTATTCAAATTCAGAATCTGATCGTTGGTCCACCACGGCGTGTCTCCCCCCGCGTACGGCAGTACGTAGATTTGCTCAGCCCCCGCCAGCGACCCGATTTCGCCAGTGCCCCGCGCCGAATTATCGGGCCGTCCGCCCACGCCTCCGTGCAGTTGGAAGCGCACCTGATAGCGCCGCGCCGGATCGTACCCCTCGGGAACGTTGACAGCGTACGAATGATCAATTCCGTCCTCGGTGCGATTCTTCAGCATGACCACTCCGCTCTGCTGAGCCGCATAGGTCCGCCCCGCCTTCAGCCGCCGCCAGGCTTCGTCGAACGTGACACCAGTCTTTTCGACGTCATCGGCGACGCGCGCCGCCGCAACCGGAGAATCGGCCGCGAAGAACTTCTGGAACGCCGCGTCAACGCCGGACTGCCCCCGCGCGCATGGCCCCAGAAGAAGTGCCGCCAGGGCGAAGAGAGATGCGAACCGCGCCATAGCGCCCAGTATAAATCAACGCGCCCTAACGCTCGCCCCGCGGAAGCGTTAAGAAAAAGGTAGCCCCTTGCCCTGGTTCCGACTCCACCCAGATACGCCCCCCCGTTTCGCTCGACGAGTTTTTGGCAGATCGCGAGCCCAATGCCTGCGCCGGAATACTTGGCATCCTTATGCAGCGGTCAGCGGCGTGCGGAACTCGTGGCTGATGTTGGCGAAAAACTGCGTCTTCAGTTCTTCCAGCTTCGCCAGCTCTTCGTCGCGGCCGCGCAATCTCGCGTTCCTGCGCCTTCTTCCCGGTAATGTCGCGTCCGTTGGCGGTGATGAACACGGCGCTGCCTTGTTCATCCTTGACCGGGCACAGAGAAGCATCGATGATGATCGTTTCGGTGCCCCCGGAGCGTCCGAAAATTTCCGCATCCCAGCGCACGAACTCCCCTTGCGAAGCCCGCACGATTGCCTTCCGGAGGGTCGCGTTGATCTCCTCCGAAAGCTGCCACCAGAAAGTAGTCCAACGGCCGCCCCTCAAGGTCGGAGAGTTTTACCCTAACGGCGTCCAGCGCCACCTGATTTATTTCCAGTACCGTGCCCGTCGAGTCCAGCAGGCCGACGAACTGCACCATAGAATCCAGGGTGATACGTGCCAGCTTTCCTGCCCCCCACTTCTTCGATCGGCCATTGGAGTGCTTGCCAAATGGAGATGCGCCCGCAGACCTGCTCCAGCAAAATCTTAAAGTTCCTGATCGGCGCCTTGTTCCCGGCGTTAGCATTCCCGGCGCCCGTAGCTGTGCGCCACACGGAAGGCCTGATCCACGGTTTTCTCGTGCTAAGTGCGATCGATGGCGCCCCGCTTGCCCAAGGCGACCTCGTTCAGTTGGCTACCGGCGATCGCGTCACCAATCACTTAGTCTTCCACTTCAAAGACGGCTCGATCCACGATGAGACCGCCGTCTACTCCCAGCGGGGTAATTTCCGCCTGCTTACTTATCACCTCATACAGAAAGGTCCAGCCTTCGGCCATCACACCGACTTGTCCTTCGACACCAGCTCAGGCAACGTGATAGTTCATCACACCGAGCACGACGGCAAAGAAAAGGTCATCTCTGATCGCATGGAATTTCCGCCGGACGTTGCCAACGGCATGACCTTGACGCTGCTGAAGAACCTTCGACCCAACGATACGCCCACCACCGTTTCCATGATTGCCTCCACCCCTAAACCGCGACTGGTCAAACTGGCTGTCTCCTCGCAAGGTGAAGATCCGTTCTCGACCTCCGGCGCGAAACGCATGGCCACGCATTACGTGATCAAAGTAGAAATCGGAGGCATCGAAGGTAAGATCGCCCCGCTGCTAGGAAAACAACCGCCTGATATCCACGTTTGGGTGCTGGGCGGCGAAGCCCCCGCCTTCGTCAAGATGGAAGGACCGCTTTTTTACGGCGGCCCCATCTGGCGAATCGAATTGGCCAGCCCCGTTTGATGGCATTCCATCCGATCACTACCGCCGCTCCATCCACACCCGCCACGTTAAACGAGGCGGTCAATTGATTCGCAGTCCCGGTATTGATCTGCGAAATATCGTTTGTGTAAACGTAAATACCGCGCACGTCGGCGGGTGGATTCTGCGCCTGTGCCGCGTTTGCCAGAACCAGGGCAGCACAGATGCTGCTCAGCTTCATGTGTGCCGCGCGACCCTCTCATTCACCTCGCGCACCAATGCCGCCTTCAACGCCGGGTCAATCATTTTGGATCGATCCGCGCTCTTATGCTCGGCCTTGTCATTCACCACTTCTTTTCTGCGCTCGAGCAGGCCCTGGTTCGAAAGCGCATCCGCGTCCAGATCCAGAAACGCCAGCAGTTCGCCCAGCCCCCGGTCTGTCTTCAGCAGCCCCACCGACGTTTCGAGCAGACGCCCGCCCAGCCGCGCCAGCCGTTCTTTATAAACCTGAGCCCGCCGCTCGATTTCCAGGCAATACCAATAACACAGCGCCCAATCGTGCAGTTCCTGCCAGTTTTCCAGCGGCAGCACTCCCGGATCGGAGGGAGACAGCAAAAATTGCAGTCCTAGCTGAGTACGAGCCGGTACCGTGCCCAACAAGTACAAACTGGTTGCCACCAGCACCGGGTCCCGCCGCAGAATAACTAAATCCAGCGGCACTCCGTGGGCCAGCAACGGTTCTAAGAACCCTTTGCACGCCAGATGACTGGTCTCAAAGTAAACCGGCTCCGCAACGCTGCGGATTGCCGGAAGCTTTTGCTCGCAAAGAAACCGCTCTGCGACCGCCGGATCGGACTGTGCCGCGCGCAGTACGGTGTAGAACTGCGGGTCCGGTTCATGCAAGCAGCAAATACCCGGTAGCCCATGAAGCAAATGGCTGACATACCCTGTACCGTTGCGGCCTGTTCCCACCGTGAAGATCAGCCGTTTCCCACCCACAGACCACTCGGTCTCAAGACTCATGAATGCTTTTCATAATACCGAATCACTTGACCTTAACGTACTTCCGCAAATTGTGCGCGGCCACATCCGCGGCATAAATACTGCCGGCATCATCTGCCGCAATCCCCGACGCTGTCGTCCCCACATCCAGCTTGTCCGGGTCCGCCGGATCCGGAATGAAAGCCTTGAGCGACCCGTCCTTCGCGCTCCCCACGACAATCCCCCGCAACTGGCCCTTCTTAGCGGAAGGATCGGGAAACGCCGCGCCAATATAGATGGTGTCGTCCTTGCTCACAAACACCGAGCTCGGCTGTCCAAACTGCTTCCACGCCGCAATGAACGTGCCATCCTGATCGAATACCTGAATGCGGCTATTCTTGCGATCCGCCACATACACGCGCTCCTGGGAGCCGCCAATAAAAATATCGTGCGGCTCATCGAAATCCCCCGCTGCCGATCCCAGATGCCCCCAGCTCTTAATGA
>CAVVZG010000122.1:0-6391 GCA_963752205.1 Bryobacterales bacterium | reverse complement strand
TCGGCCACACCACCATCTCGCCCAACGGCTATCCCTGCGGCTGCGGCAACACCGGATGCGTCGAGAAATATGCGTCGGCCACAGCCGTCGCCGCCATGGCACGCCTGATGAATCTGGGCCACGACCTGTCGTCCGAAGACGTCTACAATCTCGCTAAGGGCGGCAACGAGCGCGCTCAAGCGATCTTTGAATGCGTTGGCGTCTCACTCGGCACCCTGCTCGCGTCGCTCATCAACACCTTCAACTTTCCACTGTACCTATTAGGAGGCGGCATGACCGCTGCCTGGGATTTGTTCGAACCACCCATGCTGGCCGAAGCCTCCCGCCGCTCTTTCATATACCGCAAAAATCCGCCGCGTATCGAGCGCGCTGCGCTGGGCGGAGACGCCGGCCTCTACGGCGCAGCCTATTTGCCTTATGCGATCTCTTGAACTGAAAGTCCCACCGCCGTTAGTCGCGCTCGTCATCGCCGTCCTCATGTGGCTGCTGTCGCGGATCGCACCCTCCCTGGGCTTAACGATTCCCGCGCATCGTGTCGCCGGTGTTTTATTCGTCGCCGCTGGCCTGATCGTGGGCTTTTCGGGCGTTGCAACATTCCGTCGCGCCAGAACCACAGTGAACCCGATGAAGCCCCAAGCGTCTTCGTCGTTGGTGACTTGGGGAATCTATTCCGTTACCCGAAATCCCATGTATCTGGGTGGTCTGGTGATCCTGACCGGTTGGGCAATTTATTTATCGAACCCCTTCCCCTTCCTACTAGTCCCCGTATATATCCTCTACATCGACCGCTTCCAAATCATACCCGAGGAACGCGCCCTCACTTCGCTCTTCGGACGCGAGTTCGCCGCCTACCAGTCACGCGTGCGCCGGTGGATATAGACGTGGATATAATCGAGCCATGCTTCGGTCTTCTTGTCTAGCAATCTTTATCGCCGCCGTTAGTTTCGCGCAAGCTCCGCCCATCGGCGTCCCGCACGTTCCGTTAGGCGCGGGTCCTTTCGTCTTCGACACCGCCGAACTGCACAAGCTCCGCGTAGTCGTGGTCGCCCGCGGCTTGGTCCATCCCTGGAGCCTTGCTTTCCTGCCCGGCGGCAACATGCTCATTACCGAGCGCGGCGGCAACCTACGCATGGTCCGCGACGGCGTGCTCGATCCCACGCCGCTCTCCGGCCTTCCCAAAGTGCAGCATCTGCGAAACGCCGGACTCTTCGACGTCGTGTTACACCCTAAGTTCGCCGAAAACAAACTGGTCTATTTCACCTACACCAAGCCCGGCGACAACAACCAGTGGTCAACCGCACTCGCCCGCGGCCGCTTGGATGGTGGCGCGCTTAAAGATGTGAAAGATCTCTTCGTAGGCGAGCCCACGACAGTCATCGGCGGCTCCCGCATCGCCTTCGCCCGCGACGGCTTGATCTACATGACCACCGGCGCCGCCACCGGCACGCTGGCGCAAGACCCCATGAGCGACTACGGAAAAGTTCTGCGCCTGCGCGAAGACGGCAGCATCCCCAGCGACAACCCCTTCGTCGGCCGCGCCGGATACAAACCGGAAATCTACTCGCTGGGTCATCGCGATCAACTCGGCCTCTTCATCCACCCCGAAACCGGAGCAGTCTTCACCAACGAGAACGGCCCCAACGGCGGCGATGAAATCAACCTGATCCTGCCCGGCCACAACTACGGCTGGCCGCTGGTTAGTTACGGACGCACTTACGAAGGCCCGCGCCTGGCCGAATCGCCCTCGCGCGAAGGCATCACCGAACCCCTGGTCGTGTGGATACCGTCCATCGCTCTCTCCGGCATGACCTTCTACACCGGTGACCGTTTCCCCGCCTGGAAAGGCAACATCTTCGTCGGCGGCATGCGCCAAGGCGAGATCCCCGGCACCGGCCGCCTCGACCGCGTGGTCTTCAACTCAAAAATGGAAGAACTGCGCCGCGAGTCCCTGCTTCTCGACCTCCACCAACGTATCCGCGACGTCCGCCAGGGCCCCGACGGCTACCTCTACGTGCTCACCGAAGAAGAAGACGGCGCGCTGCTGCGCCTCGAACCCGCCAATTAGTGAACAACGATCTGGCGGTGCTCATCACGGAAATAGACGCCAACGTAAGCCACGCCGAGTCGCTCGCCGCCGGCCTATCGCATCAACAATTCAACTGGCGTCCCGACGCCGCAAGCTGGTCGATCGGCCAGTGCCTGTCCCATTTAAATGTTGCCAACGGCCAAGATCTGGCCCCCCTCCGCGCCGCCATCGCCGACGGCAAATCGCGCCAGCTCACCGGTGACGGCCCCTTCACCTACGGCTTCCTAAGCCGCAAATTCATAGCCAGCGCGGAGCCTCCCGCCAAACGCAAATTCAAAGCGCCGAAGAATTACATGCCACCTGCGGAATCCGATCCGCAGTCCACGCTAGCCGAGTTCCGCCGCGTCTCGAAAGACCTCCGCACGCTAGTGCAAAGCGCCGCCGGCCTCAACCTCGCGCGCGTGAAAACCCAGATGCCCGTATTGCCCCCGCTCCTCCGCGCATTCGTTAAAATGCCTCTCGGCGCGCGCCTCGAACTCATCACCGCCCACGACCGCCGTCACTTATGGCAAGCCGAAGCCGTCCGTAACCATCCCGAGTTTCCCCAATGAAGAAGAATGACAGCGAAGACCACCTGCGCCGCGTCCGCCGCATCTGCATGACGCTCCCGGAAACCACCGAAAAGATCTCGCACGGTGAACCCACCTTCTTCGTCCGCAAAAAAGTCTACGCCATGTTCGCGAACAACCACCATAACGATGGACACGTCGCCGTGTGGCTCCCCGCGCCGCCTGGTTTGCAGGAGCTCCTGATCCACACCGCGCCCACGGCGTATTTCAAGCCGCCTTACGTAGGCCCCCGCGGCTGGATCGGCATCGAACTGAGTGCGATCGGCGACGACCAACTAGCCGAACACATTCGCGAGGCCTGGCGCCTGATCGCACCCAAGACCCTAAAGCAACATTAGCCCTTCCCCCCAGCCGCAATCAGTGCGACAATTCGGTTAGAACATGATCCTGCGTGAATGGTTTCGCGCGAACTGGCGTGTTCCGGTGTTGGCAACGTTGGCCTTCGCCGGCATTACCGTTTCCTTGGCAGCGCAGGGCGACGCTGTCTCCGAACTCAAATCCGCCGTCGCCGCCCTGCAATCGAATCGCGAAGCCGCAGCAGCAGCTATACTCAAGGGCCTCGACCGCAAGCTCCCCAAACTCGGCGACTACATCGCATGGTTCCGCGCCACCGCCGAATTCAGCACCGGCAACTACGCGGTGGTGCCGGCGGCGCTGGAGCCGGTGTGGTCGCAAACTCCCACCTCACCGCTCATCGGACGGGCCGCCTTATTGGGCGCGCAAGCCTATCAGCAAACCGGCAACACCTCCGCGGCCGTGGCGTTGCTGCGCAAATATTACACCGCGATCCCGCAACCGCAAGGCGATCTGGCGATGGCCAAAGCCTTCGCTGCGGCCGGCGATCCCGTCAGCGCCGCCGTCTACGCGCAGCGTGTCTACTACGGCTACCCCGTCACCAGTGAGGCCACCGAAGCCGACGGCCTGGCCGCAAATCTCGAATCGCAGCTCGGGGATAAATATCCGCCGACCCTGGGCAACGCCATGCTA
This sequence comes from Bryobacterales bacterium, assembly GCA_963752205.1. Lineage (GTDB taxonomy): Bacteria > Acidobacteriota > Terriglobia > Bryobacterales > Bryobacteraceae > Palsa-187. The sequence goes on along the minus strand of CAVVZG010000122.1, from coordinate 2,749 downwards.
GGCCGCGCCCTCAAGCTCCTCGACGCCGGACAAACCGAAAAAGCCCGCAAAGAACTCACCGCGTTGGTGCCGCGCTTGGCGGGTCCCGAGCGCGACACCGCCCAAGTGAAAATTGGCGTGGCCCAATACAACGCCAAAGACACCAAAGCCGCGCAAAAATATTTGGCGGAACTGGTCGTCGAATCGCCCGCAGCCGACGCCGAGCGTATGTATTACCTGCTGCTCTGCGCGCGCCGCGCCAACGATCGCGACAGCATGAACGGCGTGCTCGACCAACTCGCCAGCCTGCACCCCACGTCCACGTGGCGCCTGGAAGCCCTCCTCGCCGTCGCCAACTCCTACCTGATCGAAAATCAAGTGGACGCCTACGAGCCGCTCTATCGCGCCTGTTATGAGTCTTTCCCCAAAGAAACTCGCGCCGCCGGCTGCCACTGGAAAGTCACCTGGGCCCATTACCTGCGCCGCAAAGATGATGCGCGCGAGATGCTGCGTGACCACCTGCGTCAGTTCCCCAACTCGGATGAGTCGTCCGCCGCGCTCTACTTTCTGGCCCGCTTGGCAGAGGGTTCCGACGATCCCGCCGCCGCCCGCGCTTATTACAGCGAGATCGTCCGCGAGTATCCCAACTACTTTTACACCGGCCTCGCCCGCGAACGCCTAGCCGCCTTGCCTGCTACCGCTGCTGCACCCTCCGCGCCCGTTAGCGATTTCCTGCGTACGGTCGCGTTCAACACGCGCGCGCGTGTGCGCAATTTCGAACCCAACGCCACCGCAAAACTTCGCCTGGAACGCGCCCGCTTATTAGCCTCCGCCGGACTCGATGATTGGGCCGAAACCGAACTCCGCTACGCCGCACAGAACGAGGATCAGCCGCACGTCATGGGCCTGGAACTCGCCACCATGGCCGACCGCCACTCGCAGCCCGACAAGGCCATGCGCTACCTGAAGCGCTACGCGCCCGACTACCTGTACCTACGCATCGACTCCGCCCCCGACGAATTCTGGAAGCTAGCGTTCCCGCTCCCCTATCGCGCGGACTTCGAACGCTTCGCCCGCCAAAACAACTTGGACCCGTTCCTCTTCGCCGCCCTGGCGCGCCAGGAATCCGAGTTCAACCCTAAAGCCGTCTCCGAGTCCAGCGCCCGCGGCCTCACGCAAATCATGCCCTCGACCGGCCGCGAACTCAGCCGCCAGTTGCGCCTCAAACCTTATTCAACAGCCAGTCTGTTCCAACCACAAGTGAACCTAAAGTTGGGCTCGTTCTACTTGAAGTCGGTAGCCGACAGCCTGGAGGGCCGTTGGGAAGCCGCCCTCGCCGCCTACAACGCCGGCCTCAGCCGTGCGAAAACCTGGTCCACCTGGGGCGAGTTCCGCGAGGCCGCCGAGTTTGTCGAAACCGTGCCCTTCACGCAGACCCGCGAGTACATCCAGATCGTCCTGCGCAACGCCGACATCTATCGCCAGTTGTACGCCAACGAAAAGCCCCCCGCTCCCACCAACCGGGTATCCTATTCAAATGGAATCGATCAGCGAAGAAAAAGTTCTCGCGCCACCGGCGCCCCCTGACGTTCGCCTGCGCTTCCGCAGCGAACGTGCCGCCGGACTCAACGAAAGCGTCATCCGCGAGATGACCCGTCTGGCGTTCCAATACAACGCCGTCAACCTGGCGCAAGGCTACCCCGATTTCCCCGCCCCCGAGATCCTCAAGCGCGCCGCCATCGAAGCTATCGAAGCCGACATCAATCAATACTCCATCACCTGGGGCGCGAAGCCCTTTCGCGACGCCATCGCCGCCAAATACCGCCGCCATTATCAGCTCGACTTCGACCCCGAGCGCGAAATCACCGTCGTCTGCGGAGCCACCGAAGGCATGATCGCGTCCCTGACCGGAGTCACTAACCCCGGTGATGAGTTAGTAGTCTTCGAACCCTTCTACGAAAACTACGGCCCCGATTCCGTCCTGTGCGGCTGCACCCGCAAGCTGGTAGCGCTGCGCCCGCCCGACTGGACCTTCGATCGCGACGAGCTCCGCCGCGCGTTTTCCAAGCGCACCAAAGCCATCATCCTGAACTCGCCCAACAACCCCACCGGCCGCGTCTTCAATCGCGAAGAACTGACCTTCATCGCCGAACTCTGCCAGGAATTCGATGCCCTTTGCATCACCGACGAAATCTACGAACACATTCTCTACGGCGGCGCGCAGCACATCCCGATGATCCAACTCCCCGGCATGCGCGACCGCACCATCCTGATCAACAGCCTCAGCAAGACGTACTCCGTAACCGGCTGGCGCGTCGGCTGGGTGCTCGCCAGCCCCGATCTGACCGACTCCATCCGCAAAGTCCACGACTTCCTTACCGTAGGCGCAGCCCACCCCCTGCAGATCGCCGGCGTGACGGCACTAGGACTTCCGGACTCCTATTACACCGACCTCGCCGAAAAATATAATGAGCGCTGCACCGCCATGATCGACATGCTCACCCCCGTCGGTTTCCGCTGTTACCGCCCCGAAGGCGCCTACTACGTGATGACCGACATCTCCGGTTTCGGCTTCAAGAACGACATGATATTCGCGCGCTATTTAGTGGAAACGATTGGTGTTTCCGCCGTCCCGGGGTCCTGTTTTTTCTCCAACCCGCACGACGGCGATCAAATGATCCGCTTCTGCTTCCCCAAGAAACCCGCGACCCTCGAAGCCGCCGCGGACCGCCTGCGCAAATTGTAAAAGGAGGTGCCCAAGCAATACATC
>CAVVZG010000121.1:0-15344 GCA_963752205.1 Bryobacterales bacterium | reverse complement strand
TCTGGTGCTGCGCGATAATCGCACCTCGCGAAATCATAGCCGCATTGTTTTCGAAAACGGCAAATACGTAATCGAGGATCTCAATAGCCGCCACGGCACCTGGGTGAACGGCAAGCAGGTCGCGCGCCACGTCCTGCAGAATTCCGATCGCATCGAATTCGGTGTTCGTGATTCCTACCAGCTCACGTTCTCCGTCGAGAAGCAAGATATCCAGCGCCTGCTCGAACAATTCGGGTCCAGCTCCCGCTCCGTCGTCGAAGATCACGGAGCCGACAATTTGGTCAAGCTGCGTTCGCTGGTGGAAGTGGCGCGCGCGCTGCAAAATTCGCTTTCCACCAAAGAAGTATTGACAGCGGTGGTCGACGCGGCGCTGGCCGTCACCGGTTGCGAGCGCGGCTTCCTGCTGTTGCGCCCGGAAGGCGACAAGAATGCCGACCTGGATGTCGCCGTTGCCCGTGACAGCGCTGGCGGTGAGTTAGAAGCGGACGAATTGCGCGTTCCCCGGCATCTGATCCGCCGCGCCCTGGCTTCGCGCCGCGATCTACTTTCGATGACCTTCGATCCCTTCGAAGAGCAGGGCGTTCGTCCGGAGATGACGGTGGCGCAACTGGAACTGCGCAGCGTGGTGTGCCTGCCCTTGATTCGCCTGCGCAGCGGCGCCCCCGACGACACCCGCGCCGTCAGCGCCATGGAAGACACCGTCGGCCTGATCTACATGGACTCGCGCGTGTCGCCCGCCGACCTTTCCTCCGGCAATCGCGAGTTGCTGCAGACGCTAGCCATCGAAGCCTCCACCATTTTAGAAAACGCCCGCCTTATCGAAGAGGAGCGTGGCAAGCTCCGCATGGAAGACGAACTGCGCCTGGCCCGCGAAATTCAACAGGGTCTGCAGCCGCCCGCGATGCCGCAGACCGGCTGGTTCCGCGCCGCCGGTTCCAGTTCACCCTCCACTCAAGTGGGCGGCGATTATTTCGACGTGCGTGAGAATTCGCCCACATCCTGGACCGCGGTGGTAGCCGATGTCTCCGGTAAAGGCGTAGGTTCCGCGCTGCTTGCCAGTTTGCTGCAAGGCACCTTCCTGATGGCATCGGGCGATCCCGAACACATCGCCCCGCGCATGGCCCGCCTCAATGAATTCCTGTTGCAGCGCACGCGCGGTGAGAAATATGCGACGGTGTTCTACTGCATTCTCGAATCGTCGGGCCTCCTGAGCTACAGCAACGCCGGCCATTGCGCTCCCTTTCTGGTGAGCCCCGACGGACGCCTGCAAACGCTGAATACCACTTCGATGCCAGTAGGGATGCTCGAAGACGCCCCGTTTCAAATGCTGCAGCGCCAATTAATTCCCGGCGACAAATTAGTGATCTATAGCGATGGCCTCACCGAAGCCGAAGGCTCCGATGGCGCCTTCTTCGACACCGAGCGGCTTCGCAAATGCTTGCGCGAAAACGCCGCCCTGGATGCAACGGGATTGCACGCGGCGCTCCTCGAAGCTGTGAATCAGTTTGTCGAAGGCGGCAATATTCGCGACGACATCACTGCGCTGGTGCTCGAATACACCGCCTAGTCAGGCGCGATCGGCGATTTTCTGATTTGCCAGGCCCAGCAGTGTGTCGCAGCACCCGCTCATCTGAATGGTGACCTCGCGCAACGTGGACCCCTGGAAGCGCAGCCGCGGAGTCTGCCCATGCACCGGACACCGCAAATCGCGCAGCTTGCGTGCCGTGCTTTCGCGGAATTCTTGTACTTGCTCCAGCGAACTGCGCTGCGTGGCGGCCGGAATCACGAAAACATTTTAACACGTAATTGTTTCGGCACTGTGGGGCAAGCCTCCGGTCTGCGTTCGGCCTCCTGGGCGAACTCGCGCTACTCTGGGAATCTGCAATGGACTTTGTCGAGCAACTAAAATCTTCCATCGACATCGTCAAGGTGGTCGGCGAGTACGTGCGCTTGCGCCGCGTTGGCGCCACCGGCCGCTACCTGGGCCTGTGCCCGTTCCATCAGGAAAAAACTCCGTCCTTCAACGTCAACCAGTCCCGCCAGTTCTATAAATGCTTCGGCTGCGGCGCGGGCGGTGACGTCCTGAAGTTCGTCATGGAGGTCGACGGCCTCACTTTCCCCGAGACTCTCAAACTACTTTCCGAACGCCACGGCATCCCCATGCCGCAGCGCCCCGAGTATTCCGATGCAGATTCGAAATTGCGCGGCGCGCTGCATGAGATGCACACCATCGCCCTCAAAATGTATCGAGCAGCATTGCACGGCCCGCAAGGCGGCGAAGCGCGCGCCTACCTCGACCAGCGCGGCGTGAGCGCAGGACCTCATCGAAACCTTTGAGCTGGGCTATTCCGATCCGCAAGGCCAAGCTTTAACGCGGAAGCTACAAGAGGAGCGGTTTTCAGCGGAACAAATGGAAGCCTCAGGCTTAGTCCGGCGTCGTAACGAAGGCACGGGACACTTCGACGCCTTTCGCGGCCGCCTGATGTTTCCCATCCACAACGAATCCGGAAAAGTGATCGCGTTCGGCGCGAGAGCCATGCGCCCCGACGATCAGCCGAAATATTTGAATTCCCCCGAAACGCCCATCTACCGCAAGACATCCACCTTGTATAACCTGCATCACGCGCGCGATGCCATGCGGAAATCCAACCGCGCCGTGCTGGTCGAAGGCTACATGGATGTCATAGGGGTTTTTGCAGCGGGAGTGAAAGAAGTAGTGGCCAGTTGCGGCACCGCCCTGACCAACACGCAAGTTCGCGCCGTTCATCGCCACGCCGATACCGTGGTGGTCAATTTCGATCCCGACGACGCCGGAGCGAACGCAGCCGAGCGCGCCATTCAGCTTCTGCTCGATGAAGGTCTGCACGTGAAAGTGCTCGCCTTCGGCGGAGGCGCCGGCGACGCCACGCATGCCAAGCTCGATCCTTATGAATATGTGAAACAGTTTGGCCCCGACGCCTATCTCGGCGCAACTCGATAGCGCCAGCAGCTACTTCCACTGGCTCGCCGACCGCGCCCGCGGAAAATTCGACATGCGCGGAGCCGATGGCCGCATGGATGCCTTCAAGTTTTTGCTGCCCGCCGTGCAGAAAATCTCCGACAAGCTCGAGCGTGCCGCCGTCGCCAGCGATCTCGCGGGTTACTTAGGGGTCGAACCCGGCCTGGTCCTCGAACAATTCAAGAAGGCCGCGACGGAGCGCCACGCGCCCGGCCAAATCGCAGCCCCGCAGCCTAAGCGGACGGCGGTCCAGATCCCGGCCCTGGAACGGATTCTATTAAATACGCTGCTCTCCAGCGAGGAGACGCGCCGGCAGATTCTGCCCCGCCTCCCGGTCCAGTTGACCGCGGGCTTCGTCAGTCGTGAAGTCCTTGATACCTTACGCCAAATGGCGGAAGCCGGCCCGGTCAATTTTGCCGCTCTCGACGCCCGTTTGAGCGACGCTGGACGCACCCTACTGCACGACATTGCCGCAGCCGATGAGATAGGAGATGACACAGAGTCTTTGGCCCAGGCCGACGCCTGCCTGCGGCGGTTGCAAGCAAATTTCCAGCGCAGCCAGCTCGATGAATTGCGCGCTCGCGTGAAGACCGCGGGCCGCGAAGGCCGGTCTGAAGAAGCGCTTCATTGGACCGCAGAGTTACAACGCTTGGAAGAAGAAGTCAAGCGTGATGGGTAACGTGAGAGTGCAAAGGATGCGGTGGGATGGTGTTGTACACTGGTGGCTACCGCGTACGTGAGTTCATGCAATCGGATTCGCGAGTGATGGGGTTCAAGTAAGCGTGGCAGGCAGCGAAAAATTCGGACGGATGAAGCAGCTCATGAGCGCGGGCAAGCAGAAGGGCTACGTGCTGTATGACGAAGTCAACGACCTGCTCGCCGAAGACTACCCGGGCGGTCGCGAACTCGACGACCTGCTCACGGAGCTCGACACTGCCGGCGTCGAGATCCTCGAAGAACCCAAAGCCGAGTTCGACAAAAAAACGGAAGAAGCCGAAGAACCCGGCGAGTTAGACCTGGTTCAGGAACTCAACGACAAGACTAACGATCCCGTGCGTATGTACCTGCGCGAGATGGGATCGGTGCCGCTGCTCACGCGCGAAGGTGAAATCGAACTCGCCAAGCGCATCGAGCGCGGGCAGGCCGCCGTACGCAAAGCCATCTCCCGCTCGGCCCTGGTGATTCGCGAAATCCTGGCCATGCCGGAGATGCTGCGCGAAGATCCCACCGTGATCCGCGACGTGCTGATCATGCCGGACCTGGTGGTCGCCGACGAAGTCCTCCCCGAACGCGCCGAAGAACTCCTCGCCGTCATCGCTGAAATCGATAAGAACTACCGCAAGGCTCAGCAATTCCGCCAGAAGCTGCAAGCCATCTCGCGCAGCATGAAGCCCAAGATGCACCGGACGCTGCGCTGGGGGCTGGCCCGCACCATGGTGGTGATCTCGCGCCTGATCCGCGGCATTCAATTTACCTCTGGCACCCGCCGCGCCCTGGCCCGGAACCTGCGCGAAGTGGTGGAACAATTGCGGCCCATCGAGCGCGAGATCGCGCGCCTGCAACGGAAACTTGAAACTCCCGCCAACGGGGCCAATGGCGCCTCCAGTGTCCTCCGCAAGGAGCTCAAACAGCTCAGCCAGCGCATTCAGCAGCTCGAAGAAGAATCCGGCGCCACCGCCACTGAGCTCCGCCGCACTCTGCAGATCGTCGAACGCGGCGAGCAAGAAGCCGAGATTGCCAAGAAACAATTAATCGAAGCCAACCTGCGCCTGGTGGTCTCGATCGCCAAACGTTACACCAATCGCGGTCTGCAATTCCTGGACCTCATCCAGGAAGGCAACATCGGCCTGATGAAGGCCGTCGACAAGTTTGACTATTTGCGCGGATACAAATTCTCTACCTACGCCACTTGGTGGGTGCGCCAAGCCATCACTCGCGCCATCGCCGATCAGGCCCGCACCATTCGCATTCCGGTGCACATGATCGAAACCATCAACAAGCTGGTGCGCATGCAGCGCCAGTTGCAGCAGGATCTGGGACGCGAGCCTACCACCGAAGAGCTGGCCCTCAAAATGGATCTGCCCGTGGGCAAAGTGCGCAAGGTGTTACGCATCGCCCAGGAACCGATTTCGCTCGAAACTCCGGTCGGGCGAGGAAGAAGAATCGCACCTAGGCGATTTCATCATCGATCGCCGCGTAGTGTCGCCGTCCGAAGCCGTCATCAACTTAAACCTGCGCGAGCAAACCGCCGAGGTTCTCAAGACCCTTAGCCCGCGCGAAGAGAAAATCGTGAAGATGCGCTTCGGCCTGCAGGATGGCAGCGAACATACGCTCGAAGAAGTCGGCCAGCACTTCGCGGTCACGCGCGAGCGCATCCGTCAGATTGAAGCCAAGGCGCTGCGCAAGCTCCGCCACCCCTCGCGCAGCCATCGTCTGCGCGCTTTCCTCGATACGTCAGTTCACGAATAAGCGATCCGTTCGCGACGCGAAAGCAGCTCGACGGGCCCCACTCACCCTAGCGCTACCCGGAGTTTGTGCGCATCATGACTGCGCGAGCCGCTGAGCGTGTCACGAAGTACCCCTTGCCAAACACGCGGGGGTCGGAGAAGGTGCGGCGCAGTCTCAATTGTGTGGAAAGCTTTCGGGACTGCTATTGCTATACTTCCTTCAGTCGCTGTTTGCAGCGGCGCGCCCAGTGAGGTGCATTTAAATGTGGCGGCGATTGTTTATACTCCTCCTCTGCGGGATGCCGGCGCTCTGGGCAGATGTATGTGACGGTCTCCCGGCCGGTCCCCCCAACGGGGCAGAGTCATCTGAGTCGAACGAACCGCTCTCTTTCAAGTTGTCCGTAAAATCCGGCGGACCAGCGTTCCGCATCACGGTTCGTCCCCTCTGGCAGATCCAAGGCGGAATTTTACGTGAGCCAATCGACGAAACTCGCGCTGGCGAGATTGAGGTGGCGCGCTGCAAAGACGGAAAGCAGCTTCAGGTGCTACCAATCGCGGCGGACCAGCCCATTCGTTTTAGCTACTCCTTCCAGGCTGAAGATCTCAATTTCGACGGATATCTCGATTTTTCCGTCGAAACGGAGTTTTCCGGCACCGGCGGGGAAATTAGGTCGTACTGGGTCTACGATCCGCGTTCCGGTATCTTCATCCAGAACGAGTTTACACACGAGTTGCGCTGTGGTTCAGACGCAGTAACTTCCAAATACGGGGATACAGCCTCGGAGATCGGCGAAACTTGCTGGGGCGCGGCAGACATTCACTTCGACCCGGAGAAGCACGAGATCAGCAGGCGCTACTTCGGCGGCGCTATGGGGGGCTGTCCAAATACGGGAGAAGGAAAAGCAGAACGTTACCGCGTCGTGAACAATCGCCTGCTCCTCATTCACGAACAGGATTTCGAGTTCGAGCCTAAGCCGCCTTCCCGGGTCCCACCGCGGTCCTGCACCGTGACCGAATGGGACCTGATCGGCGGGGCCATGCGTATTACCAAGGTGCGGCGGTATGATGCTCACGGACAGCCCGTGAAATGACCGCCTCCGCGCGGCCTACGGGCCCCAGTCAATATTCTTCTGGCTGACGACGTTATCACGAATCTGCGCCGTGAACTCCTGCTTTTCAGACCCGCGCAGCACCTGCACTCGATGCTCGCCCACCGCCAACGCGAAATTAGCCGGGGTCTTGCGCGTCTGCTCCTGGCCGTCGATGATCACCGTGAGCCCGGCTGGATTGGTCACCAGACTCAACGTGCCCAGGGTGGCTTCGAGATTCACGATGAGCCCGGGGTCGCTCGGCAAGTTGAACACCCGCTGCGCTTCGCGATAGCCCGCGTTTTTCACCAGCAGCGTGTGCCGCCCCATGGCCAGATTCAAGTTGCAAGGAGTGGTGCACTTCAGTTCCGCGTTCCCGTCGAAGGTTGCCTCCGCGCCGGTCGGCGTCGTGGTCAACTCAAAGGAAGCCTCCGTCGGACCCGGAGGAGATTTCGGTGGTGCGGCTTTCGTTGCCACCGCTGCCGGAGCAGGCTCCACAACGGGCGGCACAGGTGCAGGGTTCGGTGCAGACGTGGAGGGAACCACGGAATCCACCACTAATGGTGCCGTCGGAGCCGCCGGCTGCGTCTTTGGCCACAGCAGGAAAATCGTCACGCCAATCCAGCCCGCCGCCAGCACTCCAATGATGATGTTGCGCCCGGTGTGTCGAGCCTTGGCGGGCGGCGGCGCAGCCACCACTACCGGCGCAGCAGGTGGCGGAAGGGGAGGCCGAGTCTCCGGTGCCGCTTGACGAACCGGCGCTCGCTCAAACTTGGGCAGCCGCATGTCTTCGGTGGGCGGCAAAGGCCGCTTCTCCACCACGGGAGGCGCGGGCGTAACCGAGCGCGGAGCCGCTATCGTTTCCGCCAGATTTTCTGCCACCGTCGACGCCATTGTTCCGCCCACCCCGTCGCCCGATCCCGCCGTAGGCATGTTGTGGCTGACCCCGCGCGGCAGCGGAACCCAGTTCCCGCAAGCATTGCACGCCACCGCCAACGCGTTGACGAAATCCACGCACGTATCGTAGCGATCCGCCGGATTTTTTGAGAGCGCCCGCCGCAGCACCGTCTCGACGTCCGCCGACAACGTGCCATTCACACGCTGCGGTGGTGCCGGCTCCTCGCGCACAATTTTGAACAACAGCGTCGGCAGGTAATCCGCCGTAAACGGCTTCTCGCCCGTCAGCACTTCATAAGCGATCACCGCTAGCGAAAACTGATCCGCGCGCCCTGAAATATTGCCGCCCTGCACCTGCTCCGGCGACATGTAGCTGGGCGTGCCCATGATGGTCCCGGCCTGCGTCATTTGCTGGGAAACGATTTTTGCCACGCCGAAGTCCGTGACCTTAGCGGTGCCGTCTTCGTGCACCATGATGTTGGCTGGCTTGATGTCGCGGTGGACGATTCCTTTTTTATGCGCGTAATCCAGCGCCGCCGCCACCTGCCGCAGAATGCTGAGCAGCGTTTCCTTATCCGGCGTCTGTGCGGACCGCAGCATCTTGTCGAGCGGCGGCCCATTCACCAGCTCCATAAAGATGTACGCCAGCCCGCCCTCTTCGGCGATGTCGTAGATGGTCACAATGCCCGGATGCGAAAGGATGCCGGCCGATTGTGCTTCGCGGAACAGGCGCTCGCGTAGCCGTTCGCGCTCGCTTTCTTCCGTCAGTTCGCCCAGGCGGATGCTCTTGACCGCGATCATGCGCCCAATCGCCGGATCTTGCGCTTTATACACCACTCCCATGGCGCCGCGGCCCAACTCGCCGATGATCCGATAGCGCCCGATATTTTCCACGGCTGGGCCCATTTTACCGCAGCCTCGCAAGGTACAATAGTCCGTTATGAAAATCAGCGATTCACTTCTCCCCGAGTTTGATCACGAAGTCAGCACCACCCGCAAACTGTTGGAGCGTGTTCCCGAAGACAAGTGGGACTGGACTCCACACGAAAAATCCATGAAGCTCGGCCGCCTCGCCTGCCATGTGGCGGAGTTGCCATATTTCGCGACGTCTACCGCCAAATCCGACAGCATGGATTTCGCTAAGGGTGAATATAAAGCCGTAGAAGCCGCCAACCGCCAGCAATTGCTGGAGGCCTTTGACAAGCAGGCCACCGACGCCCGCGCCGCCATCGCCTCCATGAGTGACGAGGACTTGATGAAGCCCTGGTCGCTCGAAATGGATGGCAAAGCTTTGATGAGCATGCCCAAAGTTGGCGTACTGCGCACCGTCATGATGAATCACCTGATCCATCACCGCGGGCAACTGTCGGTATATCTGCGCCTCACCGGCACGCCGGTGCCCTCGATCTACGGACCGTCCGCCGACGAAGGCGGCATGTAATTTTCAAGTTTCAACGGAGGATTTATGGCAATTAAAGACGCATTGTTACCGGAATTCGATCACGAAATGGCGACCGCCCGAAAGGTAATTGAGCGCGTTCCGGAAGACAAGTTCGGCTACAAGCCGCACGACAAGTCGATGAGCATGGGCCGTCTGGCCTCGCACATCGCCGAGATGCCCAACTGGGCCACCAGCGGCATCACCCTAGATTCGATGGACCTGGCGGGAGGCTACAAACCCTTTGAGGCGACCTCGCGCGCCGAGCTGCTAGCCGCCTTCGACAAAAGCGTAGCCGGAGCCCGCAGCGCCATAGCCGGCGCCAGCGACGAGACCCTCATGAAAAGTTGGTCGCTGAAAAATGGCGAGACGACTTTGATGACCATGCCGAAGATCGCCGTCGTCCGCACCTTTGTGATGAACCACGTAATCCACCACCGCGGCCAGTTGTCCGTATATCTTCGCCTGAACAACGTGGCGGTGCCGTCCATCTACGGCCCCTCCGCCGACGAAGGCAGCATGGGCTAACAATTCCTGATGGTGGGGCCGGCCTCCGGGTCGGCCACTGCTAAACTGGAATTTCAGCCCCTCATGGCCATCCAAACCCTCTTCGGCACTCCTCCCTCCGGTTCCCAGACACCCGAAGGCACCAGTCTTCTCGACCGCCTAAAATCCGGCATCCAAAAAACCCGCTCCGGGTTGATGGAAAAGTTAGAAGACGCCGTCAGCGGCCGCAAAGAAATCAACGCCGACGTCCTCGAAGAGGTTGAATACGCCCTCATCACCGCCGACATCGGAGCCAACACCACCGCCGAAATTCTGGAGCGCATCCGCCAGCGCGTGGAGCGCCACCAACTCGGCGACATCACCGAAATCAAAGCCCTGATCCGCGAACACCTACTGGAAATCCTGGAAGCCACCGAACGCCCGCTGCCCCAAGCAGCCCAGCCCCCGGCCGTGATCTTCGTAGTCGGAGTCAACGGAGCAGGGAAGACCACCTCCATCGGCAAGCTCACCCGCCGCCTCCAATCCGAAGGCCGCAGCGTACTGCTCTGCGCCGCCGACACCTTCCGCGCCGCCGCCATCGAGCAGCTGGAAGTCTGGGCCCAGCGCACCGGCGCCGAACTCATCAAGCAGCAGACCGGAGCCGACCCCAGCGCCGTAGCCTTCGACGCCGTGCAAGCCGCCAAAGCCCGCAAAGTGGATTACGTGATCGTCGACACCGCCGGCCGCCTGCATACCAAAACCAACCTGATGGCCGAGCTAGAAAAAATGCGCCGCACCGTATCGCGCGTGATCCCCGAAGCTCCCCACGAAGTGCTGCTGGTGATCGAAGCCACCACCGGACAAAACGGTTTGGAGCAAGCCCGCAAGTTCACCGAAACCAGCGCCGTCACCGGCATTATTCTCACGAAACTAGACGGCACCGCCAAAGGCGGCGTAGTAGTAGCCATCTCGCGCGAACTGAACCTGCCCATCCGCTACGTCGGCGTCGGCGAACAACTAGACGACCTGCTTCCCTTCGACCCCGCACAGTTCGTGTCATCATTGTTCGATTAAATGAGCTACCTCGAAGAGGCACTCGATCTAGCCGCCAAAGGCCTAGGCCGTGTGAGTCCCAATCCCGCAGTAGGCGCCGTGATCGTGAGCGATAACGCCGTCGTAGGACGTGGTTTCCATACCTGGTCCGGGGTAAAGCACGCCGAAGTAATCGCACTGGAAGAAGCCGGCGAGAAGACCCGCGGCGCGACACTCTACTTAACCCTAGAGCCGTGTTCCCATCAAGGCCGCACACCGCCATGCGCCGACGCCATCATCGCCGCCGGAATCAAAAAGGTTGTCGCAGCCATGCAGGACCCCAACCCGCAAGTCCACGGCTCCGGCTTTCGAGCGCTCCAAAACGCCGGCATCGAGGTGGAAATCGATTCCGCCTACACCGCCCGCGCCGCGCAGCTCAACGAAGCCTTCGTCCACTACATGCGCACAGGCCGCCCCTTGGTCACCGTCAAAGCCGCCGTAACGCTAGACGGAAAGATCGGCGCCCCTGACGACAATCAAGGTTGGATCACCAGCGAGGCCGCGCGCACCCACGTGCAATCCCTGCGCCACCACTCCGACGCCATCCTTACGGGCATCGGCACCGTGCTAGCCGACGATTGCCGCCTGACAGACCGCACCGGCGAAGAGCGCAGCCGTCCGCTCCTGCGCATCGTTCTAGACTCTCTCCTGCGCATCCCCGCCGAATCGAAAATGGTGGCCTCCGCGCGCAACGACGTCCTGGTAGTCACTACCTCCGCAGCATCCTCCGACCGCCGTCGCCGCCTCGAATCCAAAGGCGTCCGCGTCGAAGTCCTAGAAGGCTCCGACGGCCGCGTAGATCTAGATGCCGTAGTAACCCTGCTAGCGCGCGAAAAATACTTGTCTCTAATGATCGAAGCCGGCAGCCGCATCAACTGGACCGCCCTAGAATCCGGCATCGCCGACAAGATCTACTTCTACTACGCGCCGAAAATTCTGGGAGGCACGCAGTCTCTACCAGTAGCCGGAGGCACCGGCCGCCGCCGCCGCTCCGACGCCATTCAGTTCCACGACGTAAAGCTCCACCAGATCACCTCCAACGAATTCGCCGTAGAAGCCTGGCTAACAAATGTTCACCGGAATTATTGAAGAACTAGGAACCGTCGTTTCCGCCGGCACGCGCCTGGTGATCGAATGCCGCACCGTGCTCTCCGACGCCAGCGAAGGTTCAAGCATCGCCGTCAACGGAGTCTGCCTAACCGCCCTAGGTCTGACGCCAAGCACCTTTGCCGCCGACCTAGCCCCCGAAACCCTCGCGCGCACCAACCTGGGCGACCTCGTGCCCGGCGCACGCGTGAATTTGGAACGCCCCGTGACCCCAGTAACGCGCCTCTCCGGCCACATCGTCCAAGGACATGTCGACGCCACCGCCGTCCTGACCGCTCTCGATCAGCTAGCCGACGGCAACTGGTGGTTAAAGCTCCAAATCCCCGCAGCCCTCGACCGCTATCTGGTCCACAAAGGCTCCATCGCCATCGACGGCATCAGCCTGACCATCGCCGCGCTAGACAGCGCTACCCTCGGCGTAGCCATCATCCCCCACACCTACACCCACACCACGCTCAGTCAAGCCAAACCCGGCACCCGCCTGAACATCGAGGTGGACGTGCTGGCCAAGCACGTCGAAAAACTGCTTACTGGAACCGCGGCGCCACAACCATCCCCTCTTTAAGAGGCTTATCCGAAGGCAGCGCCACAGCATCACTCTCACTCAACCCCTCCACTTGCGTCCGCGTAGTACTGGCAACCCCTAGCGAGATCCTCTTCCAGGTAAGCGCATTTCCCGTGAGCGCAAATACCCCCGCCTGCCCTAACTCGCGCCGCACCGCCTCTTTAGGAATCGTCAACGCGCTAGCCACCGCCTCCGTGTTGATCTCCACGTTGACATTCGTCCCCGGCAGCAGCTCGTTGTGCGGATTATCAATCACGCACAACACCTCGCCCACCTGCCGCGTCCCCAGCGCCTCGATCTGCGTGGGAGTCTTATCCACCACACCCTTCCACTGCTTCCCCGGCACCGCGTCCCAGGTGATCGTCACCGCCTTGCCCCGCGCCACGCGCCCTAGATCCGGCTCATCGACGAACACCTTCACGCGCACCCGGTCCAGTTGCCCGATCGACGCCACCAAATCTCCCGCGTTCAAATACGCCCCCGGCTTCAAGTCAAATTGATAAACCGTTCCCGCAATCGGCGCGCGCACCACGCTCTTGCGAATTCGCTCCTCCGCCAGCGCCACAGCCGACTCCGCGTCCTTCAGCCGCGCCTCCGCCGCCGGACGATCCTGCGGATTCACCAGTGCCCCCCGCCTCTGCTCCAGCGAATGAATCTGCGTTTGCGCCCGCTCCACCTTGTCCTTCGCCTGCGACACTTCATAAGCCGTCGCCGCCTGCTTCGCCTGCAGCCGCACCAAAGTGTCATATTCCTTCTGCGCCGCCGCCAACTCCAATTTCTCGCGATCCACTTCCCCCGCGATCGTGCTCAAGTCCGTAGCCCGCCCCCCGCGCTCGATCACGTCCAACTCCGCCTTCACCTGGCTCACCCGCGTCTGCGCCGCCACCAACTCCGCCCGCGCCTCCGCCGAATCCAGTTCGATCAGCGCCGCACCCGCCGCCACCTGCGCCCCGCGCTGCACCATGATGCTCGTCACCGGACCATCCCGCTCCGCCCGCGCCTCTGCCCATTCAATCGGTTCAATCTTTCCGTTGGTCGGCACCGAACTCGCGATCGGTTCCCGCACTACATGAGCGAACACCAACTCCGGCGGCTGATTCCGCAGCGTGACCGCGTACCATACCCCGCCCCCGGCCATCGCCAACACCACTATCAAAAGCAGATGCCGAAATTTCACTGAAGCCTCGCGCTGTGATCGAAAAGCAACTGCCACTCCGCCCGCTGAATCTCCACCGCCGCGCGTTCCTGCACCGATCCCGGCTGTTGCCGCGCCCTCTCGCAAAACTGCACAAAGGCGAACGGATCCCACTGCCCGATGCGAAACTCCGCGTCCGGATGCTGCTTTAAAATCTCCTTGGCCGCCGCCGCCAATTCCGGATACACCGCATGCTGCCCCACGCGCCGGAACCAATAAGCGGCATTCCCCGGGTCCGGCTCCTGGCGATGCAGAATCGCGTGCCAGAACTCGCCCTCATGCGTCTTCGGATCGTCAATCAATTTATGAGCCTCTTCGAAACACGAAAAATATAGCCACAACCCCGCCATCGCCGCCGCCGGATCGCGTACTCCCGGGAACAAATCCACCGGCTTGAGCGCCATCAGCGACCGCCAAGCTTCTCCCGAAGTGCAGGGCCCGCACACCAGCGGCGCGCAGCGTTGTCCGTTCTGATCCATGGCGAGAATGCGCGCGACCTCAGGTCCGTATTTCGTGGGATCGAAGTCCATGCGCCCCTAAGTCCATCCATTATTGTAAGGGGTATCGTAGAGGTTGGCGTCGAAATCGGCACTGGTTCTTTCCGGAGGCGGCATGTTCGGCGCATGGCAGGCCGGCGCCTGGCGCACCCTCGCCCCCCGCTTCAAGCCCGACCTGATCGTCGGAGCCTCCGTCGGTTCCCTCAACGGCTACGCCATCGCCTCCGGCTGGAGCGCGGACGAACTCTGCCACTGGTGGCAGCAGCCCGGCGTCGCCAGCTTCGAACATCTCCCGCGAACCGTTCGCCACTTGATCGCTGCCCGCCCGCTCGAACTTGAATACGCGGTGGTGCTCACCGACCTGCTCCGCCTGAAGCCGCGTACCTTCACCGCGCCCATTCGCGCCGAACACCTGCTAGCTTCCTGCGCCGTTCCCGGAGCCGCCCGCCCGCGCCGTATCGACGGACACTGGTATCTGGACGGCGGTTTGCTTAACCCCCTGCCCGTGTGGGCCGCCCTAGAACTCGGTGCGACGCGCATCACCGCGCTGAACGTCCTCCCGGAAGTTCCGTCCTCGTTGCTCCGTCCCTTCGCGAAAGCTTTCCGCTTCTGCTTCGGCCACAACCCTCCGTTACCCCCCGGCGTCGAACTCACTACCCTGATCCCCCTGCGCGCCCTCGGCTCCTTCCACGATGCCATCTCTTGGACTCCGGAAAACACCGCCCGCTGGATCGAACAGGGCGCCGCCGACGCTAGGACAGCGATATACTGAATCCAGTCCCAAAACATGGGTTCTTGAAATTAGTAGACAGATTGATTCTGGAGGTTTTCCAAATGAAACGTACCGCATCGATTTTTCTTGGCGTGCTGGCCCTCTCGGCCGCCGCGCTCGCGCAAGACCAAGCCGCCATTGACAAGGCCCTGTTAGCCGCCCCCGGCAACACCAAAGCTAACGCCAGTGTCATCAAGTGGAAGGCCGATGGCACCTACGACACCCTGAAAAAAGGTACCAGCACCCTTGTCTGTTACGACAAATCCGGCCAGCCCAACCAGCCGCCGTTTATCGTCGAATGCACCAGCATGGGCAACCTGCCTCGCGCCGCTCAGAATATGAAGATCGAAGCCATGGGCGACAAGGCCGCCGTGCAAGCGGCATTCGATGCCGCCGAAAAGGGCGGAACCCGCGTGAAGCCCGAGTTCGGATCCGTCTGGTATCACTTCATGGGCGCCGATCAGGAACACGCCCGCACCCACATGACCATCGCCGTCCCTGGCGCGACGTCAGCGTCCCTTGGTTTGCCCGATAACAACAAGTCCGGCGGCGTCTGGATCATGAACGCCGGCAGCTCCACGGCGCACCTCATGACCCCCGGCGAATAACGCCCTCTAGCGGACCATGAGTCCGGTTATGAAACCCTTCCTATTCGGTCTGGTCGCGACGGTGCTCTTCGCCGTCGCGGCCGACCAGCATTCCTTCACCGGCGTCATCACCGACAGCATGTGCGCCCGAGCCGATCACTCCCACATGCAGATG
>CAVVZG010000120.1:0-7437 GCA_963752205.1 Bryobacterales bacterium | reverse complement strand
GGGGACGATCCTAGGGGCGCGGTCGATGGGGATGGATGCGCGGATTGGATCCTTGAAAGCGGGGAAGCGTGCGGATGTAATTTTGGTTTCTACGCGGAATCCTACGATGGGGGTGTTCACCGATCCTTCGCACATGTTGATTGAGGCGGCGGAGGAGGCGGACGTCGATACGGTGATGGTGGACGGGCGGATTTTGAAGCGCGGGGGCAAGGTGACGGGGATGGCGACGGCGCAGGTGATCGCGGATGCTTCGACGGCGCTGGCGGCGATTCGGAAGCGGGCGGGGGATAAGCTGGATTAGACATGCTCAAACATATTGTGATGTGGAAAATTAAAGGCGAGGGTGCGGTTAAGCAGGAGAACATTCAGAAGGTGAAGGCGGCGCTCGAATCTTGCAGGGATGCGGTGCCGGGGATGTTGACTTACGAAATCGGTGTCGATGTTGGTATTGCTAACGACCCTTGGGATCTGGTGATCTATTCCGAGTTCAGCGACCGCGCGGCGCAGGAGGCTTACCAGCAGCATCCCAAGCATTTGGCGATCAAGCCGATCGTGGCGGCGGTGCGGGAGAGCCGGGCGGCGGTGGATTACGAAAAGTAAGGCGTTCTATACTGAAGTAAGGAATTTATGCTTTCACGGAAAGCGCGCGTCACCAGCAAGGGTCAGATCACCATTCCACGCGAAGTGCGCCAGATGCTGGGCGTCCGCGCGGGGGATGCGGTGCTCTTTGAGGGTGGCGAAGACGGGGTGCGGGTGCGGCCGGTGCGGGAGAGGAGCCCTTTCGCGAAATGCCGGGGGATTGGAAATCCGGGAGTGGCTTCCGGGCGCAAGGCCGTCGTTGAACACTTGCGGGAATTGCGGGGGCGGTGACGACGGTCATCGATAGCGACGTCCTGATTGCGTTGTGGGAAGTGGATGACGCTTTGAACCGTGCGGCGCAAGAGGCTTTAGACCAGGCTTTGGCGCAGGGCAAGTTAGTGGTTCCGGCTCCGGTATTTGCGGAGTTGTTGGCGTTTCCTAAGAGGACCGAAGGATTTTTGCAGACGTTTTTTCGCGAGACTAGTATTGCGGTGGATTGGGAGTTGTCCGAAAATGTCTGGAAAGCTGCGGGGCGGGCTTTCGGGGCTTATGCGACGCGGCGGCGACGAGCGGGTGAACGGGCACCGCGGCGGGTGCTGGTGGATTTTTTGATGGGGGCTTACGCGGAGCAGAACGGCTACCGGCTGCTTACGTTTGACAGGGGAATTTACCGGGCGGCGTTTCCGAAGTTGAAGTTACTGGCTCCTTAACTTCTCTTCATTCGCGGTTGGCCGATTCTACGCTATCCTAAGCGGTTCCATGTTGGTTTACGCTGTCACCATCTTTCTGAGCGCGTTCCTGCTGTTTCAGGTACAACCGCTGATTGCGAAGTTCATTCTGCCGTGGTTTGGCGGGTCAGCGGCGGTGTGGAGCGCGGCGCTTTTGTTTTTTCAGCTGGTGCTGCTGGCGGGGTATTTTTACGCTTTCGTCGTGATTCGGTATTTGAAACCGAAGCAACAGTTTTGGGTGCATGCTTCGCTGCTGGCGGTGAGTTTGGCTACGCTGCCGATTATTCCTTCGCCGGTTTTTAAGGCTACGGGCGGGGGCGATCCTACGGCGCGGATTTTACTCCTGCTGACGGCTACGGTGGGGCTGCCTTATACGCTGTTGTCGGCTACTAGTCCGCTGTTGCAGGCTTGGTACGTGCGGGCGCGGCGGGGGGCGGTGCCTTACCGATTGTTTGCGCTTTCCAATTTTGGATCGATGCTGGCGTTGTTGAGTTATCCGACGCTGGTGGAGCCGCGGATGGCGCTGCATCGGCAGGCGGTGGTGTGGTCGTGGGGGTTTGCGGTGTTTGCGGCGGTGTGTGTTCTCGCTGCGTGGAGAAGTAAAGACGGCGTCGATTTGGCGCGAGCGGAGGCTGGGGACGCGGCGGCGCCTACGCTTTCGGACAAGTTTTTGTGGATCGGGCTGGCGGCTTGTGCTTCGATTTTGCTGCTGGCGGTTACGAGTCATTTGACGCAGAATGTGGCGCCGATTCCGCTGCTGTGGGTGGTGCCGTTGAGCTTGTACCTGCTCAGTTTCATTTTGTGTTTTGAGAGTGACCGGCTGTATCCGCGGTGGTTGTTTTTGCCGCTGCTGGCGGTGGCGCTGGGGGTGTTCACTTGGGGGATCACGCTCTACGAGAGTAACGTGCCGATCAGGCGGCTGATTCCTGCGCTGTGCGGGGCGCTGTTTGTGTGCTGCATGGTGTGTCACGGGGAGCTTTCGCGGAGGCGGCCGCATCCGCGGTATCTGACGCAGTTTTACTTGATGGTTTCCGTGGGGGGCGCGGTGGGCGGACTGTTTGTAGCGTTCTTGTCGCCGCGCTTGTTTCGTGATTATTTAGAGCTACCGGTGGCGATGGTGGGATGCGCGGCGCTGGTGACTTGGGTGTTGTGGCCGCGAGCATTGTGGATGCGGGCGGGGCTGGTGCTGGCAACGGTCGGGTTCGCGGGGTATTTGGGGTACACGGCGATCAAGAAAGACCGGCTGTATGTGCGCTCGGTGCGGAATTTCTATGGGGTGATGCATGTGCGCGACGATGCTGCCGATGAATACGGGGTTCCGGCGGAGCGGGTGCTGGTGCATGGCACGATCGATCACGGGACGCAGTTGAAGGAAGACACCAAGGGACGCATCACTACTTCTTATTTCGGTTACACGTCGGGGATCAATCGGGCGATTCGCGGGCTGCGGAAAGAGCGCGGGGCGCTGCGGCTGGGGGTTTTGGGGCTGGGGGCGGGGGTTACGGCTACGCTCGCGAACGCCGGCGACATCTTGCATTATTACGAGATCAATTCGCTGGTGCCGGATGTGGCGTCGCACCAGTTTGGGTTTCTAAAGGGGTGTCCGGCGCGGGTGCAAATTTTGATGGGCGACGCGCGGCTGGTGCTGGAGCAGATCCCTGGCGAGAATTTGGATTTCCTGGCGATGGACGCATTCTCTAGCGATGCTGTGCCGATGCATTTGCTGACGCGTGAGGCGTTTCGACTGTATTCGCGGCATTTGAAATCCAACGGGGTGCTGGCGGTGCACATTTCGAATCGCTTTTTGGATCTGAAGCCGGTGGTGGCGCAGGGGATGACCGATATGGGCTGGCACGGGCGCGTGATCGAGGACGACGGCGTAGATCAACCTTATTACACGGGGACCACTTGGGTGATTCTTTCGGCGGACGAGAAGTTTTTCGACACTACGTTTTTTCAGGGCGACGGGAGCAGTATCATCAAACCGTTATTGCCCAAACCCGGTTTTCAAGGCTGGACGGACGATTTCAGTAATATCATTACCATCATCAAATAAATGACCCTCTACGCCGTTACTATTTTCCTGAGCGCGTTTCTGCTGTTTCAAGTGCAGCCGCTGATCGCCAAGGCGATTCTGCCGTGGTTTGGCGGGTCGGCCGCGGTGTGGAGCGCCAGCATGTTGTTTTTTCAACTGCTGCTGCTGGCGGGGTATGCTTACGCGCACGTTTCGATTCGCTTTCTGAAGCCGCGGGTGCAGATGTTCGTGCACGTGGCGCTGCTGCTGGGGAGTTGCGCGCTGCTGCCGATTTTGCCGTCGCCGATGTGGCGTCCGACGCAGGTGGGGGATCCGACGGCGCGGATTTTGCTGCTGCTGACGGCGACGATCGGGCTGCCTTACTTTTTGTTGTCGTCGACGAGTCCGCTATTGCAGGCGTGGTTTGTGCGGAGGACGGGGTCGGGGGTGCCTTACCGGTTGTTTGCGCTGTCGAACTTCGGGTCCATGCTGGCGCTGGTGAGTTTTCCGTTTCTGGTGGAGCCAAGGTTGGCTACTCGGCAGCAGGCGTACTCGTGGAGCGGCGGCTATGTGGCATTTGCGCTGCTGTGCGCGTTCACGGCTTGGGTTAGCCGGGGTGCGCGCGAGGACGCGCCGGTGCGGGTGGCCGCGGACGCGGAGTCCGGCGAGCGGCCGGGATTTTGGCAACTTTTCTTTTGGGTATTTTTGGCTACCTGCGCGTCGGTGCTGCTGGTTTCGGTGACGAATCACATGAGCCAGAATGTGGCTCCGATTCCGCTGCTATGGGTGCTGCCGCTGGCGCTGTACTTGCTGACGTTCATCTTCGCGTTTGAGAGCGACCGGATTTATCAACGGTGGCTGTTTATTCCGCTGCTGGCGCCGGCACTGGCGGTGATGGCTTACATGATTTACGCGGCGGATGGGAATTTCAACATTAAGTATGCGATTCCGGGGTACGCGGTCGGGCTGTTCATCTGCTGCATGTTCTGCCATGGGGAGCTGGCGCGAAGGCGTCCGGCGCCGCGGCATTTGACGCTGTTCTATTTGATGGTGTCGCTGGGCGGGGCGCTGGGCGGGATTTTTGTAGCGCTGATTGCGCCACGGGTGTTTCATATTTACTGGGAGCTGCCGCTGGGAATGATCGCTTGCGGAGTCCTGGCACTTTTTGCGGTGTGGCGGCTGGTGGCGAAGCTGCATTGGGTGGTGCCGGCGGCGGTGATGGTTTTGCTGGGCGGATTTGGGTGGTATTTGTTCAAACACCGCCGCGCGTTTCTGAGTGCGAACCATTGGGCTGTCGCGATTTGGACTGGCGTGTTCCTGATTATGCTGGCGGCGTGGACTTGGTTGCCGCGGGATTGGGCGGCGTATGCGGGGCGCGCGCTGGCGATCACGGGGATCGTTGCGCTGTCGTGGTATTTCTTCGCGCAGGAACGTAAGCTTTCGAAGAACCTGGTACTGCAGGCTCGTAATTTTTATGGGCCGCTGGAGGTGCGCGACGATTTGCCTACCGAGGATTACGCCGAACGGACGCTGCTGCACGGGACGATTAATCATGGATCGCAGTTGCTGGATCCGGTGCTGCGTTATGTGACTACTTCGTATTACGCGAAGAAGTCGGGCGTGGGGCGGGCCATGAGTGCCTTGCAGGCGCGGGGGCCGGTGCGCGCGGGGATCATCGGGCTGGGGTCGGGGGTCTTGTCGAATTACGGGCGCAAGGGGGATTACTTTCGCATCTATGAAATTAATCCGCTGGTGGAGCGGATCGCGCAGACGCTGTTTACGTTTTATCCGCACTCGCCTGCGGACAAGGCGATTTTGATGGGCGATGCGCGGCTGACGCTGGAGCGGCAGTTGGCGAATGAAGGACCGCAGAATTACGACATTCTGGCGGTGGATGCGTTTTCGAGCGACGCGATTCCGGTGCATTTGCTTACGCGGGAGGCGATTCAGCTTTACTTCAAACATCTGAAGCCGCAGGGGGTGCTGGCGCTGCATATTTCGAATCGCTATCTGGATTTGAAGCCGGTGTGCGAGGGGGGCGCGGAGGCGGTGGGGCGGCAGGCTTGGACGGTGGAGGATGAGGGCGATGACGCTAGCTATCTTTCGTCGTCGACGTGGGTGCTGGTGACGTCGGATCTTTCGATTTATAGCGGGAGTTTTTTTAAGGACGCTTATTCTTATCAGTTGGGTCCGACGAAGGGGTTTCGGGCTTGGACGGATGACTATAGTAATTTGTTTCAGATATTGAGTGTGAAGTAAAAACGCGGCATCGCGCATTACACGCGGCCTGGCGATCTTCTTGATCCGTGGCGGACGTGGAGCACCATGACGACTTCAGACCGGATCGTGAAATATACGCAGTATTTGTGGCGGGTGGTTCCGAATACTAGCTTGCGTATGGCCTAGCGCGAGGTAGAGAGCCTTCGTTCGACTGGGCAGCGCTTAGGGAAGTTTGAAAGGCTTGAGATGCTTTTCTCGAATCGCTCAAACCATTGCAGTCCGGCGATCGTCGCGTTGGTGACTACCCAATCGTAAATTCTGTCGAGATCTTGCTGAGCGCGGGGAGTGACGTCAACGCGGAACTCCATGGCTGGCACGGAGCTCGGCGAAGACTTCGCGGGCGGGTTTCCCCTCTCCGCGCTCGGCTTGCGCTAGCCCTTCGGAAACGGCCGCGCGAATCTCATCGAATTCGGGGTCGGTTTCCTGAAGCGGTTCTTCGGTGGTTTCTGCCCAGGCTTGGTCTTCACGAATGAGGCGCTCGACATAGGCTTCCACCGTTAGTCCTTCGGCGGTGGCCTTGTGTTGAAGCTGGGCTTCGAGTTCGGGGGAGATGGTGATCTTCATCCGGCTGGCCTGCTGTCTTATTATCCTTCAACTCAGCGCTAGGAGCGGGCGGGCGCGGGCGCCGCGGTGGATGGCTTTGGAGAGGCGGCGGATGCCTTTTTCCCAGTCGGGGAAGAGGTCTACGTATTGGACTTGGTCGGTGATGCGGCGGGGGACGGTGCATTCTTCCAGGCGTACGGGGATGATGAAGACCGCGTCTAAGGGCTCGGACAGGGGGCGTTTGCGGGCGCAGTCTAGGGCGAAGCGGAGTTCGCTTTGGAACTGGCCGCGTTTTAGAACGGAGCGGGGGGAGAAGCAAGCGATGAAAATGTCGGAGACCTCTATCGCTCGTTCGATGGCGCGGGGCCAGTTTTGGCCGGGCAGGAGTTTGTCCTTGTCGAGCCATGGGGAGCAGCCGGCGGCGCGCACGGCATCGCAGACGCGGCGGGCTGGGGCTAGGTCCTCGGCTACGTAGGCTACGAAGACTTCGGGGCGTAGTTGGGGGAGGAACTCGTAGCCATCGGAAGAGGCCTGGAAAATTCCTAGGCCGTCGATCTCGACGGATTGGCCGGCTAGTAGGGCTTTGCGAAGGATTTCGGCGAGGGTCTCTGGTTCCGTCATTTCTGTTTGCCGGATTTTGGTTTTGAAACCAAGCGGCCGACGCCGGGGAGTTCCACGGGCTGGCCTTCGCGGAGGGCCTTCAGGATTTTGCGCACCATTTCGTCGACTTGGTCGCGGGCTTGGGCGCTGGAGACTTTGTTTTGCCGGGCTAGCTGGCGGGCTAGTTCTTCGCGTTTCATACGGCTTGAGGGTAATGCCGGGCGGCGATTTCGGGGGGCGGATTGTGCAATCGAAGATTAACAAAATAAGGGAGATAGCGGTGTATCCCCGAGGTGACTCGTATGAAACAATTTTAACGATGGCTTAAGGCTGCCTTCATGTCTTCTTGGGACCATTGTCTTGTCGTGACGGCTTCGAGTCGTCCACATAATTTTTAGGAGAAACGCACACAATGAAGAAGATCATGAGCATTATGCTCGGCCTCTCGCTCGCCATGGGCGCTGTCACCGTCGCTTTCGCGCAGGACAAGACGGACGATACCAGCAAGAAGCAAGGCAAGAAGAAGGGCAAGAAGAAGGAAGACAAGAAGGACGACACCAGCAAGTAGTTTTCCCTTCTCGGATTCTTTCGAGAGATTTCACCGCGCTGCGGTTGCTCCCATTGGGGGCGATCCAGCGCGGTAGGTGTTTTTAGGGGGAGAAATTTTGGGAGGGCGGCGGACTAGATTGGAGA
>CAVVZG010000119.1:0-22860 GCA_963752205.1 Bryobacterales bacterium | reverse complement strand
ATGTATTGCTGGCATGCTGGGCGAAACCGTGATCGGCTTCCCCGCTCCCGATTACAAAACCCCGCAAGCCTCGCTAGCCGCGACCGAACAGTTCTTCAAACAATACGCGAATGACCCGTTGATCGTTCCCGCCGTAGCCCCGCACGCCATCTACACAGTGCCCAACGATGTCCTCAAAGCTGCGCGCGCTTTGGCCAACCGCTATCAAAAGCCTCTAGAGATTCATCTTTCGGAAACCAAAACCGAGAACGACGAAGCCCTCGCGAAACGCAAAATGACACCGACGGCCGCGCTCGAGTCACTCGGAATCCTCACCGGCTGGACCGTCGCCGCCCATGCCGTCTGGGTGAACGACGCCGACATAGCGATCCTCAAACGCCGCGACACCGGGCTCGCGCACAACCCGTCGAGCAACATGAAACTCGCCAGCGGCGTCGCGCCGGTCGTGAAGATCCTCAACCTCGGCATTCCCATGGGCTTGGGCACCGACGGCGTCGCTGGATCGAACAACGATCACGACATGATGGAGGAATTGGACCTGGCCGCGAAGCTTCAAAAAGTGGCGACCGGCGATCCGCGCGCGCTGCCCGCCCCACAGGCTTTCGAGATGGCCACCATCACCGGCGCCCGCGCGCTGCACATGGACAAACTGATCGGCTCGCTCGAAAAGAACAAGCGCGCCGACATGATCACCATCAGCTTGACCGCGGCCCACGCCGTCCCGCTCTACAACGTCTACTCGCAGTTGGTTTACGCGCTGCAAGGTTCGGATATAACAGACGTCATGGTGAACGGCCGCCCCATCGTGCGTGATCGCCGCATGCTGACGCTCGACGCGCGCCCCATCATGCTCAAAGCGGCCGAGTATCAGGCGCAGGTCAAGAAATCGCTAGGAATGCACTAGCGTTTTCCCCAGCCGCCCCCGCCCGGCGTTTCGATGCGCAGCACATCGTCAGCCGCAATCTCGAAACGTGTCTTTGCAGGAAGGGTCAGGGGCTTACGGCCGGCCCGTAGCAACGTATTGCGCCCAGGCTTGCCCGCTTCCCCGCCCTTCAAACCGTACGGCCCGCGCACGCGGCGGTCGGACAGAACCGTGACCTCGGCAGGAGTCAGAAAACGAAACTCACGCACGATCCCATCGCCCCCGCGATGCGCGCCGCGCCCGCCCGAATTCTTGCGCACGCGGTAGCCTTCGATCCGCACCGGATACTGATGCTCGAACGCCTCCACCGGAGTGTTCCAGCTATTGGTCATGTGCGTGTGCGTACCGCTGTATCCGTCACCCTTCGCCGATGCCCCCATGCCGCCGGCAATGGTTTCATAGTAAGCAAACGCTTCCCTGCCCACACCGCCGCCGCCGAAGCTCAAGTTGTTCATGGTGCCGGAGCTCGCCGCCGGTATGCGCTCCGGAGCGGCCTTCGCAAGCGCGCCCAGAAGCACATCCGTGATGCGCTGCGAAGTCTCAACGTTCCCCGCCGCCATCGCCGCCGGAGCTTTCGCATTCACGATGCTGCCCTCGGGCGCGATGATCCGAATCGGCCGCGAAATCCCCGACGTGAACGGAATCTCCTCCGCTACAAGGCAGCGGAACACATACATGGTCGCCGCCGTAGTCACCGCCAGATTCGCATTCACCGGACCATCCACTTGCGCCGACGACCCCGTGAAATCCACTACCGCCGTATCGCCGGCGAGCGTCACGGCGACGCGTACCGGAAAGAATTCGCCGCCGCGTTCCCCCTCCAGAACGTCCTCGAAACGATACGTCCCCGCCGGCAATCCACGCAGCGTGGCCCGCATCATGCGCTCACTATAGTCCTGCAGCCCGCGCATGTTACGCCCCACCACCGGCTCGCCATACTTCGACACCAACTCGCGCAGCCGTGCCTCGCCGCGGCGTATAGACATCAACTGCGCCATCAGATCGCCCTCGCGCTCCACTGGCGTCCGCACATTCGCCAGAATCAGCCCCAGTAAATCGCGATCGATCTTCCCGCCGCGCTGAATCAGCACCGGCGGAATCCGCAGCCCCTCCTGGTAAATCTCGCGCGCCAGCGGCATCGACCCCGGGCTCATCCCGCCCACGTCCGCATGATGCGCGCGATTCGCCAAGTAAAACGCCGGCTTCGCCCCGCGCGTGAACACCGGAGCCACCGCCGTGATATCCGGCAAGTGCGTCCCCCCGCGAAACGGATCGTTCACCAACGCGACATCGCCCGGACCAAGCTCGAATGCCTCGCGCACCGCCCGCACCGAAAGCGGCATCGCGCCTAGGTGCACCGGCATGTGATCGCCCATCGCCACCGTCTCGCCTTGGGCGTCGTAAACCGCGCAGGAGTAATCGCGCCGCTCCTTGATATTTGCGGAATAGGAAGTCTTGCGCAGCACGATCCCCATTTCTTCGGCGATCGCTGTCAGCAGGTGGCGAAATAATTCCAGTTCGATGGCATCCATCAGTGACA
Source organism: Bryobacterales bacterium (assembly GCA_963752205.1). Classification (GTDB taxonomy): domain Bacteria; phylum Acidobacteriota; class Terriglobia; order Bryobacterales; family Bryobacteraceae; genus Palsa-187. Next base: position 20,398 of record CAVVZG010000119.1, on the reverse strand, counting down.
ATCCGCAATGTGAATGGGAAAGCTAGCCACCATTTCCCAGTTGCGCCCCGCGCCGCGCTCCAACAGATACGCTCCGTGAGGGGCATCGGCGCGCACGCGCCACCCGCTCTGATTCGGCGGACGCGCGTTCTTCAATCGCAGTGGCTTGTCGCTCACTTCCTTCAGCTCCCAACTCTCGCCGCCGGTCATGCTGGCGTAGAGCTCCTGGCGCACCGTCTTGCCCTGCCCCGCGTCCACCACCAGCTCGCCGTTGGCTTTCGAATCGAAATGAAACTGCGCAATGGTGCCGAATTTCTCATCTTCTACCAGCGGTTTCTGACGCCACGTCCGGCCGCCATCCGCTGTCAGCATCAAGAATGGATTGCGCGCCAGCGGATCGATCGACTCGCCGCTGATCCAACCCGTCTGCGGATCCCAGAATTCGATCTGCTCCAGCGCAGCGTTGCGCATGCGTAGCGCCGGCTCGATCCAGGTGAGTCCATTATCATCGCTCGCCAGCAGGAGACTGAACAACGTCGCGTCCCGCGTATGCAGATTACCCGCGACCAAAATCCGGTTCCCCGCGGCTTCGGCGGAGGTCAGTTCCAGCAACACCGCGCAAGGCTCCTCTTCGCTGCAATTCAACCCGAAGAGATCGATGTCCTTGGGTGGACAATCATAAGTGACTGGCGATTCAGCGCGTAACCCCACGACTAAACTCAGCAGCAGCGCGGCGACTTTCACTGGTACACATTGTAGCTGAGCAGTGCCTCCCATTCGGCGTAGAATAAAGGGAACGTGCCCGCGCCGCACATTCCGACGCCGCTCGAACAGCTAGGGCATCGTCCGTTCTCGTTCTACCCCGCGATCCAGAATACCCAGCACAACGAGTGGCAGTTCTGCCGCGCCCGCGCGGATGAGATTCAAGTTGTCAACACCAAGTCACAGGAAGAATTGTGGATTCCGCGCCGCTTCCTGAGCGGCGTCTCCAGCATCGAAGAGCCCTTCGTCATCGTGGGCCTGCTGAAAGAACTGGAATACCGGCGTGGCGTTGTGGTTCCGCTAGTGCGCCGCGTCATTGAAATGCCGCTCGCCGTGAACGATGTGCCGCGGCCCTGGCTGAACGCTCCGCAGCCCGGACAATTAGCGCCCGTGGTGGGCATCCGCGTCGAAAGCAGCGCCGAATCGCAGAAGAGCCGCAAGCTCATGGGCGCGGTGGCCGCCGGCATTCTCACGTGTATCGTCGGCATGGTACTCTTCCGCGACGCCACCGCCGGTTCGCGCGCGCGCTTCTTTGGAAACGCCACCCGCTTGGCATTGCCCTTTACCGGTGCCGACGATTACGAGTCCATAGTGAGCCGGATCGGCTACCCGGAGTCCACTCGCTCGCGCCCCTCGCCCGACGGCAGCGTTTTCTACCTGCTGCGCTATCCCGACCGCGGTTTCACGGTCGTGCTCCTTGGCGAGGACCGTGCCGATGCCTCCTACGTAGGCGCGCTCGGGCGCGGCGGACGCGTGGTCCATTCCGTCACGCTGCCCAATGGTCAGAATTCAGCGTCGCTTCTAGCCCGCTAAAGCCGCGAGTTCGCCCCGTTTCACGTCCACCCTCGTCAGCACCACCAGCCCCGCGATGAAGAATACGATGAGCGACAAAATCGCCTGCCGGTAACTGTGTGTGATCTGCAGCGCCAGGCCGAATACCAGCGGACTCACCCAACTCGTCCCCTTATCGCTGACTTCGTAAATGCTGAAGTATTCAGCTTCCTTGCCCGGAGGAATCAGTTGCGCGAACAGCGACCGGCTCAGCGCCTGGCTCCCTCCCATCACAACCGCCACGATCGCGGCGGCGATGAAAAAGTCGCGAGTGTTGTACACCCACTCGAACAGATAGATCAAGGTTGCGGTCCACAAGACCAAGCTCACGGCGATCGCTCGTTTCGCACCGGTGACCGCCGCCAGCCATTGAAACCCAATCGCCCCAAAAAATCCCACGAACTGCACCATCAAGATCGCCAGCGTCAACGACGCCACCGGAATCTTCAACTCATCGCTGCCGAATTGCGACGCCAGCGCCAGCACCGCCTGAATCGCGTCGTTGTACAAAAGGTAGGCGATCAGAAACATCATGGTCTGCGGATAGCGCCGGATGTCCGCAATCGTGTGCCGCAGTTGCCCGAAAACCGCTCCTACGGCCGCTGGTTGTCCCCTGGGAATGGAACGATTGCGCAGCGTCAGCAGCGTTGGAATCGTGAACACTGCCCACCACACTCCGGCCGAACCCAAGCTGATTCGCACCGCCATCGCATCCGTGATGCCGATCCGCCTGGCATTCAGATACAGCAACAGATTCAACGCCAGCAACACGCCTCCACCGATGTACCCGATGCCCCAGCCTTTAGATGACACCGCATCGCGTTGCTCCGGAGGAGCGATCTCCGGCAAGAAGGAATTGTAGACCACCACCGACGCCCCGAAGCTCACGTTGGCGAGGATGAACAGCGCCCCGCCCCACAAATACGCGCTGCCCTGCAGCCAGTACATGGCCGTAGCCGCCGCCGCACCCACATATGCCGCAGCCCCCAGATACTGTTTTTTGCGATGCCCATAATCCGCCGCGGCGCCCACCACCGGCAGCACCAGCACTTGCAGGATCACCGACAAACTAACCAGGTAGCTCCAGTAGCTGCGCGCGTCAACGCTGATGCCCAGCGGATGCACCAGCCCATTCGCATCCGCCGCGGCCTTCGCCAGAACAGTTAAGTAAGGACCTAGAAAAAGCGCAACGCCAGTGGTCACGAACGCCGAGTTGGCCCAATCGTAGAGATACCACCCACGCTGTTCACGAACGCTATATTCGGGGGCGGCCACAATAAGTTTAGAGCTGCCGGATTTGCTCCAGCACCCGCAGCATACGCGGCGCCGCGTCACGCCTGCCACCGTAGCGCAATTCGTTATAAGCCGCCGTCGCCTCTTCCACCAACGGCGCCATTTGCGGAGTCTTCACCACTCTCGCGAATTCCAGCGGGGTGTACCAGGCCGGCTTCTGCACTCCCCTCTTGGCTAGAAGTTCGAGCATTTGCTGATACAGAATGGTTGCATCGGACGGCTCGCTCAAACCGCCGCCGATTTTCCGTGCCTGTCTACGCCGTTTCCACCACGCCACCGCCACCGGTCCGTACAACACTCCCGCAACGATCAACGCCAAAATACCGATGGCCCATAGCAAATAGCGCAGGCCCTCCAACGCATGAACTTTTAACGCCAGCGCCAAGTCGTCGAAATCCGTAAATCGCATGCTCCGCCCGGCTTCCTGCATGCGCGACGCCAGAGCCACCTGATGGCTCAAGTCATAGTTCATCACCCAGTCATTCCAGAATTGTGACGCCGTGTCAGCGAGCAGCGATAACCGGCCGAGCACGCCCGCGTCCCCGCCCGATGTGTCGAAGGGTGTGGGATCGAAGGTAGTCCAGCCGCGTCCCTCGATCCACGCCTCCACCCAACTATGCGCGTCGGAAGCGCGAATCACCTGCCACCCCGTCATGGGATTGTACACGCCACTCTGGAACCCAGTCACCACGCGCGACGGAATCCCCAAGGTGCGCAGCATCACCGCCATCGACGACGCGAAATATTCGCAATGCCCTTTCTTGCGCTCGAAAAGAAAATAGGCCAGCGGATCATCCACCGGCTTCGACAACAGCTCCAGCGTGTACCCATAATCTCGCCGCAAGTGACTCTCAATCGCCCGCGCTTTCTGCGCCGGCGTCTCCGCCCCCACCGTCATCTGCCGGGCCAACTCAGCGATGCGTGGATCGGTCGTCTCCGGAAGACTCAGTAACTCCCGCAGCACCCCCAGCGGAAGTTGCGCCGTATAGCGTCCCGGAGCCCACTCATTCGGCAAGAATCCATAAGCACTATAATTCAGCCCGCGAATTCCAAATCGCGGGACCACGTGAAACCCGCCGCCCCGCGAATAACGAAGATAGCGGACATCGATCTTAATCGTCTCCACCGTGCCCGCGAAAAACAAGGTGTCGGAAATCAGGGGCTCCAAATGAACCTGATAAACCAGATTCGACCCGCGCGCCGCGCCCTCTGTAGCCGAGCGCACCACCAACTGCCCATCGTCCACTTGCACCACTTGTTCCTGACCCGGCGGATTAAACCAAGTCTTGCCGTCGAACTCCGCTAGCGCGGAGCCGCGCCACTTCACCGGCAGAAACCCTTCACCCTGATAGGACCGCACATGCATCACCGCCGCGCTGCTCTGCTGGATTCGCCCGATCTCCCCCAACGTCACCTTATTTGAAAACCCCGTCAAGCGATAGCGAGCCGGCGCAAACCGTTCAAACGCCGCACGAGCCGTTCGTGGCAGCACGAAGAACAGGCAGACGGTCATGAACAGAATGCCGCCGAAGAGACACGCCGAAACCACCCCCAACCGCCGCGGAAACGCTTTCAGCCCGCCGCGCGACACCACCACTTGCGCCCCCGCCGCCCGCCGCACTTCGCCGCTCGCAAACGTCGCGATGGCAAATAGTACGAATACCGCCAGGTACGCCAAAAAACTCAGCCCCTCGGAAAGGATCGCCGCCGCAATCAACTCCAGCCCTGCAATCGCCTTTAGATAGCCGAAATCCCGCGGCGTCTTGGCCGTCAGCAGTTTCAGCACCGCCAGGAAAAACACCATGTGCACGGTGGCCGATAGAAATGTTCCGGAGATGTAGTAATAATCCACGGGGAAGAACCCCATGTAAGCGATCGCCAGCGCGGCCACCACTCGCGGAGGCGGTTCGAACGCGATCACCCCAGCCACCGTCAGCGCGCGTACGCATAAACCCGCTAACGTGAGCGCCGCCGTCGGCCAATCCAGGAACCCCGACCCCAGTACCGCGAAGTATCCCGCCGCCAGCATTCCCAGCAGCGAGAACTCGAAAAACCGGTTCACAATGCGCGGAGCCGCGGTCACGCCGCTCGGGTTCATAGATTCATTGTGCTACATCCCCGGTGTGTTAAACCTAGGGGAGTTACCCTTCTTATGGCAAAATTCAAAGCGGCCGGTTCGCGCAAAGCCCCCGCAGCGCGCACCAACGCAGCCGCCATCCCTTGTCTGCTGCTTATTTTAGTAGGAGCCGCGCTCATCTCATTATTGTTTTACGAACTGCTGAAGTCCGGCAGCTAACCCCATGCGAATCGATAAACGTCAACCCAATCAACTCCGCCCGCTGAAGATCACGACGGACTATTTGCTCACCGCCGAAGGCTCAGTCCTGATCGAAGTCGGCAACACGCAGGTCCTCTGCGCCGCGTCGATCGAAGATAGCGTCCCTCACTTTCTGCGCAACTCCGGCAAAGGCTGGGTGACGGCCGAATATTCCATGCTCCCTCGCGCCACCGCGACACGCACGCCGCGCGAAGTGTCCAAAGGCCGCGCCTCGGGACGCACCATGGAAATACAGCGCCTGATCGGCCGCTCGCTGCGTTCCATCATCGATCTCGACGCCCTCGGCGAGCGCAGCATCATCCTCGATTGCGACGTTCTCCAAGCCGACGGCGGCACGCGCACAGCCGCCATCACCGGAGCCTACATCGCCCTCTCAGTCGCCGTCCGCAAGCTGGTAAAGTTTGGCACGCTCAAGCGCAGCCCCATTCGCGATTTCGTAGCCGCCACCAGCGTCGGCGTAGTCGGCGGCGTGCCTATGCTCGACCTCTGTTATCAGGAAGACTCGCAAGCCGAAGTCGACATGAACGTGGTGATGACCGGCTCCGGCAAATTCGTCGAGTTGCAAGCCACCGCCGAAAAGACCGCCTTTGGGGACGAGCACCTGGCTTCGCTGATCTCCCTGGCCCGCGTTGGCATCGCTGAGTTGATCGTCGTTCAAAAATCTCTCGAAGCCGCATGATCGTTTATTGCGCCACCAGCAACCCCGGCAAGCTGCGCGAATTCCAATTGGCCGCTCCTGATTTCGACGTGCGCGCACTCCCCAAATCCATCCCGCCGCCCGACGAAACCGGCGACACCTTCGAAGCCAACGCCATCGAGAAAGCTGTCTCCTACGGCCAACATACCGAGGGCTATCTCTTCGCCGACGACTCCGGCCTCGAAGTCGACGCGCTGGGCGGCGCCCCCGGCGTTCATTCCGCCCGCTATGCCGGAGAGCACGCGAGCGACGCCGCCAACAACGCTCTGCTGCTCGAAAATCTACGCGGCATCGAGAACCCCAGCGCCCGCTTCGTCTGCGTCATCGCCCTGGTGCGAGACGGCAAGCTAGTCACAACGTTTCGCGGAACCGTAGAAGGCTACATCATCGACAAAGCCCGTGGCGACGGCGGTTTCGGCTATGACCCGCTATTTTATTGCCCCGTCTTCGGCTGCACCTTCGGCGAAGCCACCATCGAGCAAAAGATGCAGGTCAGCCACCGTGGCCGCGCGCTCGACGCCATGTTCACTTACCTGCGAAGTATCGCTTCCACCTAAGAAACCCGATGTTGGTCTTGGCGTCCTGAATCTTGCCCGTACGAATCATCTCATCGAGCTCCGTCGCCTTGAACCAACGCGTAGCGATGCGTTCGTCGTCCATCGGCTTCGGTTCCCCAGCCGTCAGACCTGTCGCCAGATAGATCGTCATCTTCTCGCTCAGAAACCCCGGGCTGGGATAAAACTCCGCGAGCTTCGTCCACTTCTTAGCGCGGTACCCAGTCTCTTCCACCAGTTCCCGCTTCGCTGTTTGCAGTGGCTTCTCTCCCGGGTCCACCGTACCCGCCGGCAGTTCCCACAAAAACTGCCGCGCCGGTAAGCGATATTGCCGAACCAGCAGAATGCGATTCTTCTCATCCACCGGCATCATCACCGCCGACCCTCTGTGATGCACAATGGCCCGCTTGATCTCAAACCCATCCGGGTCGACAGCATGATCCTGCGTCACCGTAAAAATGCGATTCTTAGTAATTTCTTTAGAGGAGATTAATTTCATGCTCGTATAGCCTTCGCAAACTCATCAGCGGATTTCGTGTTCAGGATGTCGCCCGCCTCCAGCCACCCCCGCCGCGCCATGCGCACCCCGTAACTCATATTCGCCAAATGCTTGGGATGATGCGCATCCGTCGAGATCACAAACTTGCAGCCCTGGGCCTTCGCCGTGCGAATCAACGTAGCCGAAAGATCCAGCCTCTCCGGACTCGCATTGATCTCCAAATAAACATTCCGCCGAGCCGCCTCCGCCGCCACCACTTCAAAATCAAATGGAAACGCATCGCGATGCAGCAAGATCCGCCCCGTAGGATGCCCAATCGCCCGCAAATAAGGACACTCCAGCGCGCGCAGCAAGCCGGTCCGTCATCTCCGCCGGCTCCAGATTCATGTAGCTGTGGACGCTCCCCACCACCCAGTCAAGCTCCGCCAGCGCGTCATTCGACAAATCCATCGCCCCATCGCGCATGATGTCGCATTCGAGCCCGGAAAACACCCGCAGCCCCAGATCTCGCTGATCCATTTCACGAACCTGATGCGCGAACGCCACCGCCCGCTTCTCATCCAACCCGTTCGTCATCGCCAGACTCTTCGAGTGATCCGTGATCGCGATGTAATCGAGCCCCCGCTCGCGAGCCGCCTCCGCCATCTCCGCCAGCGTCGCACGCCCGTCGCTCTCCGTCGTGTGCATGTGCAGATCGCCGCGCATGTCGCCCAGCTCGACCAGCTTCGGCAACCGATGCTCCGCCGCCGCGTCAATCTCGCCCGAATTCTCGCGCAGCTCCGGCGGAATCCAGTCGAGCCCAAGTACCCCGTAAATTTCTTCCTCGGTAGCGCTAGCCACCGGCGTGTTGTCATCCAGCCGCGCCAGCGAATATTCGTTCAGCGTCAACCCCATCTTCTGCGCCCGCGACCGCAGCACGATGTTGTGCTCCTTGCTCCCCGTGAAATACAGCAGCGCCGCCCCGTAGCTCTCCGTCGCCAGCGCCCGCAAATCCACCTGCAACCCCTCCAGCCCAAACTTGATGCTGGCCTTGTTCGGACCCTTCCCCAGCACCTCATGCGCCCTTGGATGCACCACGAATTTCTCCAGCGCCTCCGCCGCCCCCGGCCCCGTCACCAGTAAATCCAAATCCCCAACCGTTTCCTTAGCGCGCCGCAAACTCCCCGCCGGAGTGACTTTTTCGACGCCCGGCACCGCGCTCAAATACTCGACCAACTCCGCCGCCGCCCGCTCCGCAAACGACAACAAGAACCGCCCCGCCCGCTGTCTATACGACGCAATCGACCGCAGCACTTTCTCTTCGAGCTTCGCTCCCATGCGCGGCAGATCCCGCAGCTTCTGCTCCTTGCAAATCCGCTCCAGGTCGTCCACGGATTGCACCTTGTAGGTGTCATAAAGCAGCCGTATACTCTTCGGCCCCAGCCCCTGAATGCTGAACAATTCGAGCAGCGACGCCGGATATTTGCCCAGCATCTCATCGCGCCGCTCGAAACTTCCACGCTCCTCGATCTCCGCCACTACCGCCGCAATGCCCTTGCCGACGCCCGGAATCTCGGTAAGCTTCTTCGCCGGATCTTTGAGCATCGCCGACAACTGCTCCGGATGCCCCTCAATCGCCGCCGCCGCCGTCCGGTAACTGCGAATGCGAAACGAATCCTCCGCCGAAATCTCCATCAGGTCGGCCGTCTCCGACAACATCCGCGCAATCGCTCGATTCTCCATTTACGGTTTGATTGTAGCTTTCACTCACTCCCCTTGGCGACAACGCCGTGCTTGGCGACAATGAATCCATGCGGGACCCTCGCACCGCGAGCCCACCCGATCTCGATTCCATCCCCGACCGCCCCGCCGTCTTCTTACTGTGGGCGAGCGAAGGTGCACCCTACCTCGCCCGCACCGCACTCTTACGCCGCCGCCTCCGCCGCCTGCTGTCTGAAAAGGACCGCACCTCGCGCGTCCTTAACCTCCGCGGCGTAGTCGAGCGCATCGAGTACTGGCCCACCGGCTCACAACTCGAGTCTTCACTAACGCATCTGGAACTAGCGCAAAAATATTTCCCTGAAGACTGGCAGCGCATCGTCCGCCTCCGCCCGCCCGCGTTCCTGCGCCTGACGCTAGACAACCAATTCCCGCGAACGATGGTAACCACGCGCCTCGGCCGCGGCCTCTACTACGGACCCTTCGCCACCCGCGCCGCCGCCGAGCACTTCAACAACGAACTCCTCGACCTGTTCCAAATCCGCCGCTGCGAAGAAAACCTGCAGCCCTCGCCCGCCCACCCCGGCTGCATCTACGGCGAAATGAACCGCTGCCTACGCCCCTGCCAGACCATCGTGTCCATCGAAGAGTACGGCGCCGAAGCCGCCCGCGTGGAACAATTCCTGCGCACCGGCGGCGCGTCGCTCAAAGAACCCTCCGAGCAAGCCCGCGACCGCGCCAGCGCCGAAATGCAATTCGAAGAAGCCGAGCGCCTCCACCAGCGCACCGCCCGCATCGCCGAAGTGCAAGCCGCCGCCGGCGAACTCCCGCGCACGCTCGACCGCCTGGCCGGAGTCGCCGTCCTCCCCTCCGCCATCCCCGACGCCATCGACTTGTGGTTCTTGATCGGAGCCCACTGGCAATCCCCCCGCCGCCTGATGCTCACCGAAATCGCCGGCGCCGGCCAGTCGATGGACCGCCGCCTGCGCGACATCGTCGCCACCCTTGAACCCCAAGGCGCGCCCAACCTCGAACACCTGGCCATCCTCACCCGCTGGTACACCTCAAGCTGGCGCGATGGCGAATGGATCGACATCGAATGGCCCACCAAATTCCCCTACCGCAAAATCGTAAACGCCATCGCCCGCGTCGCCCAAGCCGCCGTCAAACCCGAGTCAGTATCATGAATACGACGCGCACATGCACTGGTGGCAAAACCTCCGCACCCTCTGGCCCGGCGCCCTCCGCCAGCAAGTCACCCGCACCGGCCTCGCCTACAGCGGAGCCATCGTCATCGTAGCGCTCGCCGCCGTCCTCTCCGCCAACAATCTCCTGTTCCTGATCCTCGCCGCAATGCTCTCCATCCTGGCCGTCTCCGGCTTCGTAAGCAAACTCACCCTCGCCGGACTCGAAATCGATCTCTTGCTCCCCCCGCACATCTCCGCGCGCCGCAAATTCCGCGCCACCGTGCGCGTCAAAAATCTCAAGCGCTGGATGCCTTCCTTCAGCATCCACGTCACCGGCGCTCCCGACGGCAAGCATCCCAGCGGTTACGACGGCGCGCTCTTTTTTCCCGCCATCCCCGGCGGCCTCGCCCTCGAAGAACCCATCGAACTCCGCTTCCCCACCCGTGGCCGCTACAGCGAGCGCACCTTCCAACTCACCACCCGCTTCCCCTTCGGTTTCGCCGAACGCCGCGAACGCGTCACCCTCCGCCACGAAGTCATCGTCTATCCGTGCCTCGAACCACGCCCCCGTTTTCAAGCCCTGGCCGACGCCCTAGCCGGTGAACTCGAAGCCTGGCGACGCGGCCCCGGCCACGACTTCTACCGCATCCGCCCCTACGAAGCCCTCGAAAGTGCCCGCCACGTCGACTGGAAAGCCACCGCCCACACCCGCTCGCTGCAAGTCCGCGAATTCGCCCGCGACGAAGATCAGATGATCGTCATCTACCTCGATCTCGATGCCACCCCCGATCAAGAAGCCTGGTTTGAAACCGCCGTCGAGTGCGCCGCCTTCGTAGCCTACCGCCTCGCCGACAGCGGCCACCGCGTCCGCCTACGCACCCAGGAATTCGATCTCGCCGCGCCCGCCGAAGGCGACGTCTACGATATCCTCAAATACCTGGCTGTAGTCTCCCGCCGCATGGGCGCCCGTACCCCCGAAGCCGACCAATCCAGCCCCCTGCAAATCGTTCTGTCCGCGAACCCCCAGCGCCTGACGTCTCTCGGTTGGAGCGGCAGCCGCGGCTCACGCATCCTAGGACCCGACGCCCTCAACGAAGAGTCCAGCACACCCATCGAATCCAACTAATATTGCAGTACCGGTACGCCAGGACCGCCCCCGCGATATAATTGCCCCATAGCCTATGGAAGAAACCGCCTTGGGCGACAGCGGCGAAGTCACTCGCCTCCTCGGGGAAATCGGACGTGGACAGCAGGAAGCAGTCAACAACCTCCTGCCTCTGGTCTACGACGAATTGCACCGCCTGGCGCGCTCCTACTTCCGGCGCGAACGCGGCGAACACACCATGCAGCCAACAGCCCTGGTTCACGAAGCTTATATCCGCTTAGTTGACCAGCGCGCTCCGCTCGAAAGCCGCGGCCACTTCATGGCCGTCGCCGCCACCCAGATGCGCCGGGTCCTGCTTGACTACGCCCGCAAACACCGCGCCGCCCGCCGCGGAGGCGACGATCAAAAAGTGTTGCTTGAAGACACCATGGCCATCTGTGAGCAACGCCCCGTCGACATGATCCTGCTCGACTCGGCTCTCGAAAAACTGGCCATCCTCGATAGCAAACAAGCAAAGCTAGTCGAGCTCCGCTTCTTCGCCGGACTGTCGGTCGAAGAAACCGCGGAAGTGATGGGCGTCTCGCCAGCCACCATCAAGCGCAGCTGGAGTTCCGCGCGCGCTTTCCTCCATCGCGAAATTTCCGGAGGTTCCCTTGACGCCTCAGCGTTGGGCGCAAATCCGGCAGGTTTTTGACGGCGCCCTCGAACGCCCCGCCAAGGACCGTGCCGCTTACCTCCGCGTCCTCTGCGCGCGCGATGAAGAATTGCGCCACGAAGTCGAAAGCCTGCTGCGCAGCCACGAGCAGTCCGATGAATTCCTCGAAACCCCCGCCGCCCAACTGAGCCAGATCATTTCCCAACAGGAGGACATCAGCGATTACCCGCACGGTTACCGCATTGGACCCTACGAATTTGACCGCCGCATCGGCCGCGGCGGCATGGGAGCCGTCTGGCTCGCCACCCGCTTCGACAAGGAATACAAAAAACAAGTCGCCATCAAGATGGTGAAGCGCGGCATGAATTCGCAGGAGATTCTGCGCCGCTTCCGCACCGAACGCCAGGTGCTCGCCAACCTCGACCATCCCAACATCGCCCGTCTGATCGACGGCGGCTCCACGCCCGACGGCCTGCCCTATCTGGTGATGGAGTACGTCGAAGGCACCCCTATCGATCAATATTGCGACCACTGGAAGTGCACCATCTCCGAACGCCTCCAGCTTTTTCGCGACGTCTGTTCCGCCGTACACTACGCGCACCAGAACCTGGTAATCCACCGCGATATCAAGACCAGCAACATTCTGGTCACCCCCGACGGCATCCCCAAACTGCTTGATTTTGGAATCGCCAAACTCATCGGCGCGGAAGGTTCCACGCTCGACCTCGCGCAAACCCGCCCCGAGATGCGTCCCATGACGCTCGACTACGCGAGTCCCGAACAAGTCCGCGGCGAACCCATCACCACCGCTACCGATGTGTATTCGCTGGGCGTGCTTCTCTACCGTTTGCTCACCGGCAAAATGCCCTACGGTCCCAACCTCCGTTCCCAGGCCGCCATGCAAAACGCCATCTGTGAGAAGGAGCCCATCCGCCCCAGCGCGCAAATCCTGAGCGACGAATCGACAGCCGTTCCCGAAGCCACCCAGAAACTCGAAGCCTTCAGCGAAACCCGCGACAAAGCCCGCAAGCGTCTGCGCAAGAAGCTCTCCGGCGATCTCGACAACATCATCTTGATGGCGCTCCGCAAGGAGCCGCACCGCCGCTATCTTTCGGTGGGACAATTTTCCGAAGACATCCGCCGCTACCTCGAAGGCCATCCCGTCATGGCGCGCCTTGACACACCGGGCTACCGCATCGCCAAATTTATACGCCGCCATCCGGAAAGCATCGGAGCAGCCGTGCTGATCGGCACCTCGCTATTGACGGTTGCCGCGATTTCCCAGCGCGCCGCCAACCTCGCCGTCTCCGCACGGCAGACAGCCGAGCGCACGCTGCAACAGACCCGCCACGAATTGGTCGCCGCGTATGGGCGCGCCGGAGACGTCCAAGCCGCCTTCACCACCGCTCAGCTCGAATACCACACCGCTCCCGGCGCCCGCGAAGCCCGCATGGATCTGGCTGAAACATCGCGCACCCTGGGCGACGCAGCGGAAGCCGCCGGCAACCACCAGCAAGCCATTCGCCTCTATCGTGACGCCCTCACGCAATGCGAAGCCCTCGCCCTAATGAACTCCAAAGACGCCGGCGCGCAACGCGACGTGATGGTATCGGCCAACGCCCTGGGCGCGGCGCAGCTAAATGCGGGCGATCTGCCCGGAGCAACCTCCAGCTATACACGAGCTTTGCAGTTGGCCGAAGGCCTAGCCGCCCTTGAAGGTTCGCAATTGACGCCCGCCACTCTTGACGAAGAAGCCGCCGCCAATCGTCGTGTGGGGGAACTTTTAATCCGCAGCGGAGCCAAGGACGCCGGCACGGAAAAACTGAGGAAGGCCCTGAAAATCTATCAGCAGTTGAGCGCCGCCGAACCGAATCCCGCCGTCGCCGAGCTCACCCGCCAACTCGCGAACTAGAGTCCGACGGAGCCGGCCTGGGTTCTGGGTACCCGGCCGGCCCACCAGGCGTTCTTGCCACCTGTTCCTCCGAGCGTCGGACATCACAATCCGCGCGTTCAGCTCCAGAACCGGATCACTCTTTGCCAAACTTTTTTTGCAATTGCTGAAGAACGCCCATAGCCCGTCCAGAATCAATCGCTTCGCTGGCTTTGGCCACGCCCTCGCGCAGCGTCCCAGCCAAGCCCGCAGCCAACAGGCCGACCGCCGCGTTCACCACCACAATGTCCCGCCGCGGACCTTTCATGCCGCTCAAAATCTCCCGTGTGATCCGCGCATTGTCAGCCGCGTCCCCCCCGGCCAGAGCGTCGAGCGAAGCCCGCGGCACACCGAAATCCTCCGGCATCCACACGCTTTTTTCCACACGCCCGCTCCAGACTTCATAGACATCAGTAGAACCAGTAGTACTAACCTCGTCCAATCCGCCGCCGTGCACTACGTAGGAATGTCCTGTCCCCAACTCCGCCAACGCCTCCGCCATTATCCGCGCGAATTCCGGTGACGGCGCTCCGATCACCTGCGTCTGCGCCCGCGCCGGATTCGCCAGCGGCCCCAGTAAATTAAACACCGTGCGCATCCTCAACTCGCGCCGCACGCCCTGCACGTTCTTCATGGCCGGATGCAAATGCGGAGCGAACAAAAATCCCAGTCCAATTTCACGCACCGCGCCCGCCGCTTCTTCCGGCGACATGGCGATGCGCACCCCCAACGCTTCGAGCACATCAGCGCTGCCCACTTTTCCGGAGATCGCCCGGTTCCCATGCTTAGCGACGCGCGCCCCCGCCCCCGCCAGCACCATCGCCGCCACAGTCGAAATGTTAAACGTCCCCGCCCCATCGCCCCCCGTGCCGACGATATCGATCACGTCCGCCCCGGCGTCAACCACCACCATGTGCTCACGCATCGCCCGCGCAAACCCCGCCAACTCCGTCGCCGTCTCGCCCTTGACATGCAGCGCGACCAGAAACGCACCGACCACCGCGTCGCTGACGCCCGCCTTCGAGCAACAGCGTCATGGCCGCGTGGGCTTCATCTGCAGTGAGATCCGCCCCCGCGGCAACGCGGTGCAGAAAAGGAGCAAGTGGCATCGGATCTCCTATCATCGCGCACTCCTGTTCGCGGCCAACGCTCCACCGCCCTACCGCATCTACGGGATTCCTTCCCAGCGTCGCTACCTGTAGCATGAACTTGGGAATCGCCCCACAAGACTTGCGAGGGGAAGATGACACACTACTATCATTTCGCCGTTCGCCGTTGGGTATTTTGGACCTTCATCGCCGGCGTGACCATCGGCGTTTACGTGCTCGCCAACCTTGCTTCATGGGAACACATGACGCCGATTCATCTGCAAATCGCCCTCGTGGTTGGCGCCATGTTCTGGCTGCTTTTCGCCTTGGTCGCTTGGACCGCGGACGGAATAGAACTGAGTCACCGGGAAATATCGGTTGGGCGCGCACTCCCCATCGAGCCCACGCACGCTCTCTGGGAGGATCGCGCGCGGCTCGAAGCGATTCGCGCACGGGCGGCGGAACACACCGGCGAATCTCATTTCGCCAGCTAGCCGCGCGCTTTCTTTACCGCGAACACCATCCCCGTCCACACCCCGTCCAGCGAACAGATCTTGTAATCCACCAGCCCCATCGCCAACGCCGCCTCGCGCACGAAATTCCCGTTGAGCCCATCCCGCCGCCCTTTCTGCCACACGATCCACAACCGGCTCTTCGCCGCCAGTGCCCGTCGCGACATCAGCGCCGCTTCATACTCGCCGGGATCATGCACGAACCACACCGTAACCGGACACGCGCGCCGCGAGTCTTCCTCCAGCACCACGCCCTCCGGCAACACACCCATTACCTTCAAATAATCCGCCGGCGGATCGATCAGTCCCACCACCGACCCCTCGCGAATCCCCATCTTCTGCGCCGCCGTCCGCCCCGGCGCCGTCTCCATCATTTGTCTGGGCACAACCGGATCGCTGGGCGGTCGTGCGATCGCCTTTTTCAACGCAGCCCCTACGCCCGCGATCGACGTATACACCGCATCCGGCATCTGCTTCTGAATCGCCGCCACCTTCTCCGCCTCCCCGCCCACAAAAACGAGCGGAATGTGCCGTGTGCTTTTCGACCCTCGCACCCAAGCCCCCACGTACTTGCCATGCGAAGGCAGCCGCGATAAATCCACCACCACCGCCACTGCGCCCGACTCCTTCAGCTCCCGCACCGACGGCGACTGCGTCTCCGCGTTGTGCACCACCTCAAACCCCGCCGCCCGCAGCTTGGCAGTCAGCGCCGCAGCCTCCTTCGATTTCCAATGAAACAATCGCACCCGCTGCATCGCTCTCATTTTCCACCCATCTGCGCTATATTAGAAGTTCCCGTTTCCATCATTCACATGAAGATCCATGAATATCAGGCCAAAGCCCTGCTTGCGCGCTACGGCGTGCCCGTGCCCCGCGGCGAAGTGGCGCACACCGTAGTCGAAGCCGAAGCCGCCGCCCACAAGCTCACAGGCACCGTCGTCGTCAAAGCCCAAATCCACGCCGGCGGACGCGGCAAGGGCGGAGGCGTCAAGGTTGTCAAGAATTCTGAAGAGGCCCGCGCCGCCGCCGAAAAAATCCTGGGCATGACGCTCATCACGCACCAGACCGGCCCTGAGGGAAGGATAGTCCAGCGCCTGCTCATCGAAGAAGGACTCCCCATCGAGCGCGAACTCTACCTGGGCATCGTCCTCGACCGCGCCACCGGCAAGAACACCTTTATGGCCTCCGCCGACGGCGGCGTAGAAATCGAAGAAGTGGCCGCCAAGACCCCCGAGCGCATCTTGAAAGAAACCATCGAGCCCGGCATCGGACTCCAGCCCTTCCAAGCCCGCAAACTAGCCTTCGGCGTCGGCATCCCCGGCCCCATGGCCAACGCCGCCGCGAATGCCATGATGGCCCTCGCCCGCGCCGCCGAATCGCTCGACGCCTCGCTAGCCGAAATCAACCCCTTCATCCTGACCAAAGATGGCAAAGTCTACGCGCTCGACGCCAAGGTCACCATCGACGACAACGCCCTGTTCCGCCACAAAGATCTGCTGGAACTCCGCGACCTCAACGAAGAAGATCCCCTTGAAGTGGAAGCGTCCAAGTTCGGTCTCAACTACATCAAACTGGACGGCACAGTAGCCTGCATGGTCAATGGCGCGGGCCTCGCCATGGCCACCATGGACATCATCAAATACGCCGGAGGCAGCCCCGCGAACTTCCTCGATGTTGGCGGTGGTGCCAACGCCGACCAAATCCGCAACGCCTTCCGTATACTTTTGTCAGACAAAGCGGTTAAAGCTGTATTTATCAATATATTCGGCGGCATTTTGCGATGCGATACTTTAGCCACTGGTGTGGTCACAGCCGCCCGCGAGCTTAAGGTAACCCACCCCATCGTAGTCCGTATGGAAGGTACGAACGTAGAGTTAGGCCGCCAGATTCTGAAGGACTCCGGCCTGAACTTCACCATCGCCGAAAACATGCTCGACGGCGCGAAGAAAGTCGTAGGGTTGGCCGCATGAGCGTTCTCGTCAACAGCAACACCCGCCTGCTGGTCCAAGGATTCACCGGCAAAGAAGGCACCTTCCACGCCCAACAAGCCATCGCCTACGGAACCAATGTAGTCGGCGGAATCACCCCCGGCAAAGGTGGCCAAAAGCATCTCGACCGCCCCGTGTTCGACACCGTAGCCGAAGCCGTGAAAGCCACCGGCGCCAACGCCTCGGTGATCTTCGTCCCCCCGCCCTTCGCGGCCGACGCCATCATGGAAGCCGCCGACGCCGGCATCGCCCTGGTCGTCTGCATCACCGAAGGCATCCCCGCCAACGACATGGTGAAGGCCTGGGAGTATCTGAAGTCGCACCCCAAGACCCGCCTGATCGGACCCAACTGCCCCGGCATCATCACCCCCGGCCAGTGCAAGATCGGCATCATGCCCGGCCACATTCATCTAGCCGGCCACGTGGGCGTAGTCTCCCGCTCCGGGACGCTCACCTATGAAGCCGTCGGCCAGCTCACGAACCTGAAGATCGGCCAATCCACCTGCATCGGCATCGGAGGCGACCCCATCATCGGCACCAACCACACCGACGCCATCAAGCTCTTCAACGAAGACCCCGACACCCATGTGATCGTGATGATCGGCGAAATCGGCGGCAACGCCGAAGAGCAAGCCGCGGCCTACATCCAAGCAGCACGTGAAAAAACCCGTGATCGGTTTCATCGCCGGACAGACTGCGCCCCCCGGCCGCCGCATGGGCCATGCCGGAGCCATCATCTCCGGAGGCAGCGGTAAAGCCGAAGACAAAATGGCCGCGATGACCGCCGCCGGCATCATCGTCTGCCAAACCCCCGCCGAAATCGGCGAGAAAGTAAAGTCCGTCCTCTAAAAGAGGGACGGAGCCTCATTTTTATTTCATAAGGAATCCCAAAATGGAACGTACATTCGCCATCATCAAACCCGACGCCGTAGCCGCCAACCAATCCGGCCAGATCCTCGCTATCATCCAGAAAGCCGGCTTCCGTATCGTCGGCATGAAGCAGAAACGCCTCAGCCAGATCGAAGCCGAAAACTTCTACGGCGTCCACCGCGAGCGCCCTTTCTACGCATCGCTCGTCAAGTTCATGACGGAAGGCCCCGTCGTAGTCCTGGTTCTCGAAGCCGCCGATGCCATTAAAAAATGGCGCGATACGATGGGCGCCACCAACCCCGCCAACGCCGCCGAAGGCACCATCCGCAAGCAGTTCGCGACCTCCATCGAGCGCAACTGCGTCCACGGCTCCGACGCCCCCGAAACCGCCGCCATCGAAATCCCCTTCTTCTTCGCCGCCTCCGAACTGCTCTAGAGCGGAGTTACAATCGTGTTCAGTGGACACGGTTGTAGAAGCCTTGATCTTCGACCTTCTCGAGTGGGTTGCAAAACGCGAACGAACCTACGAAGAAGTCCTGGACGCCTGGCGCACCTCCTGCCCGAAACTTCCGGTCTGGGAGGACGCGAACGATCGCGGACTCCTTACCAAGCAGGAAATCAACGGCCGCTTGATCGTCCAAGTCACGCCACAGGGTCTCGACCTTCTCAAACAGCGCTAACTATCAGCCTAAACACTAAAGGTTTGTGTTAGTTAAGCCGATAACGAGAAGTGAGAAAGTAATGTTGACCCGGGTAAGCGCCAGAGGTTTGTCTCCGCTCAAAATGAGCGGAGCGGTGGGCGCCGTACTCGTCATTGCGCTCGGATCCCTGGTCCTGCTGGGATGGGCCATCCATTCGCCGTTTCTGATTCAAGTGCTGCCCAACCTGGCCCCCATGCAGCGCAACACCGCGCTGAACTTCATCCTGAGCGGGATCGCCCTGCTCGGCATCGTAACCGGCAAACCGCGGCTCACCCTCCTCGGCTCCGCGATCACCTTTACGGTATCCGCCGGTACCATCTTCGAGTATCTGTTTCACGCGAACTTCGGCATCGACCAACTGCTTGGCGTCGCGTTTATCACCACGCAAACTCCGGAACCTGGCCGCATGTCGCCCACCACGGCTCTATGTTTCACAGTCTTTGCCGCCGTGACAATGTTGTGCGAATGCGGTCTCATCAACAAGAGATCCCCCTTTCTGGGCGTTACTGGCTTGCTGCTGGCTGCGGTGGGTGCGTCGTGCAGCATCAGCGTCCTTTCGGGAACCAATGATGCTTTTTCCGTGGGCGATCTTAACCGGATAGCGCTGAGCACCGGAATCGGCTTTATTCTGCTCGGACTCGGAGTCGCTGCCGCGGCTCTTGACATGACCCAACCAAGCCTGCGCGAACCGATATGGGTGTCCATCGGCGCCGGACTTTTTGTCGCAACTTTCAGGATCGGGCTGTGGCAGGCTTTTTCAGAAAAGAACCAAACCAAGGGGGACCTGCTAACCAATCTGACGTTGTTGGGCGGACTATCGAGCGCAATCCTCTGTGGCGTCCTCATTCACCTGGCTTGGAAGGCGCATTTACAGCGCGAGGCCCTGCGTGCCGTCAATCGCAGGCTGGAGCAGGAGATCGTGGAACGTAAGCAGGCGGAAGCGGCAGCGCACGCGGCGAATCAAGCCAAGAGTACGTTTCTGGCAAACATGAGCCACGAAATCCGCACGCCCATGAACGGCATCCTGGGCATGGTTTCGCTCACGCTCGAGAGTACGCTCGATGCCGAACAGCGTGATTGCCTGGAAACGGCCAAAGCGTCGAGCGAAGGCTTACTGAAGCTGATCAACCAGATTCTGGACTTCTCGAAGATCGAAGCCGGCAAGCTGGATCTCGAAACCGTAACCTTCAATCTCCGCGACAGCCTGGCGCTGACGCTAAAGTCGCTGAAACGTTCCGCGCAAGAGAAGGGCTTAGATCTCCACTGCCAGGTGGACGCGCAAGTCCCCGATCTGGTCTCGACCGACCCCATTCGCCTGCGCCAGATCGTTATAAACCTGGTGGGCAACGCCATCAAATTCACAGACTCCGGCGGTGTGACTCTATTGATTCACAAAGAATTGCAAGACGCCGAATCGATAACGGTTCGCTTCTCCGTCAAAGACACCGGCATCGGCATCCCACCGGAAAAGCAAAAAGAAATTTTCTCTTCCTTCACCCAAGCCGACAACTCCATGACCCGCAAGTACGGTGGCACCGGACTGGGACTAACCATCTCGCGCCGCTTAGTCGAACTGCTAGGCGGCCGCATCTGGGTCGAGAGCGTCCCCGGCACAGGCAGCGCCTTCCACTTCACCGCCCGCCTTGGCATTGCCACCGAAACCAAGCAAGCCGCCGAACCCGCGGCGCAGTCCACATTATCCTTGGCCGGC
>CAVVZG010000118.1:0-19008 GCA_963752205.1 Bryobacterales bacterium | reverse complement strand
TATTGTCGAAGCCAGCACCGGCAACTACATTGATGCCGAAGGCAAGCTGGTAGCGCTCCTGGGCGTAAAGGATCTAATCGTAGTCGACACCCCCGATGCCCTTCTTATCGCCGACCGCAGCCGCGCCCAGGAAGTCGGCGAGCTCGTCAAGCGCCTAGAGAAGGCCGGCCGCGAAGACTTGCTGTAGATCTACGCAGCCTCCGGCCGCTTCGCGTTCTTGAACACGCGCTTCAGCACGGCAATCGCCCGATCCACTTCCTGCTCCGTAATGATGTAAGGCGGCAGCATACGCAGCGTGAAATCATGCGTACAATTCAGCAGCACCCCCTGCTCTATACAATCCAGAACAATCTGTTTGCACGGGAAATCCAGCTCCACGCCGATCATCAGCCCCACCCCGCGCACTTCCTTAATAAATGAATACCGCCGCGAAAGCTCCGTTAGCTGCATCCGGAAATAGCTGCCGACCTCGGTGATATGCGGCAGCAGTCCGTCGAGAACATCGAAGAATTCCAGCCCTACGCGGCATACCAAGGGTCCGCCGCCAAACGTAGTCCCATGCTTCCCCGGACCAAGCCCCACAGCCGCCCGCTCATTCGCCGCCACCACCCCCAGCGCCAGCCCGCAGGCGACCGGTTTAGCCGCCGTCATCACATCGGGCATCACGGGTGGATCCAGCAACTGGTAAGCGAAGTACACGCCAGTGCGCCCCACCCCGCACTGAATCTCATCGAAAATCAGCAGAGCGTTGTAGCGGTCCGCCAGCTCGCGAGCCTTGCGTATGAACTCCTCGGTCATCGGATAGATCCCGCCCTCGCCCTGCACCAGTTCGATGATGATGCCGGCCGTGCGCTCGCTCACCACTTGTTCCAGCGCTGTAATGTCATTGCGCGGGACGAAGTGCACTCCGGGCATGAGCGGCTGAAAATCGCGCCGGTAACTCTCTTGGCCCGTCACCGACAACGCACCAATGGTTCGTCCGTGGAATGAGTTATCCAGCGCGACAATCTCAAACTTATCCGGCGAGATGGCATGGCCATGAGCCTTCGCCATCTTCAACGCCGCTTCATTGGCCTCTGTGCCCGAGTTGCAATAGAAAATACGCGCCAGTCCACTGGCCTTTGAAAGGCGCTCCGCCAGCGGCCCGGCGTATTCGTGATAGTACAGATTCGAGCTATGCACCAGCCGTCCGGCTTGCTCGCGGATGACTTTAGTGAGGCGCGGATGCGCATGCCCCAGCGCGTTGACGCCGATGCCAGCCAGCAAATCGAGATAGCGTTTGCCGGCAGTATCGTAAACGTAGCAACCTTTTCCGCGCTGCAGAACCACCGGGTAGCGCGCGTAATTTTGCAGCAGGTATTGCTTTTCTAAATCGACGGCCGTGGGCGATAGAGTAGCGGCTTCCATCCACTCATTATAGCGAAAGAGCGCGCGAAACCCCTATGCTACGATCAGTTCTGTGCCGCGTTTCGATTCCTCCATCGCAGCCTTGATCGATCACACTTTATTGAAGCCGGAAGCCACCGAATCCGACATCCGCAAGGTGTGCGCGGAGGCGCGCCAGTACGGCTTCTTCAGCGTATGCGTGAATCCCTGCTGGGTTCGTTTGGTTGCTGAGGAATTGCACGGTTGTGCCACCAAAGTATGCGCCGTGGTCGGATTCCCGTTAGGCGCCAACACCATGGAGATCAAAGCCGCCGAAACCACTGCGGCGATCATCGACGGAGCTCAAGAAATCGATATGGTTCTGAACATAGGCGAGTTGCGCTGTGGGAACGCGGACGCCGTCCACGCCGACATCCGCGCCGTAGTCGAAGCCGCGCACACCCGTGGCGCCATCGTCAAGGTAATCCTCGAAACCGCGCTTCTGACCGACCCGCAAAAAGTCGTCGCGTGCGAGCTCGCAAAAGCTGCCGGCGCCGATTTCGTCAAGACTTCCACCGGCTTCGGCCCCGCCGGAGCCACTGTCGAAGACGTCGCCCTGATGCGCCGCACCGTCGGTCCGGAGATGGGCGTGAAAGCCTCGGGCGGCGTGCGCACGCTCGAAGACTTGAAGAAGATGGTCGCGGCAGGCGCCAGCCGTGTGGGCGCCAGCGCCAGCGTAAAGATCGTTGAGGCTACGGCGGCTTAGCCCGCGATCCCCATGGCCGCCCCCCGTAAAGCCGTTGAAGCCTTCCGCGAGCGCGCCGAGCTGCTCGACTTCCTGCTGGAAGTGTCGCGCATCACGTCTGAGACCCTGGACCTGGACAAGCTTCTGGCAAACGTCGCCGACATCGTCAAAGTTGTGGTGCCCTACGATCTGTTCGCCATCTTGCTCTATAGCGAAAGGAATCAAGGTCTGCGTATTCGCTACTCGATCGGCCACCGCGAAGAGATCGTGCGCAGCCTGGTGATCGGCCTGGGCGAAGGCATCGTCGGAGCCGCCGCCCAAAGCCGCGAGCCGGTGCTGGTGGAGGACGTGCGCAGTGACCCGCGCTACCTGGTCGCCCTTGACGCCGTGCGCAGCGAGCTCGCCGTGCCGATGATGACGCACGGCAAGCTGGTGGGCGTGATCGACGTGCAGTCGACGCGGGCGCGCGCATTTCACGATCAGGACCGCCGCATCATGCGGCTGATCGCCTCGCGCGTCGCGGGCTCGATTGAAAACGCCAGTCTCTACCGCCGCGTCAACCAGCAGAACCGTACCTTTCGCACGCTGGCGCAACTCTCGCAGGAGTTCAGTTCGATTCTGGATCTGGACGAACTGCTGGGTAAGATCGCCGCGTCCGTGCGCACGCTGATCAACTACGACGCCTTCAGTATTCTGCTAGTGGACCCGGCCAAACAGGTGCTTCGCCATCGTTTCAGCGTCCGCTACGACCAGCGGGTGGACCTCGACAATATCACTCTTGGGACAGGGATCACGGGCGCGGCCGCCGAATCCCGGCAGACAGTCCGGGTAGTGAATACTATGCAGGACCCCCGCTATATCGCTTCGCAACCCGATATTCATTCCGAGATGGCCGTGCCCTTGATCGTGCAGGACCGCGTCGTGGGCGTGCTCAACATGGAAAGCGAACGCATCGGCAACTTTACGGAAGAGCATCAGCGAACCCTGTCGCTGCTGGCGCCGCAGATCGCCAGCTCCGTCGAAAACGCGCGCCTGTATGAAGAGTTGGCAGGCCGCGAGCAGCGCATGGACCAGGATCTGAAGGCCGCGCGCAAGCTGCAAAAGGTTTTGCTGCCCCGCGAGGCCGACATCCGCGGGCTGGACATAGCGATCCGCTCCCGTGCGGCGCGCGAAATCTCCGGCGATGTGTACGAATTCTTCGAACAGGGCGACGATTACGCCGTGATCGCCTTCGGTGACGTGAGCGGCAAAGGCGCGGCCGCGGCCCTCTATGGCGCCTTGATCAGCGGATTGCTGCGGATTCTTGACCCCGCGCCGGCGCAGCCCTGCCATGCTGATGCAGTCGCTGAACGAAGCCTTGCTCGAGCGCAAAGTAGACGCGGTCTACGCGACGCTCATGGTGCTGCTGTGGGAGCCGCGCACCCACCGCATGACGATTTCGAACGCCGGCGCGGAGCCGCTACTCATTTCGCGCGCCGGCGAGATCATCACGGCCAAGGCCGAAGGCATGCCGATCGGCCTGCTGGAACATCAAACCTACGATGAAGTGAGTTATCAGGCCGAGTCCGGCGACACGCTGCTACTTTTTTCCGACGGCGTCGAGGATCAATTGAACGCCAACGAAGAACATTTCGGGCGCCCCCGCGTCCAGCGGCTGCTGACCAAACACGACGCCGAGACGCCGCGCGCCATCGTGGATCAAATTTTTGCGGACCTCGATGCATTTCGCGAAAGCGTCGCGCTGACGGACGACCAGACGGTGGTGACCATGAAGGTGATCGGATGAGCGCGTTTACCTACGGCGAGCACGCCCTCTACTGTGAAGGAGTCGCTTTGGCGGAGATCGCCGCGCGCGTAGGCACGCCGTGCTACGTGTATTCGGCAGCAACGATTCTCGAAAACTTCCGCGCCTACGACAAAACTTTCGGCGATCAGCCCCACACCATCTGCTATGCCGTGAAGGCGAACAGCAACCTGGCAGTACTCAGTTTGCTGGCGCAGGCCGGCGCGGGATTCGATATCGTTTCCGGCGGCGAACTATTTCGCGTGCTGAAGGCCGGCGGCGATCCGGCCAAGGTGGTGTTCTCCGGTGTCGGCAAAACCGCGCCGGAGATTGACGACGCCCTAAAGGCCGGGATTTTCAATTTCAACTGCGAGTCGGAGCCGGAGTTGGCCCTCATCGACGCCCTGGCGCACCGGCGCGGCGTGCAAGCGCGGGTGGCCCTGCGCGTCAACCCCGACGTCGAGACCGACACCCACCACTACATTTCCACCGGGCAAGCTGGCGCACAAATTCGGCGTCGACATCGCCGAAGCCGAAGACATCTACGAGCGCGCCCGCAAGCATGAAAACCTGCTGCTCGAAGGCGTGAGCTGCCACATCGGATCGCTGCTGCTCGACCCCGGCCCGCTGATGGAAGCCGTCGATCGCGTGCTGGCGCTGATCGACCGTCTGCGCGCCAAGGGCTTCGACATTCGCCACGCCGATCTGGGCGGCGGACTGGGCGTCGCCTACAAGCCCGAAGAAGTCACGCCGTCGATCGAAGAGTTCGTGAAGTGCCTGAAGCAGCGCGTCGCGGGTCGCGATCTGCACGTCGTGCTCGAGCCGGGACGATCCATCGTCGCCGCCGCCGGCGTTCTGCTCACGAAGACCCTGTACCGCAAGCAGACCGGCGAAAAAGAATTCGTGATCGTGGATGCCGCCATGAACGATCTGATCCGCCCCGCGCTCTATAGCGCGCATCACGAAATTCTGCCGGTGCGCCAGAACAACAACCGCAGAATCCGCGCCGACGTGGTAGGCCCGGTGTGCGAGACCGGCGATTTCCTCGCGCGCGACCGCGAAATGCCGGAAGTGCATGCCCGGCGATGTCCTGGCGATTTCGACCGCGGGCGCTTACGGATTCGTGCAGTCGTCCACCTACAACGCCCGCCGCCGCCCAGCCGAAGTGCTGGTGGAAGGCGACCGCTGGCGCGTCGTGCGCGAGCGCGAATCCTACGACGACCTGATCCGCGGCGAAACGATCTAACGGCCCACAGCCATAAACTCGACGGCCGCGGTCGCGTCGGTCGACGGCAATCCCTCAACCTGTAACGCAGCCCGCGCCGGTGGCTGCGCACGATCCAGGAATTCCCACTCGATGCTTTCAAGCTTGCCTGCGTTCGGCCGCGTCAGAGCGTAGGTTCCGGTCCAGAACACATCCTTGAAGCCGGCCCCCAGCGGCAGCATGGTTTTCGCGAGCCGCTGGTAGGCCAGGCGAAAATCCGCGTCCTGATCGCGGAACACCAACTGCGTCGCGGTCAGCACCAGCTTCGGCGCGTTCACCAGCGCGATGTCTTTCCCCAGCACCAGCGGTGTCGCCGGCGCCACGGCCAACCGTGCGGCGGCTTCGCAGAGCGCCTGCGGCTCCAGGGCCAGCCGCTGCATCTGCACGAAATTCGCAGCAGCCGAAGGGAACGCCGCGGCCACCGCGGACCGCGCCGCCTGCACGTCATCGAGCGAACTCAGGAAACAAGTCACGCGCAGCACGTCGGCCGCTTTAACACCAGCGCCATTCAAAGAGTTCTGTAGCCGAACGACTGCGGCCTCCGCGTTCGCGCTGTCGCCAGATGAGACGAACGCCACTCCGCTCGGATTCACCACTTTCTTCTCCGACGATATCGCTTCGATCACCACCTGCGCCCCGGGCAGGGGCAGCGCGCCCACTTGAATGGTGCTCACCGCCGGCAGCGCCTGCTTTCTCTCCGTGAACTCCTCCGCCACGATGTCTTTGATCCGCCGCAAATCGCCCGATCCTGCCACAAATGCCCGCACTTT
This sequence comes from Bryobacterales bacterium, assembly GCA_963752205.1. Lineage (GTDB taxonomy): Bacteria > Acidobacteriota > Terriglobia > Bryobacterales > Bryobacteraceae > Palsa-187. The sequence continues at coordinate 13,081 of CAVVZG010000118.1, read as the reverse complement.
GATGATCGAAGCGCCATGGTTCAGGCGGGTGAGCGCCTTCAAAGCATCCCGCACCTGCTGCGATAGCAGGCCCTTGTCGGAAAGCGGCGACACCTGGAACGACAGGCGTCCCGACTCGGCCACCACAGCTTCGGGAGGGTCGGGCAGCACTTCCAGAACCTGCGGACGCGGCTCCTCATCCGCCTTCTTCTTCGGTTTCTGTGCGAACAAACCTCCGGCTAAGAGTAGACCCAACAGCAGAATCAAGAGGCGGCGCATGACCACTGACAATATGACAGATTTTAGCACCGGGAGCCGCTCACGACGAGGCCATTTGAAATCGCAGCCCAGAAGCGGCCATACTGGTAACAGACATGTACCTTTCTGAAGAATTCCGCTTAAAGGTTGGCTTGGCCGAAATGCTGAAAGGCGGCGTCATCATGGACGTCACCAACGTCGAACAAGCCTTGATTGCCGAAAAGGCCGGCGCCTGCGCGGTGATGGCGCTCGAACGCGTGCCCTCCGATATCCGCAAAGAGGGCGGCGTGGCCCGCATGGCGTCCATCCGCATCATCCGCGAGATCATGGACACGGTCTCGATCCCGGTGATGGCGAAAGCGCGCATCGGCCACTTCACAGAAGCCCGCGTGCTCGAGGCGCTCGGCGTCGATTACATCGACGAGAGTGAAGTCCTGACGCCCGCCGACGAAGAGCACCACATCGACAAGCGCGATTACAAAGTTCCGTTCGTCTGCGGCGCCCGCAATTTGGGCGAAGCGCTGCGGCGTATCGCCGAGGGCGCTGCCATGATCCGCACCAAGGGTGAGGCGGGCTCGGGCAATATCGTCGAAGCCGTGCGCCACATCCGCACCATCGTCAAGGAAATGAAGCAGCTCACCGTGCTGGGCCGCGAAGAGCTGGTGCACGAGTCGAAGAATCTAGGCGCGCCGCTCGAACTAGTCGAGTGGGTCGCAGCCAACGGTAAGCTGCCCGTCCCGAATTTCTCGGCAGGGGGAATCGCTACTCCGGCCGATGCCGCGCTGGTAATGCAACTCGGCGCCGAAGCCGTTTTCGTAGGTAGCGGCATCTTCAAATCCGAAGATCCCGATAAGCGCGCCCGCGCCATCGTCAAAGCAGCGACTTACTATAAGGACCCAGTGAAGCTGCTCGAAGCCAGCGAAGAGTTGGGTGAGGCCATGCGCGGACTCGACGTCTCCAAGCTCCCCGAAAGCGAACTGCTGCAGACGCGTGGCTGGTAACGCGCTCAAAACCGCCGGGATTCTGGCTCTCCAAGGCGACTTCGAAGCACATCGCCAAGCAATCGAACGGGCCGGCGGCCATGCGATCGAAGTACGCACTGTTGCCGACCTGGAGCAGTGCGATGGCCTCATCATTCCTGGCGGTGAAAGCACAACCATGCTGAAGTTGCTCGATCAGGAAGGCCTCACCGAGCCCCTCAAGCGCTTCAGCGAGCACAAGCCGGTTTACGGAAGCTGCGCCGGAGCCATCCTGCTCGCGCGCGAAGTCACGAATCCCGCGCAGCCCAGCCTTGGCCTGATGGACATCGCCGTCGAGCGCAATGCCTACGGACGTCAGGTCGATAGCCGAATAGCGCACATTCCCATGCCGGAAGGAGGCGACCTAGAAGCCGTCTTCATCCGCGCGCCTATCATCCGCAGCCTCGGCGCAGGCAGCACCGTCCTGGCCCAATACAACGGCGACCCCGTGTGGGTGGAGCAAGGCGGCAACATGGTCACCACGTTTCATCCGGAGTTGACCGGCGACCTGCGCGTCCACCGCCGCTTCCTCGACAAACTGTGACGCCACCCTTAGTTCAATTCACCGCCGCCGACGCCCCCTTGCTGCTTGAGTTATCGGAAAGCATTGGCTGGCCGCACGAGATCGGTGACTGGCAGACCACGCTCGCCGCCAGTCAGGTATTCGGCCACCGCGCCGCGGATGGAAAGATCGTGTCCAGCGCCAGCATTTACCAATTCGCTCCCGCTTTAGCGGCGTTGGCCGTGGTGCTGGTGCGCGAGGACTTCCGCCGTCAAGGATTGGCGCGCGCCGCTGTGCTTAAGTGTCTCGATCAAGTGCCTGGCGTTCCCCAAATGCTGGTGGCGACACCCTTCGGTCACCCTCTCTACGAATCTCTCGGGTTCAAAATAGTGGAGCAGATCGTCCGCCTGATCGCCGTGCAGGGTACGACGTTACTGCCTACAGGCGCTGTCAGGCCGATGACGGACGCCGACTTGCCGCGAGTCTTTGAACTCGACCGCGCAATTTACCTAGCCGACCGCAGCCACGTTCTGCGTCATCGCTGGGCGCAAGTGGAAGCCGGCGCAATGCTCGCTGACGGCAGCGGATACGCCTGGAAGATTCCCCAGCGTGGCGGCTTGGTGCTGGGCCCTGTCGTGGCAACCAGCCCGCAAGACGCCGCCAGCTTGATGGCCCACCTGACGGCAAGCTTCCCCGGCCGCATTAAAATCGAAATCCCTGAGCGCCACACCGAACTGATGACGATGCTCACCAACACAGGCTTTGTCGTCGATAGCGCTCGTCCTCTAATGCTGAAGAACGTGGAACAACTCCCCGGCCGCCGCGAGCTGTTATTCGGCCTAGCCTCCCTCGGCTTCTGCTAGTCAGTAGGGCGGACGTCCTCGTCCGCGCCGACCTCCGGTCCGGCCGCCGCTACTTGCCTACTTCAAACCCGAAAAGTCGGTAGGATCCATGAACGTCGAATCCACCTTCTCCACGATCTTCCCGTCAGCCTCGGAAGCCTTCGCCACCTTCTGCCACTCCGGATCGCCGCCAAACTCCTTCCAGTCCTTGGTAGCCGCCTCGCGGCTGGGATGCGACACGATATAGATCAGCGTGTTGTCCTTGATCGGCGCATCTTGCGGGACCCAATAGCCTACGCTGTGAATGCCATGCTGGTCGAAAATCCGCCGCGTGTCATCGCGGAAACGGCTCACCAGAGCCGGCAGCCGGCCGGGCAGCGTGTGATAGATGCGTAATTCGTAGACTCGATTGCTGTCGGCCTCTACTTTCGGGGCCGACGCGAAACGCGCCGTGATCCAGGACCCAGCGGCGAACGACAGCGCGGCAAATGCGAAAACGCGGAACCAGGTAAGTTTCATAGTCCCTGATTGTATCAATTCGACCATCCTTCGGCAGTGGTTTCGGGTGTTGACCCAAGCTAGAATGACTAGGGTTATCGAAGCGGCTTTTTTAAAGGAGCTCCGCCATGAATTTCAAGATAGCGATCGCCATGTTCGCGGGCGCGGCGGCTTTCGGACAGTCGCCGGAGATGACTGTCATCACCCGCGCCGCCGAGGCCTTGGGTGGAAAAGACAAGGTTTTGTCCGTGAAAACCCTGCTGATAGAAGGCTCCGGCATCAATCCCAACGTCGGGCAAAACCCACTCCCTGACTCTCCGCTGCTGAACTGGAACGTTCCCGAATTCAAGCGCAGCCTGGATCTGGCGAACGGACGCATGCGCGTCGTGCAGCACCGCATCGCCGCCTTCGACTTCGCCCTCGCCACCGACGTGCATCAGAACATGGGACTCGACGGTAGCGTCGCCTTCAACGTGAATCCCGACGGCAGCGCGCAGCGAGTGGGAGACGCAGCCGCGGCCGACCGCCGCATCGAGATGCTGGGAAACCCGCTCACGATTGTCCGCGCCGCTTTAGATCCCGCCGCAAAGCTATCGAATCTGCGTAAGAAAAGCGGCGAGCAGAAAGTCGACATCACCACGGCCGCGGGCGACAAGCTTACCCTGGCGGTGAACGCGAAAACCGGCCTGCCGGCCTCGGTAAACTGGATGACTTCTAGTGAGAACCTCGGCGATGTCATCAACACCACGTCGTTTTCAAACTACGAAACCGTTGACGGCTTGAAATTGCCCAAACGCTATCTGACCAATTTGGATTTCCGTAATTGGGTGACCGCGGATATTCAGGTATCGAAGAATACCGTGGACGCAAATATCGGTGACCTAGCGGCACCCGCGAGCGTGAAAGCGAGTCCGGCTCCGCGCCCGCAGGCGGTGAGCGTCGATGCGCAGGAAGTCGGTAAAGGAATCTGGTGGCTAGCCGGCAACGGCAACGCCCGCAGCATTCTTTTTGAATTCGACGATCACTTAACGTTGTTTGAAACGCCCACCAGTGAAGCTCGCTCTAAAGCCGTGATCGACAAAGCCCGCTCGCTTGTGCCCAACAAGCCGTTGACGGAAGTGATCGTGTCGCATCACCATTTCGATCACACCGGCGGATTGCGCACCGCCGTCGCCGAGGGGCTGGTCGTGATCTCGCACAAGGGGAACGAAGGAATATTCAAGGAAGTTACCTCGCGCAAAGCCACTCTGAAACCTGATCTACTCGCGAAGAGCGGCAAAACCCTCAAGTTCCGCGGCGTCGACGATACCTTGGTGCTGAAAGACAAGTCCATGGAAGTCGTGATCTATCACGTCAAGGACAACACCCACTCGCCGCTGTTGCTGATGGCCTACGTGCCGCGCGACAAGATTCTTGTGCAGGGCGACCTGATCGATGTCGGCTGGACGCAGCACCCGTGGGCCGATAACTACGCGAAGAACCTCGAACTACGCAAGATCGATTTCGCCAAGGACGTCCCCGTCCACGGCAAGATTCAGACCCACCCCGAAGAACTGGCGGCCATCGCCGCCATGAAGAAACAGTAAAAGGAGAAGCTCTATGAAAATCTGCATAAATCTCGGTCTAGCTCTGGCGCTCGCTAGCGCAGCCTATTCACAGGACGCGAAGACCGTTCTCGACAATGCGTCGAAGGCCATGGGCAACCCCAAGTCCATCGTCTATTCGGGCACCGGCTATAACGGATTCTTCGGTCAGGCCGTGCAGCCTGGATTTTCCTGGCCGCAGCGTGAGTTGACCGCCTACACTCGCAGCATCAACTACGATCAGAAGTCGTCCAAGGAAGAGCTTGTGTTCAAAGAGCAGGTCTTCGGTGGGCAGCGCCAGAACAACGAAGTGAATGGCGATAAGGCATGGGCCATGGGCCCCAACGGCCCAAACCCGCAACTAGCGGCCGCGGAAGACCGGCAACTGCAAATCCTGCTGACGCCGCACGGCTTCCTGCGCGCCGCGATGGAGGCCGGCAACGCCACCGCCAAGTCGAAATCCGAAGGTGGCAAGAAAGTGACCGTCGTGTCCTTCACTGCACTCGGCAAGTACAAAATCGACGGCACCATTGACGCCCAGAACATGGTGACCAAGGTGGAGACCACCGTTCCCAATCCGCTGCTAGGCGACATGGCTGTGATCGCGACCTACAGCGACTACAAAGATTTCAACGGCGTGAAGTTCCCCACCAAGATCAAGCAGACGCAAGGCGGTGGGGCCGTCGCCGATCTCACCATCGCCGACGTGCAGCCCAACGCCAATGCCGATCTCCCGGTTCCCGCGCCCGTCGCCAGCGCCTCGGCGACTCCCCCCGCTCCTGCGCCGGGCCAAAAGCTGGCCGACGGAGTGTGGCTGATCCCGACGTCGCATAACAGTCTGGTGATCGAATTCAAAGATTACATCACGGTGGTTGAAGCTCCCCTCACCGAACAGCGTTCGCAATATGTGATCGCCGAGGCCAAGCGTCTAGTCCCGAACAAACCCATCCGCTATTTGTTCAGCACGCATCATCACTTCGACCACTCCGGCGGCCTGCGCGCTTACGTCGCCGAAGGAGCCACCATCGTCACCGCAGACGTCAACAAAGCCTATTACGAACAGGTGTTCAAAATGAAGGCAACCATGGTGCCGGATACACTGGCAAAATCTCCCAAGAAACCCAAGATCGTCGGCGTCAAAGACAAGTACGTAATTACCGACGGCAATCAGTCGCTCGAAATCTACACCACCCAAGGTGACGGCCACGCCGGTGAGTTGCTGGTGGGCTATCTGCCAAAAGCCAAGATCCTGATCGAAGCCGACAGCTACAGCCCGCAAGGTCCCGGCGCTCCCGCTCCCGCGACTCCCGCGCCGAACGCTCTGGTGCTCTACGACAACCTGCAGCGCCTGAAGCTCAGCGTGGATCAGATCGTGCCCATTCACGGCCGTCCGGTTCCCTACGCGGACTTCCTGAAGGCGGTCGCGAAAGGCTAGGCCTTTTGCACGCGCCGTAACATAAACTGATCCGGTTTCAGAGACCCGTCGCGCAGCTTCTTCCAGTCGTCGTTCACATGGATCAGGCGGCCGCTGATGTGGTTCGATTGCTCGGACGCCAGGAACAAGGCCAGCTCGATCTGCTTCTCCGCGGTGGTCCCGCCGGTCAGGCGAATTTGCTGGGCCTCTTCGATCTCGCGCCACCCGGCGCGCTCGCCGGCCGCCAGAATCTGGTCGGTCATATGGGTGTAGCTCGCTCCGGGAGCCATACAGTTGATCTGTACGTTGTGGTCGCGCACTTCTTCAGCGACGCTCTCTACAAAGCCCACCACCGCGGCCTTGGTCGCGGCGTAGATCGCCAAATTGGGCCGCGCCTGCGAACCGCTGCCGCTGGTCAAAACAATGATTTTCCCGCTGCGCCTCTCAATCATCCCCGGCAGCACCGCGCGCGATGCATTCAGGACGCCTTGCAAATTGGTATGAATCACCTCGTCCCAAACTTTCGGATTGTTTTCAGCGAACGGTCCGATGGGCCCCTGCATCCCCGCCGCGCACACCAGCACTTGCACCGGATTGCCGAAGTGAACCCGCATGCGCTCGACGGATGCAGCCACCTGCTCGTAATCGGCGACATCCGCGCGGATGCGCAGAGCGTTACCTCCGGCGTGTTCAATTTCCAGCTGGCATAGGTCCAACTCCGGCTTGCTGCGGGCCAGCAACCCTACGCGCGCGCCCTTGGTGGCGAATCCGATAGCCAGACGTTTGCCGATGCCACGCCCGGCTCCCGTCATCAGTACCGGGACAGTCTTGAAGGAGTGCACACCATCACGGTAGTACAATTCGAAAAAAACTCAAAGCTGCGCGGACTCACTCGCGGCGGCTAGGATCTCGTAAGTGGTCACGATTTCGGCAGTTGCACGGACGGTCGCCACGGCGCTGCAATACTTATCCGTCGAGAGCGCAATCGCCCGCTCCACCGCCTCCTTCGAGACGTTGTGCCCGCGGATGACATGCTTCAATTCGATCCGCCGAAAGGCGCGCGGATGTTCCTCCCGCCGCTCGCTGCGAATTTCGACGTGATACGCCGTCACCTGTTCGCGCTTCTTCTGCAAAATCGAAATGACGTCGGCCGCCGTGCAACTCCCTAGGCCCGTGATGAACAACTCCAGCGGACCCGGCGCGGATTTGCGTCCGCCTTTGACATCGATGGCGATGGCATGGCCGCTCGCAGTCGTGGCGATAAAAAATTCATCTCCGGCATATTGGATGATGGTGGGTGGAGGCGCGGGATTCATCCCTTCCACCAATAGCACACGTTACACTGATAGCTTCGCTGGTATCCAATATGCCGGAAACCCTCACGCTCGCGCAGATTCAAAGCGCCCGCCAACACATCGCCCCCTGCGTTCGCCGCACGCCGCTCACCGCCAGCGTCGCCCTTAGCGAGCGCCTCAAAACCAACGTCTACGTGAAGCTCGAGCTCTTCCAGAAAACCGGTTCCTTCAAAGTGCGCGGCGCCTTCAACAAAGCGCTGGGTCTCACGCCCGAAGAGCGCAGCCAAGGATTGGTAGCCGTCAGCGGCGGCAATCACGCCCAGGCCGTTGCCTACGCCGCCCGCACCCTGGCCTTGAAATCCGTAATTCTGATGCCCGAAACCACGCCCTTGAACTACGTCAACGCCACCCGCGGCTATGGTGCCGAAATCAAGTTCGCAGCCAACGTCAGCGCGGCCTTCGCGGAAGTCGCCGAATATCAGCGTCAGGGTTGGGCCTACATCCACCCTTTTGACGATCCGATCGTCATGGCGGGACAAGGAACCATCGGCCTCGAAATTCTGGACGACGTCCCGCAAGTAACCGACATCATCGTCAGCATCGGCGGCGGCGGCTTGATCGGCGGGATCGCCACCGCAGTCAAGTCACTCAAGCCCTCCGTACGCATGTGGGGCGTCGAGACCGAAGGCGCTGATTGCATGGCGAAATCGCTCGCTGCCGGCAAGGTCGTGACCTTAGACGCGATCACCTCGATCGCACGCACCCTAGGCGCTCCCGCTCCTTCCGAGTTCACGCTGCAACTCGCCCGCGATTTACTCGAAAGCGTCACCGTGGTCAGCGACATGGAAGCTTTGGGAGCGCTGCGGTTTCTGCTGGAGCGTTTGAAAGTACTGACGGAACCCGCCGCCTCCTGCACCCTGGCCGCGGCCGACCGCCTGAAGGATCAGTTCTCCAAAGAGCGCCACGTCGTGCTGGTGCTATGCGGCGGCAATATGCCGTTCGAGGATCTAGCCCGCCTGCCGGGTCCCCAAGCCTAGCAGCACGCAGCCAACTAGGATCAGCGCCAGCCCCGCAAACTTCCCGCGCGTAAAGGGTTCGTGGAAGAACACTCGCGCCCAGATCATGGTCCAGATGTAGCCGCTCGAAACCATCGGGAACAGAATGCTCAGCTCGCCGCTCTTTAATCCAATGATGAAGAACACCGAGGAAAGCAGATAGCCCGCGACGCCAGCCGCCAGCGGCCAGTTGGTGTAAAGCGAGCGCAGGTTCTTCTCCAGACGCTTGGAACCAGCCTTGAACCCCAGCGAACTGAAGCTGCCAATGAACGACCCGAATGTAACCCAAGCGATGGAGGAAACCGGGGTAGTCATTTATGAGACCCCAATCCCAGCACGCCGACGCCGGCCATGATCGCGCAAATTCCGCCGATCTTATAAGGATTCATCACCTCGCCGAAGACCAGCACGGACAGAATCGCCACCCACACGTAACTCAGCGAGATCAGCGGATACAGCACCCCAAGTTCCCCATGCCGCAGCGCCAGCACCATCAGCGCCGCACCGATGCCATAGAGCGCCATGCCTCCCATTAACGGGAAATTGGTCAGCAATCCGGCGAGCGACGGGTGCAGTTTGAGCTCGACAGTCCCAAACTTCAGCAGCACCTGTGCGGCCGCCGACAGCAGCGTGAACACCAGGATCATCAGCAGCGAGCGGCGCTTTTGCTCAGGGGTCGAAGCTGTCACGGAAACCTTACCTAGAATAACGGAATCCGCCGGCGCTGGAGTTGAGATTGGAGTTGTGGTTGTACTCACGGGCTCATCCAACAGATCGGAAACAATCGTGGTTTCCTTTACTCGCCGCTCTGTTGCAGCAGCTTAGCCACCAGCGCCGTCCAGCCGGTCTGATGGTTAGCCCCCAGGCCCGCGCCGTTATCGCCGTGGAAATACTCATAGAACAGAGGATAATCGCGAAAATTCGGATCGGTCTGATATTTCTCGGTGCCCCCGAATACCGGCCGCCGCCCCTGATCGTCGCGCAGGAATAGACGCGATAGACGCCGTGAAAGCTGGGCTGCCACTTCTCCTAAGTGCATGCGCACGCCGGAGCCGGTGGGGAATTCCACCGTGAATTCGTCTCCGAAATAGTAGTGGAAGCGCTGCAGCGATTCGATCAGTAAATAGTTCACCGGAAACCACACCGGACCGCGCCAGTTGGAGTTGCCGCCGAACAGACCGGTGCGCGATTCCGCCGGCTCATAACCCACACGATACTGTTGCCCGTCCACTTGCAGCGTGTAGGGATGGGCCTCGTGATATTTCGAGACCGAACGAATCCCGTGGGGCGAAAGAAACTCGTTTTCATCCAGCAGTTTTTCCAGCACCCGCACCAGCCGCCCGCGCGACACCAAGCTGAGCAAATGCCTCTGTTCCACGCCATGCCGCATCAGCGGAGCCAGATTCCGGCACAGATCCGGCCGGTTGGCGATGAACCAGTTCATGCGCTTTTCGAATCCCGGCAGCGATTCGATCAGACCGGACGCCATGGTGTCCACGGCGAACAGCGGAATCACGCCCACCATGGACCGCACGCGCATCGGAATCGATCTGCTCGTCCGGCAGGCTGCAGACGGTCGTAAAAGAAGCCGTCTTCTTCGTCCCACAAGCCCTCGCCGCCCATGCCGTTCATGGCGTGCGCGATGTACAGGAAGTGCTCGAAGAACTTGCTGGCGATGTCTTCATAAAGAGGATCGACCTTCACCGCCAGCTCCATGCGAAATTCGCAGCATGTTCAGGCAGTACATCGCCATCCAACTGGTGCCGTCGGATTGTTCGATGATGCCTCCGGTGGGCAGAGGCGCGGAGCGGTCGAAGACGCCGATGTTATCCAGGCCCAGGAAGCCGCCCTCAAAAATGTTGTTGCCTTCGGAGTCCTTGCGGTTCACCCACCAGGTGAAGTTCATCAGCAGCTTGTGGAAGACGGTTTCCAGAAACGCGTAGTCCGGCTTGCCCGGTGAGCTTTTTGTCGATCGTGAAAAACGCGCCAGCAGGCCCAGGCGTGCACCGGCGGATTCACGTCGCCGAAAGCCCACTCGTACGCCGGAATCTGTCCGTTGGGATGCATGTACCATTCGCGCAGAAACAGTTTGAGCTGCGCTTTGGCATTATCCGGATCGACCAGCGCCAGCGGAATCATGTGAAACGCCAGATCCCACGCCGCGTACCACGGATATTCCCACTTGTCCGGCATGGAGAGCACGTCTTCGTTGTAGATGTGCACCCAGTTGGAGTCGCGACCCTTCAAGCGCGCCGCCGGAGGCTTGGGCTGGCCGGGTCGCCCTTCAGCCAGTCCGCGACCACGAAGTGATAATACTGCTTGCGACCACAGAAGCCCCGCCAACGCCTGCCGCTGCACGCGCTTGCCGTCCTGGCGACAGCGCCGGGTTCGCGAAAGAGTAAAACTCCTCCGCTTCCGCCATGCGCTCCGCAAAGACGCCGTCGATGTCGTGAACTCAAGCGCGAGGCTTCCGTGCGCAGCGTCAGCCGCAAGCGGATGGTCTGGGTCTGTCCAGCCGCCAGATTGAATTTATACCAGGCGCAGGCTTTAGTGCCGCGCATCAGCGGGATTCACGGCGTCCTCTTGGCCCTGAACCACCCGGCGATGGAAGGCGTCCTTCGCGTACAGCGGCGCGCCTGGGTGACCCTCCCAATTCCACATGGCTTTGGTGTTGGTTTCGTTTTCCGTGAACAGAAGTTGCGGCAGCCCTTCCATCGTTAGCTCATACCCGCCCAGCTCCGGTTCGTTGATCTCGATCGCTTGAGCCGCTCGCTTGCGCCAGCACCGGCTTTTCCTCGGTACCGCCCCAGGACCATTGATTGCGGAACCACAGTTGCGGCAGGACATGCAGGCGGCGCCGCGTCGGGCCCGCGATTGGTGATCGAAATGCGCACCAAAATGTCGTTGACTTCGGCCTTGGCGTATTCGACGAAGACATCGAAGTAGCGGTCATCGTCGAAAACGCCGGTGTCGATCAGTTCGTACTCCGGATCGTCGCGGCCGCGCCGCTGGTTCTCTTCAAGTAGACGCGCGTAGGGGAACTCCGCCTGCGGATACTTGTACAGGCACTTCATGTAAGTGTGGGTGGGTGTCGAATCCAGGTAGTAATAACACTCCTTCACGTCTTCGCCGTGGTTGCCCTGGTTGCCGCTGAGTCCGAAGAGACGTTCTTTGAGGATGGGATCGCGTTCGTTCCACAGCGCGATCGCGAAGCACAGGCGCTGATGGTTATCGCAAATTCCGGCAATGCCGTCCTCGCCCCAGCGGTACGCCCGCAAGTGCGAATGCTCGAAGGGGAAGTATTCCCAGGCAGTGCCGCCGGCGCTATAGTCTTCGCGGACCGTCCCCCAAGCCCGCTCCGCAAGGTACGGACCCCAGCGCCGCCAGTACTGCTCCTTCCGGGCGGCGGCGATCAGGCGGAGTTGCTCGGCGTTCATAGGTTTGATTCTAGCTGGAAAGCCTGTAGCTTCCTCACTTAGCGATTTTGCGCTGGGTTCGTTTGGTAATTTCGGTGCGATAACGGTCGCGTGATGACGCGACTTACTGTTGTTTTCTGGCTTCTGATGTCGATTCGAGTTTGGGCGCAAACCCCACCCGTGGCGGTCGCTAGGGTGATGGTCGGCCTGGAGCAGACCGCCGCCGGCTCGGCCGCGCCCGTACAGAAGGCCGCGATTGGTCTGTTTTTCAGTGAGCCGTTGAGCGCGCGCCTGTCGACGTGGGGCGATCTGCGCCTGAGTTCGATCCCGGTGGACGTGCAATCCACGCTGGCTACACTGCCCGCCGACGCCACCAAGATCGCGACCTCGTTGCCTCTCAATCAACTGGTGCGCTCCGGCGAATTTCTGGTGGGTGTCAGCTATCAAGTCGTGGGTGGCAAAAGCCCTTGGTCGTCGCTCTCTCTGATCGCGAGCGAAGGTGCCGCCATGCCCCTGGCGCCCACCGGCAATCGCTTTTACCGGCAATATTATGGCGGCATTCGGGTGCAGTCCACTCAGCAACGGCACACCGTGGATGTCACTCTCGGCCAGAATGAAGCCATCACCGGAGGCACGCTGCACGGCATGGTGATGCGGGTCGATGGTTTCTACGCGCTGCCGGTCACCGGCGGTAATTTCCTGTATCTGTTCGGAACGGCAATGGTGCGCGCTTCTCCGCGCCCTCCGTCCATAGGCGACGCCGGCGTCGACACCTACCGGATAGGCGTCGGCGTCGATGTGATTCAGATGCTAAAAGCGTTACGCACCAACTGAAGCTGCGGCCGCCCGGCGAACACCACCGTCACCACGTCGCAGCGGACTCGTTCCCAAGGCGTCTCCGTCTTGCGGGCGTATGCCCGCGCCAGCCGGCGCAAGTGGGCCCGCTTATCGTCGCCGACAGCCCGGTCCGGTGGCCCGTACTCGTCGCTCTGGCGCGCCTTCACTTCGACGATGACCAATGTGTCACCGTCCCAAGCGATCAGATCCGCCTCGCCATCCCCCGCAGGCAGGCGGTAGTTGCGGGCCACAATCGTGTACCCTTGTCGGCGCAGAAAGCGATGCGCCAGATCCTCGCCGCGCCGCCCTAGAGCCTGCGTCGCCGTCCACCGGCGCCGCCGCGCCAAGTGCCGGAGCCAATCGGAGAAAACGCCCAACATCGT
>CAVVZG010000117.1:0-53804 GCA_963752205.1 Bryobacterales bacterium | reverse complement strand
GATCGCCGTCAGGCTCATCATCCCCGATGAATTTATTCCCATCGCGGAGGAAGCAGGATTGATAAGCTTGCTAAGTGAAGGACTCTTTCGGCGCGCCTGCCGAGATGCTGTTGCTTGACCAGAGACCTTTGTTTTAGCGTTCAATCTCTCGCCACTTTCGCTCCGTGATCCAACGCTGGGCTTGAGGATTCTCCTCATGCTCGCGCAAGCAGGTTTAAGTCCGCGCCGCTTGGAGCTTGAAATCACGGAGACCGCACTCTCGGAAGAGATGGGCGTGGCCCAAAACACAATCAATCAGCTACGACAAGCGGGCGTTCGTGTCGCCCTTGATGATTTCGGAACAGGGTATGCCACATTGACTTAGTTGCTTTCATTCAATGTCGACAAGGTCAAGATCGATCGTAGCTTCGTATCACGTCTCGACGAGAGTGAGGAAGCTAAGGTAATTGTCCGGGCAATCCTCGGCTTGGCGAGAGAGTTTGGTCTAACGACAACGGCTGAAGGTGTGGAAAGCGCTTCACAGCTCGCATATCTCAAAGACAACGGTTGCAATGAGGGGCAAGGTTATTTGTTTAGTAAGGCTATTCCGGCAGGTGATATTCCAGCATTGCTTGGTAAACCTCAGAATGCCGGTATCGCTAAACTCCAAACCATCTCGACGGCGCGCTCAAGGAAATGATCGCCACATTTGCAATGCGGATCGGCATGCGGCGGGGTGGTTCGGGATCTCTGATCTCGCGCAGGTGGGGCACTCCAAGCGCGAAACGCCGCAGAGCCGACATATCCCTCGCGAGGCTGCTCGCTAAATCACCTGTTATGCTGCCAATCGCCGGCACGAAATCAATCGAGCACTTAGAGGACAACGTGCTTGCGGCCGGGCTCAAGCTCGAGCCGGACGACTTCGACGATTTGCAATGTTTTCTGAAACGAGATCAAATTTGAGATGCTTAATTTCTGAACCGAGCACGGGGGTCGATTTTCATAACCGCTTCTCCTCTTGATTCCTATCGGCGCGTTTTGCCGTTGATTGACAGTAGCAGTGAAATTCCTTCAGTAAAATCAGGGTTTCGCGCGGTTGAAGCGCTAAAAGGCCTTGCCTGCCGGCGGTTTAACCGTACACCTCACCAGCACCCAATGCCTATCAGTCGCTAGCAGCAACCCGGGCCGCTTTCACTGCTGGGCGCAATAACAGGATCAACAATCCGGATGCGACCGAACACACTGCCAAGAACAGTAGCGCTCGCTCGAAGCCGCCGAAGCGATCGCTGAAGAAACCGATGACGTAGGGTCCAATGAAGCCTCCCAAATTACCGAAAGAATTAATCAATCCGATGCTCGCGGCCGCCGCGGTCTTGCCCAGAAGGATATTCGGCAGCGGCCAGAAGCCGGGGTGAGCACTATAGAATCCGATGGTCGCGATAGAGAGTAGGAACACGCTGATCCACACGTGGCTGGTGGTGAAGACACAGATGAACATCGCGACACCGGCCATGGTGCGCGGGATGGCAGCATGCCAGATGCGTTCGCCGGTGCGATCGGAATGCCAGCCGTTGAGCATCATCGCCGGCAACGCGCACAGAGCTGGAATCGCGGCGATCAGGCTGACTTGGGACAGGCTGTAGGTCGACAGGCCCTGCACCATCTTGGGGAGCCACAAACTGACGCCATAAGTAGCCGTGAGGCCCAGCATCAACGTCACCGCCATCAGAAGAACTGTGGGATTGCGCAGCGCTTGCATCGCGGATGTGAGAGTCGAACGGTGCGTGCGTTTCTCGGCGCGTTGCAGTTGCGCCACCAACCACGCGCGCTCGTCGTCCTTCAGCCACTTGGCTTGTTCCGGATGGTCGGTCACATAAAAGATAGTGACGATGCCGGCGACCACTGCGGGGATTCCTTCGAGGATCAGCAGCCAGCGCCAACCCGGCAGACCCATCCAGTGGATCTTCAGAAAGACCGCCGAGAGCGGGCCCCCGATCACGGCAGATGCGGGGATGGCCGCGAAGAAAATCGCGATGGCCTTGCCGCGATCCTCCGGGCGGTACCAGTGGCTCAAATACACGATGATGCCGGGGACGAAGCCGGCCTCGGCGATACCCAGAATAAAGCGCAGCCAGTAGAATTGCTGCTCGCTGCGGATCAGTCCCGTGAGCGATGCCACCAGGCCCCAGGTGATCATGATGCGCGCAATCCATTTGCGCGCGCTCCAGACTTCTGCCAGGATCGACCCGGGGACCTCCAGCAGAAAGTACCCGATGAAGAAAATGCCGCCTCCGAGGCCGAAAACATAGTTCGAGAAACCCAACTCGCGCGTCATCTGCAGGCCGGCGAAGCCCACGTTGACGCGGTCGAGGTAGGAGATCAGGTAGAGCAGGAACACGAACGGCATCAGGCGCCGATCGACGTGCCGGCGCGTGCGTTCGGCGATGTCCGCGCTCGTCTCCATGAACGACGCAGTGTAGCATGGTCTCTGCTACACTGAAGGTTCCCCATATGATTTCAGCAACACAACTGCGTCCTGGCATGGTGGTCAAGTGGAACGGCGAGCTGTTCTCGGTCTTCAAGATGGAGCATCGCACGCCTGGCAATTTGCGCGGCTTCGTGCAGGTGAAAATGCGTCGACTCAGCTCCGGCACAATGATGGAGCATCGCTTTTCGTCGGAAGACAAGGTGGAGCGGGCCGCCCTCGAACAGCAGGACATGCAATACATGTACGACGACGGCGAGTTCTACTACTTCATGAACACCGAGACTTACGAGCAGATGCACCTGACTCGCGAGTTCCTGGGGGATGCCACCAATTTTTTGATCCCCAACTTGAACGTGGAGATCGAATTCTACGAAGGCAAGCCGATGGGTATTGAACTGCCGCCGACTGTCGATTTGACGGTGGTCGAAACCGAACCGGGGTTGAAAGGCGCCACCGTTTCTAACGTCACCAAGCCCGCAACTACCGAAACCGGGCTGGTGGTTCAGGTTCCGCCTTTCATCAGCGAAGGCGAGAAGATCCGCGTGTCGACTTCGGAAAGCGCATACCTGGAACGCGCGTAAGCTATCCGCGTGCCTTCGGGTGCGCCTTGTCATACACCGCCATCAAATCCGTGAGCGATACCTGGGTGTATTTCTGTGTGGTTGCCAGGCGCGCGTGGCCCAGCAGTTCCTGAATCGCACGCAGGTCGGCTCCGTCGGCCAGCAGGTGCGTCGCAAAAGCGTGGCGCAGGCTATGCGGATGCAGCGCCGCATCGCCCGAAACCATCCGCGCGTAAAACTTCACGATTTCGCGAGCGCCGCGGTCTGAAAGGCGCGTGCCGCGGTGGTTCACCAGCAGGGCGCGCTCGCCTGCCTTGGGGGTGCGCTGCTCCAGATATTTTGTGAGCGACGCCGAGGCTTTCTCGCCGTAGGGTACCTGGCGCTCTTTGCGGCCTTTGCCGCGAACCCGTATCCAGCGGTCACGCAAATCGAAGTCATCGATATTCAACCCTACCAGTTCGCTGATGCGCAGGCCGCAGCCGTAGAGCAGCTCAAAAAGAGCTACGTCGCGCTCGGGGTGCGGACGCTCGAACCTGTCCTGCGCCACGCCGTCGACCAGCGTATTGGTCTGCTCGGCGGTAGGCACGATGGGCACGCGCTTGGGCGCTTTGGGAGTCCGCAGCGCGCGTGCGGCGTTGCTCGGCACCGATTTCTCGCGCAGCAGAAACTGGAAGAACGACCGCACGGCGGCGAGTTTGCGGCGGATCGAGATGGGATCGAGGTTGCGATCGTAGAGGCTGGTCAGCCACTCGCGCAGCAGCGGAGCGTCGATCGCCGCGGGCGTTGGCGGATCGGCGCCGGGTGGCGAGAAGTACGCCAGGAATTGTTCCAGATCCGATGCATAGTTGCGGATGGTGTGTACCGACGCATTTTCGCGCCCCAGTTCGCCCAGGTAGCGTCCGATCGCGACTGCCAGTTCAGACATGGGCGCACAGGTATTCTTCGAGCGCGGCCAGCGCGCGGCGGCACACCTCGGCGTAGCGCACTTTCTTATCGCGCGGCGGATTTTCCAGCTTGGGCAATAAATCGAAGGTGATATTCGCAGGCTGGTAATGCAGGGGATCGGCTCCGGAAACGTAGGCCGTGAGCGAACCCATTGCCGTTTCGCGTGGGAAAGCGCGGGGCAATTCGCCGGCGGCCAGGGCGGCTGCGCAGCGTCCTGCGATCAGTCCCGTGGCAATCGACTCGACATACCCCTCGACGCCCGAGATCTGGCCGGCGAAGAATATTTCGGGGCGCGTGCGCATTTGCAGAGTAGGCGCGAGCAGCGCGGGGCCGTTGATATAAGTATTGCGATGCACCTGGCCGAAGCGCAGGAACTCGGCGTTTTCCAGGCCCGGGATCATGCGCAGCACGCGCTGCTGATCGCCGAAGCGCATGTGATTCTGGAAACCCACCAGGTTGTAACTGCCCGCACGCGCGTCTTCCTGCCGCAATTGAACGACGGCCCACGGCCGGCGTCCGGTGCGCGGATCGATCAGGCCCATGGGTTTCATGGGACCGAAGCGTAGGGTATCGCGTCCACGCCGGGCGATTTCTTCGATGGGCAAACACGCCTCGAAGTAGCGGACGGTGTCTTCCTCAATGTGCGCGGGGACGCTGTCCGCCGCCAGCAGCGCGTCCAGGAATGCTTCGTATTGTTCTTTATTGAACGGACAGTTCAAGTAATCGGCGGTTCCGTCGAGCGATTTGTCGTAGCGCGAAGCGCGGAACGCGATCGAGGTGTCGATCGATTCGGCATCAATGATCGGACTGATACTGTCGTAGAAAAACAGGCGGCCGGACCCTGTCACACGCGCGATTTCCTGCGCCAGAGCATCTGAAGTCAGCGGCCCACTGGCGATGATCCAAATGTGATTGTCATCGAGCGCGCTCACCTCTTCACGGCGAATTTCAATAGCGGGCTCGGCTTCCATCGCGTGCGTGATTTCCGCTGGCGAAGATCCCGCGATCGACAGTAAGTGCATGGCCGGCAGGGACGCGGGCGCGCGGCGCAATCTCGCCGATCAACAAGCGAGCCCAGCCGCCGTAGTTCTTCTTTCAGCAGCCAGGGAGCACTATTTTGCTGTTCGCTCTTGAGCGAATTGCTGCATACCAGCTCGGCCAAGTCGCCGGTCTTGTGCGCGGGAGTCTGCCGCAGCGGGCGCATTTCGTAGAGCACCGCCCGGCCTCCGGCGCGCGCCGACTTGCCATGCCGCCTCGCATCCGGCCAAGCCGCCGCCGATGATGTGGACTTCTCTCACTGCCTCCTATTATCGATCAGCGGCGATTTTTAGAGTCTCCGCTGCCTTCAAAAGGGAACGGCGAAGGGGATCGTTTCCACCGAACGAGGCAGCCGCCCGGCTTAGGGAGGACGCAGCTTCGACACTGTGGTGTTCCGTTTTCGCAAAATCTCGCAGCTGCATTTGCAGCCGCGCCGCTGACGCGTGCAGACGCCAGGCAACCGAAGGCAGATCGTGATTTTGGATACTGGCAAAGGCCTGCTCCATACATTCGAGCGCCCGCGGCAAATCGCCTTTGCGAATAGCCACGCGAGCCATTGCATCCCACGCCGGCGCGCGCAAAGCCGGATCTTCGGTGGTCAAAGCATCTTGCAAAAACTGCTCCGCCGCGCCGCTGGCCTGCTGCAGATCGTCGAGATCCAGATAAGCACCCACAAGTCCGAACTCCGCGATCATGCGCCAATACCACTGTAGGAAGAATTTAGGAGTGGATGGGCGATCGCGCACTTGCAGGAACAGTCTAAGAGCTTTCGCGGGTTGACCTGTAGCCAGATCAGAGTACGCAATGGTTAGCATAGCCATGGTGCGGACCTGGCCGGCGGGCTCCTCCACATGAGTTTCGAGCAGGTTTTCCGCGATCCGCCGCGCACCCGCGAAATCGAACGCTTGCATATGCAGCCATCCCAGCATGGCCGCGAAAAGCCCGCGCCATGGCTGGTTGCCGTTCTTCTCGGCCAGCTCCATGCCGCTCTCTACAGCTCCCCGCAGTTCGCCCCACCAGCCCAGATGCATCAACGCCAGCGCCAGCGAAGACAGGCACGAAAGATAGACCACCAGGCTGTGCGTCTCCGCAGCTTTTTCGAGGCCCGAGCGGGCGATCTCATAGGCATCGCGATATTCGCCGCGCAACGCCTGCACGTGGGCGTAGAGGATCTCGTAATACGCAGGTTTTTCCGGACCCAGCAACTCGCCTATTTTCTTTCGCGCCGCCACACAGCGGTCTGCCTGCTGCTTGCTCCAGCCGTTGCTGATGATGTGCCAGGTGCCTGCCAGCATTTCCGTGCGCGCTTGCAGCAAGGGATCGTCATGCGTGGCGCACACCCGCACGGCCTGTTCACAAAAAGTGACACACGCGTCCGGGTCGGAAAAAGCCATCACGCGCGCGAGGCGGGTCAGCGCATTGACCTGCGCCGCTTTCAGCCCGCGCTGCTCCGCCAGAGCGACCACCATGCCATCCGCTTCGGCCGAACCGTCCAGATCACCCACCGCGTAGCGTGCATCGCTAATGCGCTCGCGAATTTCGATCTCCAGGTCGCGCGCGGGTTCAGCGGCGATGCCCGACAGCAATCCCAAAGCGTGATCCAGGATCGTGGCTGCGTCGCGATGCGCGTAGCGGCGTGCGGCATTCTCGGCACTCAAAATCAGATAGCGCGCCGCGCGTTCGAACTCTCGGCCTTGCTCGAAGTGCAAGGCTAATTCAGAGGCCGGTTCTAACGCGGCATCTGGCCCCAATAGCTCCTCCGCCTTCTCCGCCAGCAAACGATGCAGGCGTGAACGCTGCGCGGGAGGCACGCGGCGGTACAGCGCTTCTCGATAAAGCGAATGCCGAAATTCGTAATGCGCGGATTGCGATGCTCCCAGTACCCCGGAGGCCCGGCCTGGGCGCAGAAATTGCTGGCGCTCGGCAAATCGCTCGCAGGTATCTTCGGTTTCGGCGACACCCGCGCCAAGCATCGCCGCTACCGACCACGCCGAAAAACGCTTCCCCGCGACGCTGGCGCTCTTCAGTAAGCGCTGCTCGGGCTCGCTGAGGCGTTCCACCTGAATCTCCAGCATCTGTTGCAGGGTTTCCGGAACGTCGGGGACGATTTGCTCCAGCGGAGCTGTCAGGCTCCACGACCCATGTTCGCTGGCCAGCAATCCGCTCTTTACCAGATCGCTTACAATGGCGGTCATAAACAGCGGATTACCTTCCGAGTGGCGATGCACCAGTTCGGTCAACTGGCCAGATCCGGGAAATTCCTTGGAGAGGTATTGAGCGACATCCAGTTCCGTCAAGCGCTCCAATGCAATTTCGGAGCACAGCTTATGCATCACTAAATCCTGGCGCAGGCCCTTCAGAGGGCTCTGCAGCAAAATCACATCCACCGGACGATAGGTTCCCAGCAGCAGAAGTTTCGCGGGACCACGCCGCCGCGCGAGGGCCGAAATCAAGTCGAGCGTCGATGGGTCCACCCAGTGCAGATCTTCGAGCAGCAGCGCCAGCGGATTCTTGGCCGTCATCGATTCCAGGGCTTCGCAGATTTCCCGCACCATGCGCTCGCGGGTGGCCCCCAGAATTTCACGCTGCAAGGCGTCGCGCTGCTCGGGCCGCAGCAGGGAAGGGAACTGGATCAGCCAGGTGGGCGCCTGCGACGCCAGAATCTGAATGGTGCCTTCCGCGCCCGGACCGCGCACCAGGTGGCCGAACGCATCCAGGATCGGATAATAAGCTTCCTTGCCGCCGAATCCTTCAACGCACTGGCCGCGTGCGATGCGCATGCTTTCGTGGCCGCCCAAGCGCTGCTCGAAGGCGTCCAGCAAGGTGCTCTTGCCGACGCCCGCCTCCCCGGTTATTAGCACGAGTTGACGATGGCCTTGGAGCGTTTTGCGCAGATGGGAATCCAGTTCCGCCAGCTCGCGCTCGCGCCCCACCGGCGCCGAGGGGGCCCCGACCGTGGGCGCAAATGAATCTTCCTGGAGCTCCGCCACAAACCGGTAGCCGCGCTTCGGGAGAGTCTCAATAAATCGTGGTGTCTTGGGGTCATCGCCCAGCGCCTTCCGCAATTCCAAAATGTATTTGCGCAAGATTTCCGGTTGGACGTAAGTTTCCGGCCAGATTGCTTCGAGGAGTTCCTCTTGCGTGACCAATCTGCCAGGGTGATCAATGAGGAAGCGCAGCACCGCAAACACCTTGGGAGTCAAGGTGATACGAGTCTCGCCGCGCCACAGACACTGGTTCACGGGGTCCAGCCGGAACGGACCAAACGCTTTCATTTCCTGGCCTTACACACCCAAAGAGTCCTTTGATTATATCCAGCCTGTTCGAAGGATGCCTACCGGTTTCCCGGGGTTACTCCAGACTTCACGGAAACGAAACGGTTTCTTCACGCCGGATTCGCCCCCTTCCCGTAAGCTGGTTTTGGTTATGCAGGGAGCTTATGTAGTGCATTTAGGAGCGCCCGAGAAACAGAGCCGTCAAGAGCTCGAAGGCCGCATTGAGGAAGTAGATACGGGAAGATCTTTACGTTTTCATTCGGGACGAGAGTTACTCGAATTCCTGTGTGAACGCCTAGAAGTAGCCCGGGCCGAACCGGAAAGAGACAAGTAATACGGGGCGCCGCTCCTGGACAAGCGGCGCCCCCAAGGAAATGAGAGTTTTCGGAGGAAATAGCAGGGTGGGTTTTCCCACCCTGCTTTTATTTGCGCTTGCCGCTAAACCGTACCCGGCGTAGCGGCATTTTCATCGCGGAGTACCGCTGCGATGGGCAAAAAGCAGGGTGGCTTCGGCCGCCCTTTTTTGTTGCTTGGGCCGTTTGCGCCAAGCGCAGGGGCCTCGCCGGTTGGCTGTTGCACCGCCATGATATCCTCGGTTGGATACCATGAAAACCAGCACGGAACGCATTCTTACAACGCATGTCGGGAGCCTCCCGCGCCCCCAGGATGTAGTGGACTTGTTGTTTGCCCAGGACCGCGGCGAGCCAGTCGATCAAGCGCTCTTCGACTCCACCATGAAGCGCGGAGTCGCCGACGCCATTCAGAAGCAGCAGGAATCGGGCGTCGATATCGTCAGCGACGGCGAGACCAGCAAAATCAGCTACGCCACTTATATCCGCCATCGCCTGACCGGCTTCGAAGGCGATTCCTCACGTCCCACGCCGCAGGATCTGGACGATTTTCCGGAATATCGCGACCGCCTGGTAGCGGCGGGCCACTCGGCCACCTATAAGCGTCCGGTGTGCAAGGGCCCGATCAAGGTCAAGGACTTGAGCGCATTGCAAAAAGACATCGACAACATGAAGGCCGCCCTCGCCACCGCGAAAGTGACCGAAGGTTTTATGAACGCCGTCTCGCCGGGGACCATCGCGGTGTTCCAGCCCAACGAATACTATCCCACCGCACGAAGCCTATCTGGGCGCGCTGGCGGATGCCATGCGCGAAGAGTACGAGATGATCGTCAAATCCGGGCTGTTGCTGCAGCTAGATTGTCCGGACTTGGCGATGGGCCGCCACACGCGCTTCAAGAAACTCACCGATGAAGAATTTCTGCGCAACGCCGAGATGCAGGTGGAGGCGCTCAACCACGCGCTAGCCAATGTTCCGGCGGATCGCGTGCGCCTGCATGTGTGCTGGGGAAACTATGAAGGCTCGCACGTGCATGACATGGATTGCCATAAGATCTTCCCCATCGCGGTGAAAGTGAAGCCGATGGCGCTGCTAGTCGAAGGTTCGAACCCACGCCACGAGCATGAATATCAGGCCTGGAAGGACATCAAGCTGCCAGACGACAAAGTGTTGGTGCCGGGCGTGATCGCCTCGTCGAGCAACTACGTGGAGCACCCCGAAGTGGTGGCCATGCGCTTGATGAACTACGCGAACGTGGTGGGCCGTGAGCGCGTGATCGCCGGCACGGATTGCGGCTTCGGCACGTTCGCCGGATTCGGGGCGGTGTACCCGGCGTTCTGCTGGATGAAGATGAAGGCGCTGGCCGAAGGCGCCGCCATCGCATCGAAGAAGCTGTGGGGCAAGACCGCGGCGAATTAGGCTAGTACCGCAGCAGTCCGCGCCGTTGGTTGAGACGGCGCAGCCGGTCGGCTGCGCGTTGGGCGCCGTCCACGTGTTCGCTTGCCACCGAATGCGCCAGCGCCGGGAAGCGCATCAGCGCGGATGAAACCTGTGTCGAGTACTCGCGCAACAGATCCAGACGCGTCCGCAACATCTCTTTGCCGTCGGTGCGGCGGGCGACGGACGAGCAGTTCATGGCGGCGAACACGTGGCCGGAGTGGTCCTTCAAGGGCACTGCCAACGAAACCAATCCGACTTCCAGCTCGTCCTGCACCACGCCATAGCCGTCGGCGCGGATCTTATCGAGATGCTTGCGAATCTTGTCGGGATTCGTCTCCGTAAACTCCGTGATCATCTCGAACTTCTGGCTGGCGAAGAAAGCGTCGAGTTTTTCCTTCGGCAAGTACGCCAGCAGGACTCGTCCCATGGCAGTGGGATATGCCGGAAAACGGCTGCCCACGCCGGCGCCAAGGCGCACGACGCGGCGCACGGAGGCGTTCGCGATGTAAACGATCTCGGTGCCTTCGAGCACCGTCACGGAACTCGAATCGCCCGTGCGTTGGACGAGCTCCCTTAAATAGGGCTGGAGCGCTTCATCGACGTTCATCGAATCCAGATAGGAATAAGCGAGATCCAGCACCTTGGGGCGCAGCACAAAGCGGCGGCCGTTCATGCCCACGTAGCCCAGAGACTTGAGGGTTAGCAGAAAGCGGCGCGCGGTGGCGGGCGTGAGTCCCGTCTTCTGCGCCACTTCGCTCAGAGTAAGTTCGGGCTCATCGCGCTCGAAGGCGCTCAGGATGCGCAGGCCGCGGTCCAGCGAGGCTACAAAGTCACGATCGGTTTGGCGCGGTTTTGGCGTAGGCATGGCGTTTAGGGATTGGGCTGTAGGAAGCGGCGAGCCTCTTCGATTTCCGGATCGGAGATCACGTGCGGACGGTTGTGATAAATGCGCAGCGTCACATCAGCGCCCAGGCCCGACAGAACCTGCGCGGAGTCGCGGACATGTTCTTCCGGCACCCAATCGTCGGAGTCGCTACCAGTCAGCAGAACCCGGGTGCGCGACAGTGGTCGCGGATAGGCCGGCCATAGTGCTCCAGGAGAGCCGAACAGCCCTCCCGTAAACGCCACGATGTTCCGGCTACGCCCCAGGTTGCGCACTGTATACTCCAACGCAAGGCAGGCCCCCTGCGAAAATCCCATCACGATGATCTGGCTCGGCGGAAGGCGTCCGCCTTCGCTCGCATCCTCGATTACTTGATCGAAAATCTCAAACGCTCGCGAAATGTGTGGCGCATTCGCCGCGATCGGGTCAAAGAAGCGGCCCGGATACCAACTCCCGCCTTCCACAGTGGGAGCCAGCCAGCGAACTTGATCCAACTTCAAACCGGCAGCGAGGCCGATCATTTCCTCGGGCGTCCGGTCGCGGCCATGAATCAGCACGCCCGCCCGTTGCGCGGCCCCCCGTGCGGCGCCGCCCTCAACCACTCGGGCGGGCACCGGGGGGTCAACCAGACTCATTTCTTATCGGTCGGGATGAACTCGGCTGAGGTGCGGCGCGAGACATTCGCGGGAGTTACCGCTGGCATCGGATCGTTGTACTCGGGAACCGTGATGGGCTCCAGCATGGCCATGATCTCGGCGCGGCGATGTTCAAACCACGGCGGCAGCAGCATGTGCGTGCCCAGTTCGAGGTACGGCTCATCCTTCGCGAAACCGCCGGGAGCAGTGGCCGCGCATTCCACCAAAATCCCGCCGGGACAGCGGCAGTAGATGGAGTGGAAATACATGCGGTCCTTGATCTCGGAGCAATCGGTATAGCCCAGCTCTTCGTAAATGCCTTTTTGCGCCGCTAGAGCGTCGTCGTCGGCTACTTCCATCGCCAGGTGATGACCGGTGCCGGACCCAAAAGTCCAACTGCCCGCGGGGCGCTGCGGTTCGTGCAGCAGGTCCACCGTTTTGGCGGGACCGCCCTTGCCGACTACGTAGCGATGATAGTCGCCATCGACGCCGACTTTGCGCATACCCAGGGCATCGACTAAGAAGCGTTCGGTTTCCGGAATCTCGCGCACCGAAAGCACCGCGCCCTCAAAGCCCTTCATGCTGACATCGGAGCTGACCTCCGGCGTAACCCAACCCTTGCGCTTGTCTTCCGGATCTTCGATCACTTCCATCTGCAAACCGGAGGGATGCTTGAAGCGGATATAGCCTTGTCCGAAGCGTTCCTTTATTCCGCCGTTTTCCACTTTGTGCTTCTTGAGCTGATCGGCCCAGAATTTGAGCGTTCCTTTGGGAACCGCGTAAACAGTGGCTTCGATCTGTCCCGAACCGGGGCGGCCCTTGACGCGGCCGAACGGGAACGTGGTCATCACCGAGCCCGGCTCGGCGTTCGCATTGGCGTAATACAAGTGATAGTGAGCATAGCGGCCGTCAAACAGAACGGTCTGCTTGATCAGGCGCTGGCCCATCACTTTCGTGCAAAAATCGACGTCCTCTTGTGCGCGATTGGCGCACAAGGTGATATGGTGAATTCCGGTAACCGGATAATCCATTTAATGCCTCCCGAAAAATGATACGAGGTTCAGTATAGCATGGCAAATGGCGACAGGCGCAAGGGTGTGCGCGATGCGCACCGCGGGAGAGCGCCGGTTTAAGCCTTCTTTTTTCTCGCGGTGGGCTTTGGTTTGAGGGAACTTACATACTGGAAACTGCTGCGAAAAACCTCTTCAATCTATGTGCTTCACACAACGTGGCCTGGTATTTCTTAAGAAAGGCCTCCCGCTCGGCGGCCGGCAGACGGAGAGCCAACTTGACGTCCTCACTAAGGTAGCTGAACATATGGCCGCTGATCGATGTATAGGCAACAGTGGCGCCCTTGCGTTCGACATGTGGATTGGTGGCCACTAACTTTTCGTGCAACGCGAGCTTTTCGAGCGCCGGCTTCGCCATTGAATCAGTCTCCTTGCACTAGGCGGTCTAAACTTGCCCCCTGTCCAAAACCCAGGCGTTTCGGGCGAACATACAAAGATATGCGTTGGGTTGGGATATGGCTGGGGTTGGCCCTGGCGAGTGCCGTTGTGGCGCCGCTCGAAGCTCACGATTTGTATCGCAGTGAATCGCGCTTGGTAGTGCGCGGGCGCGAGGTGTCGGCGCAGCTCACTTTCAATCTGCTGGATTTTCCGGGCGTCGACCAGAACGGCGACAAGGTGGTGAGCCAGGAAGAGCTCGCGCAGTCATTCGATCGTGTGTACGCGGCCATCCTGCAACATTTCACGCTGAGCAGTTC
Organism: Bryobacterales bacterium; assembly: GCA_963752205.1. Classification (GTDB taxonomy): domain Bacteria; phylum Acidobacteriota; class Terriglobia; order Bryobacterales; family Bryobacteraceae; genus Palsa-187. The sequence goes on along the minus strand of CAVVZG010000117.1, from coordinate 40,448 downwards.
GGGTCCGCCGGTGCGCATCACGCTTGATAAGCACGAATTGTTCGACGAGCATGTGCTGCTGCTGAATCTGACCTATGTGTTTCCACAGCAGGTGCTGGCGCTGGAGATGACGTCCACCATGCCGGACATCCTCGGGCCGGGCCACGTCCACCTGGCGAGCGTCGCGCTCGACGGCCGCCTGCAGGAACAGATTCTCGACAACCGCAACCGCACCGCGTTCTTTACGCAGTCGAGCGGAAAGTGGTGGCAGACGATGGGGCGGTTTGTGTGGCTGGGCATACAGCACATCGCCACTGGCTACGACCATCTGGCGTTCCTGTTGGGGCTGCTGATCGCTACCGCGACGCTTCGCTCGTTGGTCAAGGTGATCACGTCGTTCACGGTGGCTCACAGCATCACGCTTGCGCTGGCGACTTTCAACATTGTCGTCCTGCCCTCGCGCTTCACCGAGAGCATGATTGCCGCCAGCATCCTCTACGTGGCAGTGGAGAACCTAATTCGCAAGCGAACGATGGATCGCTGGAAATTGACGTTCCTGTTCGGCCTGGTACACGGCTTTGGATTTTCAAATGTGCTGCGCGAGATGCAACTGCCGCGCGCGAATCTAGCGTTGTCGCTCTTCTCGTTCAACCTGGGTGTTGAGATCGGGCAGATTGTGTTCGTGGTGCTGCTATTCCCCGCAATCGAGGATCTGATCAAATCGGGCTGGACCAAGCTGCGACCCGCAGTGTCGATTGCGATCGGCTTGCTGGCAGCCTACTGGTTTATCCAGCGAGCATTCTTCGGCTAAAAGAGGGACGGAGCCCCATTTTTATTCCATAAAGATTTGGCGCAGTTCCATTACGGAACAATAATCAGGCTCCGTCCCTCTTTTTACCGCGGGAAGGGCGCCAGCTTAGGGGCCGTGCTCTCCGCTTGCGCCGGCGAGCGCGCCACATTCAGGATCAGCGCAAGAGTGGAGTAGTAACCCACTAGCCCCGTGGTGTCGACCACGCCCTGCTCGCCGAACTTCGCCAGCATCCGCCCGTAAGTAGCGTCGCTCGCGCTCTTGTTCTGCAGCAACTCGGTGGTGAAGTTATACACGATCTCCTCGTCCGCAGCCAGACTCTCAGGACGCCGCCCCACGGCGATCGCGTTAGCGGTCTCTACTGGCAATCCCGCTTTGAGTGCCAGCGGATAGTGCGCGTTCCACTCGTATTGCTGCATGAACTGGCGCGCCGTCATGATGATCGCCATTTCCACCAGCTTTTGCGGCACGGAATTTTTGTAACGCAAGTACTCGCCCACTGCCTGTAAGCGGTCCATCAACTCGGGGCTGCGCAGCAGCGGTACGAACGGCCCGCCAGCGCCAGCGGCGCCGCGCGGCGTGGCGGCCAGCAGTTCGGCGGAATGTTTCTGTGCCGGCGTCAATTTATCGGCGGGGATCGGTGGCATGCGGTCCTGGGCGTCGGCCATGACCGAGAATACCAAGAGCACAGTGGCGGTGAAGCGCAAGTTCATGGGTGGAGTATAAAACAAAACGGCTGCCGCCGGAAGGCGACAGCCGTAAAACAATCAGAAGTGAAGGTTCAGCTTAGAAGGTGATCTTCAAAGCCAACTGGACTTGTCGAGGCGAACTGTTGGTCGCCGTTATATGACCCGCACTGGCGTTGATAGCCGGACCCGCGAAAATCACGCCGCTCGGATTCTGGAACGACGGATGGTTCAGGATGTTGAACGCCTCCGCCCTGAACTGCACCGCGAACTGCTCGGAGATTTTGGTGACTTTCCAGTCCTTGGTGAGCGAATCGTCCAAATTCCACAAATTGGGTCCGATGATGCTGTCCCGCCCCGCGTCGCCGTAAGTGCCTACCGGCTGGAGAACAAAGCACGCGGGGTTAAACCACAGCCCGTGCAATTGCTGGAATCCGGAATATAAGTTACATCCGGCGATCACATCCGGACGGCCCGCATTCTGGCCGGTACCGGTAAACACGCGGTTGGTGGCGGAAGTGGGATTGACAGGGGCGCCGGAGAGGTAGGTGAACACTCCGGTGAGCTGCCAGCCATTCACCACCTGGCCTACGAAGCCTTTGACCTTGAAGGGTACCGCATAGATTCCGCTTACCCGGAAATTATTGGTCCGGTTAAAGTTGGAGAGGCCGCGATCCGCCGAGACGCTCAGCGGATTGGAGGCCAGACCACCGCCATCCAGCCCATAGGTGCCGGAACCGTCGTCGATGGATTTCGAGTAGGTATAGGAAACTTGCGCCTGCCAGTTATTGGAAAAGCGACGGTTCAAGCTGGTTTGCAGCGCGTGGTAGCTGGAGTTGCTGAGGTTATCTGCCAGTTGCAGACTGTTGTATTGCGGATTCACACGAACGTTCGGGGTAGTGGTGGTGGCGGTGGGACTGGCCGGCGCCGCGCCGAATGTCGGCCTGCCAGCATAGTAACAACCCTGACCGGCGGCCAGACACGCCGTGGGAGGATTGAAATCCTCCTGCGCGAACATGTGCAGGTTTCGGGAACCGATGTAGCCGATGGTAGCCACCGTATTGGGCGCTACTTCGCGCTGGATGTTGAAGTTCCACTGCATCTGATACGGAGTAGCATCCACTCCGTAGAAATCGCCATTGGTGACGCTGAGGCTGCCGTTGGTGGGGACGCTGATCGTGCCGCTTCCCGCTGGCACATTCGAGAATAAATTGGGATAGATCAAGCCCTGCGCGGAGGTCTGGGTCGCCGTCAGGAACGGCGGCTGCAGCCAGTAATTCAGATCGCGCGAGTACAGCACGTTGTGGAACATGCCGAAACTGGCGCGGATGGAGGTCTTATGATCGCTGAAAGGATCGAAGGCTAATCCCAGGCGCGGATCCCAGTTCCTCAGGGACGGGTTCTTGCCGCTCTCCTGCGTGACCGGAACATACTGGCCGAAGGGCGGATTGAGCAGATTGTACATCAGATGCCGCGTCTCACCGATAGTCGTGGTCGGCGAGTAGCGAATACCCACGTTGAGAGTCAACTTGCTACTCAACTTCCATTGGTCTTCGGCGTAGAAGTTGAAGACCCAGTAACGGTAGTCCTTGGTGGCGTCCGCCGTGGGATTTTGCAAGTCGGATACCTGACCTTGCACCTGAGATGGGGAGCCCTGTTCAAACGCCGTGAGGCTGGGGAAGGTCCAGACGCCGCCGACGTCGAAAGGAGCCCAAGTATTTTCCCGCAACCGGGTGGCATTGGCTCCGACCTTGATGCTGTGTGCGCCTGAGGTCCAAATAACATCGTCGCCCATCTGGAATTTGTTGGGAACCAGATAGAACGGAAGCGTCGTGCTGGCGCCCGGGGCACTCACACCGCTAAAAGTTGCAATGTTTCCGTCTTCGCGGCCCGCCGCGGTTCCAAAGAACTGGAGGGGATGGTTCCCAGAGGTGGCAATGGTGCCCGGCGTCACTGTGACGCCTGCTAGTACGCCCGCGCCGGACAACACATTTCCCGTAACGCCGCTGACCACGGGCGATCCGGAGACGTTAGCATCTTCCCATGTCCGCGAGAACCCAACGTGTGCCAGGTTCACCAAGCGGGCTGAGATAATGCGCCGTTCTTCCACGCTCACGAAGTTATCGCGGGTGGTATCAGTTTCGGGCCAGTAGGGAATGCCGGTGGTGAAGTTGCGCGTAGCGTAGTCCGCAATGTAGCGGACGAAGAGAGAGTCTTTGTCGGACAAGGTGTAATCGACGCGCGCCAGCCCGTAATTCTCGTTGCCGATGTTGGGGTTCACCGCGAAGGCTTGCCCGGTACCGCTAGGGTTGCCGCCGGCCAGCAGTTCGTTAAATGCCGAGTTCGGATAGAGCGCCATGGCGGACTGGATCGCCTGGCGAACCGCAAGGTTGGTGGCATAGGGAGTGCCGTTCTGCGCGACTGGCGCCCCGCAAACGCCCACGGCGGCGGTAGAGGTTAGGAACTGGTGCGCGCACTCGTCCGGAACCGTGACGATATTAGTCAGGATCTGGGTCGAGCGCAGGCCTTCGTAGTTCGCGAAGAAAAAGATTTTGTCCTTCTTGATGGGGCCGCCAATGCTGCCGCCAAACTGGTTGCGCCGGAACGGAGGAGCGGACGGCGTGTTATCGAAAAAGTTGCGTGCTTCCAATTTATTGTTGCGCAGGAAATCGAAAGCGCTGCCGTGGAACCCGTTGGTGCCGGAGCGGCTGGAGGCATTGATCACGGCCCCGTTTCCGCCGAACTGCGCGGAGTAGGTATTGGTCAGGGTCTGGAACTCGGCGATGGCGTCGACGCCCAGCGCGGTGCCTAGGCCGCCCGCTCCCGGACCGTTATTCCAGAAGTTGTTCAAGTCCTGGTCGTCCATCAAATACGCTTGGCCGGAAGGACGCGAACCAGCGATCGAATATTTCTGCCCGTTGCCATAGAAAGTGCTGCCCGCGCCCGGGGCGCCCAGCGGGATCTGCGTCACGCCCGGAGCCAGCGTCAGGAGTTGCGTAAAATTGCGTCCGTTCAGAGGAAGATCGCGAATCTGCTTTCCTTCGACCAGCGCGCCGACCGCAGTCGATTGGGTTTCCACCTGCGAAACCTCGCCTTGTACTTCGACAGTCTGCGTTTGCGCGCCCACCGGCAATTGGAAGTCGGCAACCGGTTGCGAACCTACCGTCAGCCCGATCCCGCGGCGGGTGACGGTCTGGAAGCCCGACTTCGCGGCCGTCAGATCGTAGTTGCCGATCAGAAGGTCCGGGAAGCGGAAACGGCCCTGGGCGTCCGTGTTGGTTGTGGAAGTGATGTCGGTTCCGGTGTTTCTAGCCTGTACCTGGGCGTCCGCCATGGCAGCGCCGGAGGTATCTGTAATCGTCCCGGAAATCGCGGCAGTGGCTTGGGCATTCAATCGTCCCGCGCCGATGCCGAAAACGAGCAGCAATGCGCCTAGAGCGCACACAAACCTAGTGTAGCTTTTCATCTAATCTCCTAACCTCATTGGCAGCCGGGACCCCTAGTCCAAGCTTTTTCCTATTTCACAATTACTTAAGCCAGCCGACCCCTCGGCCGCCTTAAGGACCCTTAAACTGATATGTGAGCCTGGGTTAAATTTTATGCGAGTGACGGGTCTATGTCAATAGTCCGCCATGCGCAATACCTAACGATGGATTCGCTTCTACTTCTTTTCGGCGCTGTCGCCCTCAGCACCCGGGGCGGAGCCGCCCAGGAACAGGCGCCGCCCATCGGCGAAGGTTAAGTCTTTGCCCACCGCGCGGTTAGAGCTGTCTTTGGCTTGATAGCCATCGACTACAATCTCCGTTCCCACCGGCAGAGCATCCTTAGTAAACCCCAGTCGCAGCAACGCGTTAGGGCTGCCGCCCTCCACTCCCCAGTTGACCACGGTGCCGTCCGGACCAGTGACATCTATATGTATCCAGGAGTGCGGATTGATGAACTCGACCTTAGTGACCTTGCCGCGCAGCTTCAGCGGCTTGTTCGCATCGAATTCCGCGGCGAAGGAATGATGCGCCAAGAGGGGCGCCGCGGCCAAGGCGATCAGCAGGAATGCTCCGGCGAAGCGCATCGTCATTTTCCGGCCGCTTCGAGCGCGCGGGCTTCGCTCAGCGTATTCGCCATCCCATAGTTCCCTTCGTGGCACGCGTATTCGAAGATCCGGCCCGGCGCTTTCCCCAAAGGCATCTGCACTGTCCAAGGCTTGGTCCATGTGGCAGGGTCCTCGACGGTGAATTCGTAGAGGATGATGTCTTCCGAGGTGCGCGTGAAACGTTCGATCACATGCAGTGATTCCGTCGAGCCGCGAAAAGCGGTCCGGCTTGTGAAGTTGGTCGTGTCGACCACCAGCGTGTCGCCTTCCCAGCGCCCTCGCGAGTCGCCGCGCCACTGACGAACGTTCGCCGGCAGATGCGGCCGTCCGTCGGTGGGAATCATGCGGACGTCGTGGATCATCTCCTGCAGGATCGCTACGTACCCAGTGCCCTGAAAGATCTGCAGATTGCTGTTATAGCCTGACTGCAGCATCGGCGGACCCTGGTTCGGCCACAGGATACAGCGCTCGCTTAAAGGACGGTTTTCCGCGGCATCGAATTCGTGGCCCTTGGCCTTGGCGGCGTTGGCTGCGATGCGCGCGCGCGCTTCCGGAGTTAGCGGCGGGACTCGGCCCTCCGGCCCGATAATCAAGGAGGTGCGCGGATTGGGCGCGAACTTACCCTGACTCGGATCGAGCCCGAACTGGCTCAAATCGTAATGCGCTTCCACGGTAACCGGCCGATCGCCTTGGAATCCCGCCTTCTCCTTCGCGGCGGCCTCTTCGGGCGTGTAGAATTCCTTGGCTCCCAGCCCCGCAGGGCGCTCCAACGGGACGTTGCTGGCGTTGGTCCACGTCCCTTGCAAATCCGCTTGGCCATCAACGGTGCGCGACGTAGTCCAGGTTTTAACCGTGGCCGCGCCGGCTGGCTTTGCCGCAACCGAAGAGACTTGGGCGGTGAGCCCCAACGGAGTCAGCAACAGAATTGCGGCGAACCAATGGCGCACGAAAGACACCTCCTACCTGAATCACGGTATCGGCGTGAATCAGTGGTGTCAAGCCACTCGCGAAACAGCCGTGCGCAACGCGCACGATGTGCTAATATCGCTCCAAATGAAAACAGCGATGATGCTCGCGCTGTGCCTCGCGGGCTCCGCGTTGGCGCAGCAGTACACCAAGGACGGGGAGTTAGTTCTACCGAAGGATTACCGCCAGTGGATCTTTCTTTCCTCGGGGATCGGCATGACCTACACCGGCGGCTCGTCTGAGAATCCGGCTTTCGAAAACGTGTTCGTGAATCCGGAGGCCTATCAGGGCTTCTTGAAGACCGGCCTGTGGCCCGACAAAACCGTTCTGGTCCTCGAAATCCGGTCCTCCGAGAGCCGGCTGTCCATTAATAAGGATGGGCGCGTGCAAACCAAAGTAGCCGCCATGGAAGTGCACGTCAAGGATTCAGCCCGCGGCGGCTGGGCCTTCTACGGATTTCACGATGGCGGGGATAAAGGCACGTTATTTCCCAAGACCGCCGACTGCTATTCCTGTCACGAGAAGAACGCAGCCACCGATACCACTTTCGTGCAGTTTTATCCCACGCTCATCGAGACGTCCAAGAAAAAGGGCACCTACAAGGAAACCGCCCACTAATTATCGCGACGCCACTGTCGATGACAGATGCTGCGCGATCTCACTCGCGTGATGCAGGACTTTGGGGTCCTTGACACCGAACGCGAGAGCCTTTTGCATTTCCGCGTTCGCCTGCGCGTAGTCACCGCCCGCCGCGAGCGACCAGGCGTAAGCGTCCAGCGTAAAAGCGTCGTGGCGGCGCGTGAGTTCCAGCTTGGCAATCTCCAGGGCCTTGGCCGGCTGGTGCGCGTAGTCCACATAGTAAGCGATCAACTCATGGTTCGAGTTATCCGTGATGCCCGATTCCTTGAGCGATTTTTGCTCGAACTCAGCGAAGGCTTTGGCGGCATCGTCTTTGCGTCCCGCGCGGTCGAGCGCCTCTGCTAGCGCGAACAAGTTCTCCGCGTGCGGCGCCGCGGCGTAGCGTTTTTCAAGCAGCGCGACCGCGTCGTCATAACGATTCTCGGCCGTGCGAACTTGCGCCAGCGTTCCCAGCGCGTAATGGTAATTCGGGAACAAGCCCAGCGCACCAGTGGCGTAGTTTTCGGCTTCCGTCAGGTTCCCGGAGAGCAGTTGCAGATGCGCGATCTGCGTCAGCAGCCACGCGCGGTCTTCCGCTTCCTGGAATGGCGTCGAATCATAAGCCATGTGCATCAGTTGCATCGCGCCTGAAAGGTCACCGTGCAATTCCCGCAGATACGCCGCGCGCGTGAGGCCTGCGATATTTCCGGGACGCAGGTTCAACATCCATTGCGCGGCTTTCACCGCGTCCGCATAGTTGCCCAGCTCCGCATTGGCGTCGGCCAGATAGCCATAAACCGTAATGTCGTCCGGAACACGCTTATTGAGAGCAGTCGCGGCTTCAAGAGCCTTGGCGAATTCGTGACGGCCGAGCAGCAGCCACGCTCTCACTTTCAAGGCTTCAAAGTTATCCGGCTGAACTTTGAAGGATTGCTCCAGCGTCTCTTCCGCTTTCGCATAATAGGCGACGTCGGAGGTTTCGCGGGCGCGCCGCGCATACGCCATCGCGAGACTGGCGTAATAGGGAACATGATCGGGCTTCTTCGCGATCTGTTCTTGTGCTTTCAGAATGCTGATTTCGGCTGGCGACTTCGCAGTGGTGGTCTGCGCTGTTTGGGCGCAGACCGCTACGGAGGCCAGAACACTGAGCGCGCAAACAGCTACTCGATGGTTCATGGGTTTCCTCATTTCGCTAGACCTAATTCGTCGGGCAGACGCTATCGGTTTGCCCCGGGCATCCCGGCTGTCCGGGACCGGCGTTGTGGGAGCTGTCGCGTCCGCTATAAGCAGGTGCTATGAACGGGAAGGTCGTCGGCAAAGGCGACGCCGAAGTGTTTACCCCATCGCCAATCGGCGTGTTGTATTTCGGACCAACCAGGATACCGGCAACCGCACGCGCCGAAATATCCACCACGTCGTCGAGCGGCCGCCGCCCGTTGGGATAGCCAGCGCTATCACCCGCGATGAATCCCAACCGTTTGGCCATGGCGAAAGGCGTGGGAGGAATGCCCGTGTTCAAACGCATCAAATCGGCGATGGGGCCCGCGTCCTGCGGTCCGCAACCCGGGCAGATGGGAGCGTTATATTGCACCAACGGCAACAGGTCCAAACGCGGCGCCGGAGGCACTGGAATTCCGATGGAGCCGAAAATCGTCGCCAGCAATGGATTCAGGAAGAAGTTAGCAAACTGGCTGTCGTTATAAGGAGAATCCATGCTGAAGCGATCCTTGGAACCAGTGCCGATGATCAGTTCATTGATCAGCGGATTGCCCTCGCGCTGGATTTGTGCCCAGCCGCCGGTTTCGAGGGCTACCGGCTCCTGCAGCACCGTGATGCGCGGGCGGGAGGTGGTTCCGTAGGTGCCGATTACAGCGTTCTTATCGCTCGCGGCATGCATTTGGCCGTCCACCGTGAGCAGAGAAATGGGAACATCCAAAACAATGCTATTCACGTTGTAGCCCGCTAGAGTGTTGGGAGCGTAGTTGTTGTGATCGTCGGCATCCACATTTGCGCTCAACACTCCGCCGCCCACCGCCATGCGGAAGTTGAGCGAATCGAACGCGGCGCCCAGATCTATGAAGAAGGGATCGGCAACCGTGCCCGCAAACACACTGATCCCGTTGGGCAAGCTATACATTCCTTGCGCTGCCAGAGCAGTGTAATCCGGCATGGTGCGCGGCCCGACGTTGGTGGGAACGGCATAGAGCGTCTGTCCTTGCGCGATCGGCTGAATTCCGTGATTGGTCACCATGGTAACGGTATAAGTCTGGCTCAGGCTCAAGCCTTCAGATCCAGGGCCACTCAGAGCCGTAATAGCGGGAATTCCGGCAAGGTTTCCGACGAATCCAGTGAACACTCCAGGTTGGCGGATTTGAGTGGTAAAACGAAATTGAAAGGTAACATCCGGGATGCCGTCGTGGTTGTTGTCGATCTTCATCTCATACAGAATATTGGGGTCGAACGGAAAGTAATTGGGGCCGTTGGCGGGCTCCAGGAACGGGTCGACGTTCAAGATCATCACCACGTGGTCGGGTTGGTTGGGGTCGATGAACGCGTACCAGTCCGTGATGTCCGCTTTCTGATCGAGAGCCGTGATCGGCGCTTCGCGGTGGCTGGAGGCGAAGAGCTGAGCCGGCGGCGCCGCCAACATCGCTAGCATTGCTAGCGGTGGCAGCAGTGCAAGGGGTTTCATTTTCATGGGTAGATCCTTTCAATGGGATCTACGGCGGCGGAGAGATTTTGGATTGAATCGCGCGAGAATAGTTACTTAATCGCGAATACCCAGATAGCGCCGCCTTCGGGCACTTCCGGATACTTGCCGGGGATCAGCGTATTCAACACCGCCTGCATCGAGCGCGCGTCCACCCCCCAGCCCGATTGCACGGCGATATACTGCTTGCCGTTCACTAAGAATGAAACCGGCTGTCCGGTGATCCCGGAACTGGTGGGGAACTCCCACAGCAGCTTTCCGCTCGTGGCGTCGAAGGCGTGGAACATGCGATCGTTAGTCCCGCCGCTGAAAACCAATCCGCCGGCCGTCGCCAGCATCGGCCCCCAGTTCTGCGAGTTCGCATAGGTGTGGGTCCACACGCGCTTGCCGGTATCGACATTCCAGGCTTGCACTTCGCCGATATGATCGGCTCCGGGGGCCACCGACAACTGCGTTCGAGCGCCCAAATACCGCCCGCCCGGAGTGTACTCCACCTTCTCGCCGGTGCTGGTCATGCACAGATTCTCGTTGGCGGGAATGTAAATCATGCGCGTCTGCGGACTGTACGCGATCGGCGGCCAATTCTTGCCGCCCCACAGCGATGGACAGAAATCCGCGGTCTTGCCGGTGCCCGGTTTGCGATCGGGATCCACTTCCGGCCGCCCCGTCTTGGGATCTAGGCTCTTGTACACGTTCTGTTTAACGAAAGGCGTGCCCTCGACGAAGTGGATCGCGCCGTCCGTGCGCTCGAGAAACCATAAATACCCGTCACGGCCCACATCGATCAGCCCCTTCACAGTTTTCCCGTTGCGTTGGTAGTCGACCAGAATCGGCGGCGACACCTCGTCCCAATCCCACGATTCATTCGGATCGTACTGATGGTGCCCTTTGATTTTTCCGGTAGCCACGTCAATCGCGATCGTGGACGACGTATAAAGATTGTCGCCGGGCCGTTGATCGCCCATCCAAGGACCGCCGTTGCCCACGCCCCAATACGCCAGGTTGGTCGCCGGGTCGTAGTTGCCGGTGACCCACACCGAGCCGCCGCCGTTCTTCCACTGCTCGCCCTTGGGCCAAGTTTCGCTGCCGGGCTCTCCCGGCGCGGGCACCGTGTAGGTCCTCCACAGCTCTTCGCCCGTGTCGGCTTGATAGGCCGCGACGAAACCGCGGATGCCAAGTTCGCCTCCCGACGCCCCTACCATCACAGTGCCGCCGGCAACCAGCGGCGCGAGCGTCATGTAGTATCCGGTCCGATTGTCGGCCACAGTCTTGGTCCAAGCTTCTTTGCCGGTTTTTGCGTCGATCGCCACCAGCGTCGCATCGCCGGCGGCGAAGAACAGCTTGTCGCCGTAAAGCGCTACCCCACGGCTGGTCTGATGCGGCAAGATCGCGCCCGCCGGCAACTGCCTGCGATAGCGCCACAGAAGGTTGCCGCTCGACGCGTCAATCGCCAGCACCTGGCTCCCCGGCGTAGCCACGAACATCACCCCGTTGTTGACCAGCGGCGCCGCTTCGTGACCGCTGTTCACGCCGGTCGCGAACACCCATGCCGGCTGCAGCCGTTCCACGTTGTCCGTAGTAATTTGCGCCAGCGGACTGTAGCCCCAGCCGTCATAAGTGCGCCGGATCATGGTCCAATCGCCGTCGTCCGGCTTGGTGAGCCGCTCCGCCGTGATCGTCTTGTAGTCCCGCAGCGCAGCGGGAACCGGCGGGGGCGGCGGCGTGGATTGTGCCGCGGCCAAAATCACGAATACAGTCCCTGCAGCGACGACTTGTGAAATCCGCATCCGTTAGCCTTTGCCGAGAGCCTTGGGCATTTCCGCATACGGCACCACCCGCCCATGGAGCGGCGCGATGGTTTGAATATCTAGCTTCAGCCGCTGAATGTTCTCATAAAGGTTATTACCGAACTGCGCCGCCAGCGGCACCAGCCCCGGACCGTTGGGTGCCGGCGGCGTAAAGTCATCGGCTTCAATCAGGATCTTCTCCGCAGGCATATACCCGAACAGGATGGCGCCATTATGATTGTCACCATCGGTGTGATAGAGAACCAGCGTCCGCGTACCATCGGTCAGCTCGTATTTATCCTTCACGGTAATGAAAGTCGCCTTCTTGGGACTCTTCGCAAGATTGTCCGGGCTCAGCGTGCGCGGCGCTTTCCAGGCGGTCTCGTAATATGTTTTGTTCACCTCACTCGTGATGACGGTCGCACCTTCGGCGACGTAAGTACGGATGCCGCTAGAGTGATCCCAGTGGTGATGCGTGTTAACCAAATACTTAATGGGCTTGTTGGGCACCAGCCTCTTCACTTCAGCAATCACCGCGAGCGAACGCTCCTCGCTGAGCGGCGCTTCCACAACCGCGACGAAATCCTTGTACTCGATCAGTACGCTATTGTGCGACCCGCCGCCGAGGAACCAAACGCCGTCGGCCATTTTCTGCGACTCCACGCGAACCGTTGGAGCCGTGGCCTTTTCAACAACCTCGGGTACCTTGATCGCCGCACTCCCCACGTTGGGCTTCACGTCGCTGACGTTGAGATCCAGCACCATGTAGCCGCCCTGTTTCTGCACGATGTGCGTGGGAAACTTCACGCCGCTGAAATCCTTGTAATCCGAATAATCAGTTTCAAACAGCATGTCCCCCAGCACCGGATTCGCCATCCAGCTTTCAACTTTCGTCACCAAGCCCTGTCCGTCGATGGTGCCCACCACGTTGAGCCGGCCCACCGCCGTGATCGAAACCTCGGTGCCGCCTTTGCCTTTCTTAGCGGTGGCGTTGCTGATCATGGCCTGCTTCACGAAGCCCTGCGGCGTCATCACTAACTGGAGCTGCCGTTCCTCGACATTTCCGGAAGCCGGTTGCGGCGCGTTGCCGGGCTGGTTCCAGGCATATGCTCCGCACAATATGTTCACCTGCTTCTGTTCGCCGGCGAACGGAGCACCACCACCTTTCGCTGGCGGCTCTTCGAGCGTTCGCACCATTTCCTCGCGCGAACACTGGCTGGGATAATCGATGGTCCGCGTATAGCTGGTCACATTTAGCGTTGGCCACGCGGCCGTGGGTAAGTAACTCTGGCCCAGCGAAGCAGCCTTTCCGCTGGCGGAGAATTGAATGGAATTCAAATTGGCTGCGCCCATGGCAGTGGCGGCCTTGTGCAAAACAGCGCTTGCGTCTTTCCCTTCTTGGGCGAAAGCCGCGGTGGCGAGCAGCCCAAACGCAGTGACAGCAACTAAGATTCGTTTGGTCATGATGTTCCTTCCTTCGTCTATGCAATATACTCCATGCGCGCCCACAGCGGAAGAATGAGCAGAACATGGGATGATAAAAGGGTTTGCGTAAGTCTCCTCTTCTTCCCATTTTCTTAATCGTCGCCGTGGACGTGCTCGGGCTCACCATCATGATCCCGCTGTTGCCCTTTTATGCCGAAAAACTCGGCGCGAGCCCGTCGCAGGTAGGCTGGTTGGTGGGCGTCTACGCGCTCTGCCAATTGTTCTCGGGACCCTTGCTAGGCCGCATGTCGGATCACGTTGGACGCAAGCCGCTGCTGATCGTCAGTCAGATCGGTACACTCATCGGCTTCCTGATCACCGCGTTCGCGGGCACGCTGTGGGTAGTGTTCCTCGGCCGCATCATCGACGGCGCCACCGCAGGGAACTTGTCGCTAGCGCAAGCCTACATCTCCGACGTCACCAAGCCCGAAGAGCGCGCGAAATCTTTCGGAGTGATCGGCATTGCCTTTGGACTCGGCTTCCTGATCGGTCCAGCGATTTCCGGATTCCTCGCGCACTTCGACTACCGCATGCCGATCTTCGCGGCCGCCCTAATGTCCTTCACAAGCATCATGGCCACGACGTTTCTTCTCCCCTCCGTGAAAAACGCGCATCCAGTGCAGGGCGGACCCAGCGGCCCCGGCGGACGCCGCTTGTCGCTAGTGCAGTGGGGCGAATACGGACGCTATTTCCGGCAGCCCGGCTTGGGCATAATGTTGGTGCAGTTTCTAGTATTCATGTTTTCGTTTTCGATGTTCGTCTCCGCTCTGGCGCTGTTCGTCGAGCGCCGCATCACCTGGCACGGCAAACCTTTTGGACCGGAACAAACCGGCTACGTGTGGGCCTACGCGGGCTTGCTCGGCATTGGTCTGCAAGGCCCCGCGCTGGGGCGCTTAGTCAAACGTTTCGGTGAGCGTACCTTGAACCGCGTTGGTTTCGCCGCTTATGCCGTCGGATATTCCCTGCTGGCCTTCGCGCATTCGATTCCCTGGCTCCTGCTGAGCACCACAGTGCTGGCCCTAGGCGGATTGGTGCGCCCGATTCTCACCAGCATGATCACGCAAAAAACGCAGCGCGCGGAGCAGGGTACCGTGCTGGGCCTGACGCAATCGCTCACCTCCGTCTCGCAGATCGTCGGACCGCCCGTGGCCGGATTGCTCATTCAACATGACCTGCTTACAGCCTGGGGACTGACGCTCGCGGTGATAGCTCTATTGGGCTTAGCGATTGCATCGCGTCTCGTTCCAGTGGAGGCGCATGCCTGATGCTCCACTGTGCACTGCTCTGCTCGAAAAGATTCGCGAACAAATCGAGCGCACGGCTCACCTGATCCGCTTGATTCCCGAGGACCAGCAGGACTGGAAGCCGTCGCCAGGCGCTTGGACTGCGAGTGAGCTCATCAGCCACCTACTCGATTGCATCGCGGGATTCTGCGCAGTCCTCGCCGCCGTTGAGCCGGAGCGCCTGGCCCACTTTGCCAAACTACGTGAGATTCCCGCGACGATCGAAAGCCACCGAGCTCACATCGAGGAAGGCTTTGCGCTGCTAACCGACACCGATCTCGCGCGCCGCATCCCCACCGTCTTCGTGCCGCAAGGCGAGGCCGTATTGACACTGTTCCTCGGCAACCTGGAACACTTGATCAACCACAAGCATCAGTTGTTTGCGTACCTGAAGCAAATGGGCGTCCCCGTGGCAACGCCGGACTTGTACCAGTTGCGCGGCTAAGCCGGCAGCACGTCGGCGAACACGAAGCCATCGCGCTCGACGATTTCACCAGTGCTGACCGCAATAGGCGCGGAGAATACCGGCGCATCGTAAACGAAGGTGTGGAATTCGCCGTTCTCCCCGCACGGATCGACGCTCATGGGCAGCGAATCGAGCAGCGCCTGATCGTAATCGCGCCCTGCGAAGGACCGGTCCACTTGACCCGGATCCACGCAAGTGATCTTCGCTTTCACGCCCGCTGCAATCATGTCGCGGCCCAGCTTGGCCGTGGGAATTTGCCACACTGGGAACAGCGGCTCAAGACCAGTACCCTCTAACTGCCGTATGCGATAGTCGCGAATGTCTTCGAGAAACAGATCCCCGAACGCCACCGCCGTAATTTCTTCCGCAGCCGTACGCTCCCAAATGGCCCGCATCAGGTCTTCATACTCGGCATTGGAGCAAGGCCAAGGCAGCTCGACCGCCCACAGCGGAATACCCGTCCGCGCCGCTTGTGTCTCGACCAACCCTCTTCGCACCGCATGCATTGCGACCCGGTCCGCCGCGGAGTTAAACGTGGTCAGCAGCGCGACCACGTCCAGCTCTTTCTGTTGCCGCAGCAAATGCAGCGCCCACACGCTATCCTTGCCGCTGCTCCAGGACAATAGGACTCGCTTTGGAAAAGAGGGACGGAGCCTCATTTCGCCACCGGCCTTTCCGTAGCTGTCCGCCACGCCCGATCGCGAAAGGCGGCTCCGTCCCTCTTTTCCCCGTGCAGAATCTCCGCGAGGATTTCAGCCGATTCCGCAATCGTCATCCCCGACCGGTTAAAAAACAAATTGCCGTCCGCAAACGCAACCTTGCCATCGCGCACAGCCCTGAGATCGCTCCACCACGTGTACCGTTCCAGGACGGCTAGCTCCCGCTCCGCCCGCTCCAGGCTGAACCCGCAAGGCGCGACAATCAAATATTCAGGATCGGCATCGCGAAGCTTTTCCGCCGGCATGGCGGTAGAAAACTCGCCACGATGCCCCAGCAGCGGTTCGCCGTTCGCGAACTCGACCAGCTCCGGCCCCCAATTGCCCATAGCGAAGAACGGATCGGTCCACTCCAGCAGCACCACCGTGGGACGCCGGTAGCCCGCAGTCCGCCGCCGCACCGCCTCTAAACGCCGCCGCTCCTGCTCAACCACCGCCTGCCCCCGCTCCCGCAATCCGAGCGCGTCGGCAACCTGCAAAATACTGCCGAAGATTTCTTCGATCGTCGCCGCCGACAGCGATAGTTGGCGCGCGGCAATCGCACCCGCCCCACGTTCCAAATCCGCCGGTGTCACCGCGCACACATCGCAATGCGACTGCGTAATCACCAGATCCGGCTGCAACTCGCGGATCAATTCCATGTCGATGTGATAAAGCGGTTCGCCCGCCCGCAACCTGCGCCGGACCTCAGCGTCGATTTCCCCGCTCGACACGGAAACGTCAAACGCCGGTTCACTGCACGAAGGAAGCCGCCGCACCCAGGTAGGGTTGTCGCATTCATGCGACCGTCCCACCAGCATCTCGCCTGCGCCCAGAGCACAAACGATTTCGGTAGCTCCGGCCAGCAGAGAGACGACGCGCACGCTAAGCGGCCTGGTGCAGCGGACGGAACGAACGTTTCAGCAGCGCGTAGCCGCCGAAAATCGCCAGCGTGTAAAATGCGTCGCCAGCGATTTGATTCTGATAAAACGGAATGCCGGCCGCAAAACACTCCGCGAGCCCTGCCAGCGTATTCGGATAGATGCGCCCGCTCGCCCACACCATAAAATTGGTGATTAGGAAAAACGACAGGCTGGAGCCCAGCGCTCCGGCAACAATCGCGCCTACGCCATGGTTCCGCGTGATTCTGCCGAACAACACCGCGACCAGCGCCGCCGCGTAGACGAACCAAGTACCGCGATCGAAACCCAGCACCAGATCGCTCAGCGCCAGCGCGGACAACGTCACCAAAATCCCGGTCGAAGCCTTCG
This sequence comes from Bryobacterales bacterium, assembly GCA_963752205.1. Taxonomy (GTDB): domain Bacteria; phylum Acidobacteriota; class Terriglobia; order Bryobacterales; family Bryobacteraceae; genus Palsa-187. The sequence continues at coordinate 23,604 of CAVVZG010000117.1, read as the reverse complement.
CCGCCTGATAACCCGAAAACAATCCGATCGCCATCAGCGGAGTGAAATTCCACGGATGCGGCAGCAGCCGCGCACACGCGCACAGCACTACCATTCCAATCCATAAACGCTTGCCGAAATCCATGGCTGGTCTCCTACTGGCTATTGTAGTCGAAATCGCCAGGTATGAAACACGGAATGCGGCTCAAATCCCAAGCGGCGGTAGACGCCCGTTGACGTCGGATTCGCGTTGTCAGCGAATAACGCCACCCAGTCTTGTCCGCTTTTCAACAAGCGCTCGGCCAGCGAACCGGTAATTGCAGTCGCAAACCCGCGCCCGCGATATTCCGGAAGCGTGTACACTCCCCGAATACGCGCTCCGGCGTGCCTGAACGGACTCACATATGCCGCAATCGCCCGTATGCTCGAGCCCTCCCACCACACAAACTGCTGGCCATCTTCGATCGCTTGGCGTAGCGTACCCTTGATCGTCGCCGGGTTTGGTTCCTCAGCGCGCACGCCCATTTCCCGCTCAGCCGCCACCGCCAGGGGCGCGAGTTCATCGAACTCGGCGCGCGTCGCCGCTCGCATGCATCCAGCGGGACTGCTGAAAGCCTCAACGCGATTGGTTGTATAAAAAGTCATCTCCATGCTCACGCGGCCAGTCTTCGGGTAGAGGTGGGCCGCGAAAACATCGGCCACGCCGGCGGGTCCAACCGTTTGCCGCACATCTACTTCGAGATTCTTCGCCAGATATTCCGCGCCCCGCACGCTGCCTCCGGAAAGCACCAGGTTGACCGGCGTCTCGAGCAGCGCCAGTTGCGGCGCGTTTCCGTCCATCACCAACCAGCTTTTAACGGCATCACTGAAACGCGCCGCATGCAGGCGGCTCAAGATCAAGTTGTTGGTACGCTCATCCGCAGCCATCCAGGACCCCGCCGCCGCTTCAAACGCAGCCGCGCTGCGGAAACGAAAAACACGCATATTCAATCCTATACCGGCAGATAACCGCGCCACCCCAGTCGTAAAACGACACTTAGTACCTATCCTCTGGGCCTCCCCCCGTCGATTTTAAACTCCTAAGGGAAACTACGTGAATCCAGTCAGGGTATTTGCTTGTGAAGCGCAGCCGATCGTGCTCGAAGGCCTGGCGAGTGTCCTCGCCGGCGACAGCGAGTTCGAATATCTGGGGGCTATGCCGGGAATCGCCGATGCCCTGGACGCGGTGCGCGAAAAGCAACCCGACGTCCTGCTGGTAGATCAAAGCGCCGGCCTCAAACAGATTTTCCAGTTTATTTCCGATGTAAAAAGCACTTGGCCGCGCTGCCAGCCCGTCCTGTGGGTGAACGATCTGGCGGAGATCGATTGTTTCCGGGCTCTGCAACTAGGCGCGCGCGGCATCCTCAAAAAGACCGTGCCGATCGCCGCCATGCGCGAGTGTCTGCGCGCCGTCAGCCAGGGCGAAGTATGGATCGAAAGCTCGCTCGCCGAACACGCCGTCGGCACCATGGACCGCCGCTCAGCCCCGCGCCTGACGCCGCGCGAAAAAGACATCGTGCATCACGTCTGCGGCGGCTTGAAGAACAAGGAGATCGCCGAAGCGCTGGCGATCACCCCCGGCACAGTGAAAGTTCACCTGATGCACATTTTCGAAAAAACCGGCGTAAAGGACCGCTTCGAACTGGCCGTCCAAGGCCGGCGTCTGCTCGGAACCGAACACCCTTCACCTGCTGAAAACATCGAAAACCGCACCGCTAAATCGTTTGCCTAAAGTGCGCGCCCCAATATGGCGAATAGGTAGATAGACCTAAGGCCCGCACGAATGACTCCCGAATCTACCATCGCGGCGCTCCCTTCATTGCCGCCGGCCCGTATCGACGCGCTCCTGCGGCACCGTTGGGGACGGCTGCTGGTGCCCTCGCTGCTGGATCTCCTGTTCATCGCGCTTATCGCCTGGTTATTCATGAGTTCCGGGCCGCACGGCTGGCAATCGCTTCTGGCGGACGCCGACGTCGGTTGGCACATCCGCACCGGCGAGTACATTCTCAATCATCATCAGGTGCCGCACCAGGATTTGTATTCGTTTTCGAAAGTCGGCGCTCCCTGGTATCGCCTGGGAATGGCTAAGCGATGTCATCGACGCCTTGCTCTTCCGCTGGGCTGGATTAAAAGGTGTGGTTCTGGCTGCCGGGGTGCTAATCGCGCTCTACGCCACCACTTTAATGCGCCGCATCGTGGACGCCGGGGCGCATTTGTTTGTGGCCTTGTTAGTGACGCTGCTGTCGGTAGGCTCGGCCTCCATGCATTTCCTGGCCCGGCCGCATGTTTTTACGTTGGTCTTGCTGTCGCTTTCGATGGCCCTCATCGAAGCCGACCGTCGCGGCGCCAATCCGGCGCGCCTCTGGTGGCTGGTTCCCATCACATTGCTATGGACCAGTTTGCACGGCGGATTTCTGGTGTTGATCGGACTGCTGGGCCTCGCGGCCATTGGCTCGGCCATCGAAGCCTGGATGCAGCGGCCTCACGGCGGACACCCGGACTGGGCTCCGGCCCTTCGTTGGGCCCTATTGACGGCGTCCTGCGCAGCCGTGTCGTTGATCAATCCTTACGGCTGGGGATTGCACGCCCACGTGCTCCAGTATTTGCGTTCCGATTGGATTCGCAGAGTAGTACAGGAATTCCAATCGCCGGTATTCCGCAATGAGAACATGCTGCAGTTCGAAGCACTCCTGTTTCTCGGACTGATCACCGCTGGCGCGCGTTTCCGCCGCGGGCGCGTGACCGACGGCTTGTGGATTCTCGCCCTGGGTTATATGGCGCTTTCGAGCGTGCGCCACGTGCCCATCTTCGTAACCGTCACGGCCCCGCTGATCGCGGCCGAAATGACGTCCTGGTGGAAAACCTGGGTGGGCGACGCCTCCTCCAAATCCGCCAAGGGAATTCTGAATCAGATGGGCTTCGATCTGGCGCGTGGTTTTCAGCGCTACAGCGTGTGGATTCTTGTGGCCGTGGCCGCGCTCGCCTTGAGCGGGTCCGCGATTGCCTGGCCCCGTGACTTCCCTGACGAATTGTTCCCCACCGCGATGATTCATGCCCACGAGCAGGAGATTCTTGACGCCCGCGTTCTTACTACCGACCAGTGGGCGGACTACCTGATCTACCTGCATCCCGAGCAGAAAGTGTTTGTCGACGGGCGCAGCGATTTTTACGGCCCCGAGGTGGGCGATCGATTCCTACGGGTGATGCAAGGCCTGCCGGGCTGGGAGAAAGTCATGCACGCGTACCGCTTCAACCTGGTGCTGATCCCGGTGGATACCGCTTTGGCGCAACTGTTGAAGGAGCGCCCGGAATGGCGCGTCGAAGCGGACGACGGTAAGCATATCCTCCTAGTCCTGCGCGGGTCCGGAGCGCGCAATGACTAGCCTGGAAAACGGGTTCAGGCGCCCGAAAACTAAGGTCCTACGGAAGAATGCGGGCTGGTACAAGCGGGCTAATGAAAACCCCCGACCCGGCCGAAGTAGTTAAAGGAGCGTATTCAGCGATGAAGTCGGAGAACCCGAGTCCGCGCAAAACCGCCGCGGGCCGCAGCAAAAGCAGCGTAGGGATCCCCCATCTGCCGATGGAGTGGATGGATCCGATGAGCTGGCGTCTGCCCTCGGGGAAGGCGCTGGCGGAGTTCGCTCTGCAAACTGGGTTTCTCGCACCCCTGATGATGCGGGCCCCGAAAGCCCATAAGAAACCCGGGACGGTGGGTGTGCCCGTGCGTCCGGTAGCGGTGAATCCCCGGTTGACCAGGGAACAGGTCGAGGAGGCGCCGGTGCGTTCGGCGTCGTTTCGTTAAAGGCGATGAACATACAGGTTTGGATAGCGATCGTGGTGGGCCTCGCGGCGGTGATCGATGATCTCGCCCGCCGCCACATTGCCAATTGGATTCCGGTTGCCGCGCTGGCTGGCGGCTTCGGATGGCAGATCGGAAAAAGCGGTTGGCCGGGCGTGCTCACGGCATTGGCCGGAACGGCTGTGGGGTTTGCGGTGTTTTTGATTTTTTACCTGCTCGGCGGCATGGGCGGCGGCGACGTGAAGCTGATGGCCGGCTTCGGCGCGCTGCTGGGAGCCGGGCGTTTGCTCGAAGCGGCTCTGTGGACCGCGGGAGTGGGCGGCATTATGGCGGTTGGCGCTCTGGGGTGGAAAGCCCTGCGCCGGCAGATGGGGAAGTGGAGCGGCCGGACGCCGAACCAAGAAATGGCCCCCGCCAGCCTGAGTTTAGAAGAACGGGAACGGGAAGCATCCATTCCCTACGCGCCCGCGATTGCGCTGGGTGTGTGGTTGTCGCTGGTGCCCAAAGGGTAGCCGGGCGATGGGTAGAGGCAAACGAGTTTTAGTAACAGAAGTTTATTGACGTAAGGATCAGCCTCCGGGCGGGGAAACCGGCGGGAGGCGGAGGAGAACAAGCAATGGATCGCAGGTTTCTAACGGTGCTGGGAGTCAGCCTGGTGTTCGCGCTGGTGGTATCGAGCGTGTTTTATCAGATGACGGCGCGCTCGTCGAGTCCGTCAAAGAGGGTCGAATCGACCGATTTGAAAGACGTGGTCGTGACCGCGCGGCCGCTGGGCGTGGGCGTGATGGTCAAGCCCGCCGATGTCAAGGTGGTCAAGATCGCCTCCTCGGCCTTTCCCAAGGGTGGATTTTCCAAGGTAGAAGATGTGCTCGACCGGCCGGTGATTTCGAACATCCTGCTCGAAGAGCCCATTCTCGAAGGCCGCCTCGCCGCTAAAGGCAGCGGGCTGGGCTTGGCTCCGACGATCCCGGTCGGTATGCGCGCGGTCACGGTCCGCGTCAATGACGTTGCGAGCGTGTCGGGCTTTGTCCTGCCGGGCATGCGTGTCGATGTGCTGGTGACGGGACACCCCCCAACCGCCGACGGCGATATGACCACAACCGTATTGCAGAATATGCTGGTGCTGTCGGCCGGTACTACCATCCAGCCGGATGCCCGCGGGCAAGCGATTCAAGCGCCCACCGTGACCCTGCTGGCGACGCCCGAGCAGTCGGAAACCCTGACGCTCGCTGGCAACGAGGGACGGCTGCAGCTGGTGCTGCGCAATTCGAGCGACCAGAGCGTCGAGAAGACCGCCGGCCGCTACATCAACGAATTGTATGGCGCCCCCCGCAAGGTAGCCGCGGCCCCTTCGTCGGCTCCCAATCCGGCACCCCGCCCAGTGGTGATCGCGGCGGCGCCCAAGCCTCCGCCTCCGCCGCCTCCGGCGCTGGATCAGATCGTAGTGATCCGAGGCACGCAGAAGACTGTTGAAACCATGCCCACGCGAGTGGCGAATTAAGGAAGGCACTCACATGAATCGCAATCTGAAACTTTATATCAGCGGCCGTTATTCCCGAATGGCGTTCCGTGGCGCGCTGGGCCTGCTGGGAGTCCTGCTGGCTGCCGTAAGCGGCTCCGGCCAAAGTGCCGAAGATCTGCGCTTGACGGTCGGCAAGAGCGTGGTCATCGACTATCCTTCCGATATCCGCCAGATCTCGACCAGCAGCCCCGACATCGTCGACGCTGCCCCGGTCACCACGCGTGAGATCCTGCTGCACGGCAAGGGCCTCGGAAACGCCACGCTGGTGGTGTGGAGCAAGACCGGAGAACGAACCTTCTACAACGTCACGGTCGATCTGAACCTCGATCCGCTGCGTAAAATTCTGAAAGATACTTTCCCCAACGAGCAGATTGTTCCGGCGAGCTCGCGCGAATCGCTGAGTCTCAACGGCACGATTTCGAGCAAAGACATAGGCGACCGCGCCGTGGCGCTGGCCGGACCTTTCGCTAAGAACGTAGTCAATAACTTGCAACTCGGCCTCCAGCCGGTAGAAAAGCAGGTGCTGTTGCGAGTCAAATTCGCCGAGCTCGACCGCAGTGTCGCCGAGCAGTACGGGATCAACTGGTTCACCCAAGGGGGGCAGACCGGGTTCTACGCCTCGACTCAGCAATCCGGTATCTCGTCCACCACCACCGGTGGCCCGAACGCCCAGAACACCCTGTCGATCGCGTCGGCTTTGAATATCTTCGCGTTCGATCCCAAACTGAACTTGGGAGCTTTTATCCAGGCGCTGCAGAGCGAGAGCATCCTGGAAATTCTGGCAGAGCCGAATCTGATGACCACCAATGGCAAGGAAGCCTACTTCCTGGTCGGCGGCGAGTTCCCGGTGCCGGTCCTTCAGGGCGGCGGTAACGCGGGAGCGGTGACGGTTCAATTCCGGGAATTCGGGATTCGCCTGCGCTTTACTCCTGTGATTACGGGGAATGGCACGATCAAGCTGCACTTGTCGCAGGAAGTCTCGACGTTAGACGCCGCCAATGGCGTGACCTTCAACGGCTTTGTGATTCCGGCCATTTCGACCCGCCGCACAGAATCCGACGTGGAACTGGGCGAAGGACAAAGTTTCGCCGTTTCGGGATTGCTCGATAACCGCGATACCGAGGCTTTCAGCAAGCTGCCGTTCTTAAGCTCTATACCGGTGTTGGGCACTCTGTTCAAGAGCAAGACCACAAAGAAAAATCGCACCGACCTGATCCTGCTGGTGACTCCCGAGGTCACGACGCCGCTCGGTCCCAACGATCCCCGGCCCCAGATTGCCTTCCCCAAGGACTTCCTGGTGCGCTTATCGCAGGCCGACATTCAGGCCGCCAAGGACAAAGCAAGCAAGAAGAACTAACGTGACGGGCGCTGCGGCGCCCAGGGAAGTTGCCGGCATGAGTATACCTGTCCAAAAAGACTCGCAGATCACCGCGCTCCTGATCGCGCCTAACCGCGACCTGGCCCAGCAGTTTGTGGCCACGCTGCCGCAGACCCGCGCGTTTCAGATTTTGGCCGATCTGAAGAGTTATCCGCCGGCACAGACGCTCGAGATCCGTATCCGCCAGTTGAAGCCGCACGCCATCTTGTTGGATTTGGCGACGGATCTGGCGGTGGCGACGGAACTCATCCGCTTTATCACCACCCTGACCCCACCCGTGCAAGTGGTGGGGCTCGATATCCGCAACGATTCCGACGCGATTCTACAATCGCTGCGCGCCGGAGCCACCGAGTTTCTGGCGGCGCCTTTCGAGCTCGCGTCGCAGCGCGATGCCATCGCGCGTCTGCGCCGTTTATGCGGCGCCGAAGTACCGGTCAGTAATGAGGCCGGGCATGTAATCGCTTTTTCGAGTGCCAAGCCGGGTTCCGGCGCGTCCACCCTCGCGACCCAAACCGCCTTTGCATTGCGCCGCTTGACGGGCCAGCGGATTCTGCTGGCTGATTTCGACCTGACCGGCGGCACTATTGGTTTTTATCTGAAGCTGAGCCACAACTATTCGGTAGTCGATGCGCTGCAGCACGCCGAACATCTGGACGCCACTCTCTGGAGTTCCCTAGCCGTCAATCACGGTGGCGTGGATATCCTGCCTTCACCGGCGGCGCCTTATGCCGAGCCGATCGACGGCGGGCGTCTACGCGTATTGATCGATTATGCCCGCCAGCTCTATGACTGGGTGATCCTCGATCTGCCCACGGTTTTCAGTCAAATCAGCTTGATCGCCCTCGCCGAATGCGAGCGGGCGTATCTGGTAAGCACTTCCGAGCTGCCCAGCCTGCATCTCACGCGCAAGGCCATGGCCATGATCAGCCAGGTCGGTCTGCCTAAGGAACGTTTTGAGGTGCTGGTGAACCGGGTGGAGCGGCGCGACGATATCGGCGCGGCCAATCTCGAAAAACTGTTCAATTGCCCGGTACACGCCAGCCTCCCCAATGACTATTTTTCGCTGCACCGCGTGGTGACTTTGGGGCAGCCGCTTGGTTCGGAAGGAGAGCTGGGCAAAGCCATCGAAAAATTAGCGGTGGGATTATGCGGTGCCTTCGATGAAGGGAAGAAGCCGGGACCGGGAGTGCGCGAGCTGAAGGCCGCGCTGTTGCACGCCTGAGGACTTACAAACTTGAAAATGCCAGTGAATAGGAAGATCTAGACCATCATGTTTCCGACCACCGAGAACGCCAACAAGAACACGCAACAGGTTTCCTGGGAACAGCGGCTATTGAAAAACGCCGGCCGCCAGAAGACCAACCTGAAGCCGGAGTATCAGGAACTGAAGTTCACGCTCCACCGCAAGCTGGTGGATAAGATCAATCTCGAAGCGCTGGCCACCATCGACAACCAGCGAGTGCGCGCCGAAGTGCGCCAGGCCGTCATCCAGTTGATCGACGCCGAGCCCACGCTGCTCAGCTCGCTCGAAAAACAGCAGATCAGCGACGAGGTGCTGGATGAAGTCTTCGGCCTGGGCCCGCTCGAGCCGCTGCTGACCGACCCGACCATCTCCGATATTCTGGTGAACACTTATAAACAGGTCTACGTCGAACGCCGCGGACTGCTTGAGCTCACCAACGTAACCTTCCGCGACGACCAGCACTTGCTGCGCATCATCGACAAGATCGTCAGCCAGGTGGGCCGCCGCATCGACGAATCGACTCCCATGGTCGACGCCCGCTTGAGCGACGGCTCGCGCGTCAACGCCATTATCGCTCCCTTGGCCGTCGACGGTCCGCTGCTTTCAATCCGCCGTTTTTCGACCGACAAACTGATGCCGCCCGACTTGGTCGAACGCAACGCCATGACGCAGGGCATGATGGAACTGCTCGAAGCGGCCGTCAAGGCCCGTCTGAATATCATCATCGCTGGCGGAACCGGTTCCGGTAAGACCACGCTGCTCAACGCGCTCTCCTGCTTCATCAACGGCAAGGAGCGCATTGTCACCATCGAAGACGCGGCCGAATTGCAGTTGAAGCAGCCCCATGTCGCGCGCCTGGAAACCCGCCCCGCCAACCTGGAAGGCAACGGCGCGGTACGGCAGCGCGAATTGCTGGTCAATAGTTTGCGTATGCGTCCCGACCGCATCGTCGTCGGCGAAGTCCGCGGCGAAGAAGCGCTCGATATGTTGCAGGCCATGAACACCGGTCACGACGGCTCGCTGACCACGGTCCACGCCAACTCCCCGCGCGACGCGGTATCGCGCCTCGAGGTCATGGTATCGCTCGCCAACTCCAACATGCAGCTGGTTTCGATTCGCCAGCAGATCGCGAGCGCGGTGCATCTCCTGGTACAGGCCTCGCGTATGAGCGATGGCTCGCGCCGCGTGGTTTCGATCACGGAAGTCACGGGCATGGAAGGCGAAGTGGTCACGCTGCAGGATTTGTTCGTCTTTGAAAAGCGCGGCATGGATCCCGACGGCAAAGTGGTGGGCCGCTTTGCAGCCACCGGTATTCGCCCCAAGTTCTACGAGAAGCTGCTCAGCGCCGGCATCCGCCTGCGCCAGGATCTGTTCGAAGAAGTGATGGAGGTCTGATAATGCTTTCCTTTCTAGCAATTCTGGTGTCGGTTTGGGCTCTCGCGATGGGCGCCTGGTTCCTGGTGTCCAAATATTTCAAGTCTTCCGACATCGACCGCGTGAAGGCGCGCCTGTTAGGCACTTCGCGCGCCAAGGCCGCCAAAGGTAAGAAAGGTGTTCCTGTTGAAAAGCAGGTCATCCTAAACCAGACCGATAACAAGAATCAGTTTGCCCAGGCGGTGGTCGAGAAGTATCAATGGGGACCCAAACTCGCCACCCTGATGGAACAGGCCGGGCTGAACTGGCCGCCCGCGCGGGTGGTGAACCTGACCATCATGACGTTCGGTTCGGTGTTGGCGATCGGGTGGCTATTCCTGCCGATTCCCAAGCTGCTGACGGTGTTGGTGGCGCTCGCAGCGGCCGCGTTGCCGTGGCTGTATGTGATCCGCAAGCGCAAGGCACGCCTACATAAATTCGAGGAACTATTCCCGGAGACTCTGGAATTCGTTTCCCGCTCGATGCGCGCCGGCCACGCCTTTTCAGTGTCTCTCGAAATGATTCACCGGGAGTTTCCCGAACCTATTTCGAGCGAGTTCCGGCGTACCTTCGAAGAGCACAACCTGGGCTTACCAATCGAGGTGGCGCTGCAGAAACTGGCGAAGCGCGTGCCCTCGCTCGACGTGCACTTCTTTGTCTCCGCCGTGCTCCTGCAGAAACGCACCGGCGGTAATCTGGCGGAAATTCTGGACAAGTTGGCTTACGTGATTCGCGAGCGCTTCAAGCTACGCGGAAGAATTCGCGCGGTCAGCGCCCATGGAAAAATGACCGCTACCGCTCTCAGTCTGATTCCGGTGGCGGTTGCCGTACTGATGTTCTATACCAACCCGGAGTATGTCAAGTTTTTCTTCACCGACGACGTCGGCCAGATCATGTTGGGCTCGGCGGTGGCGCTGCAGTTGATCGGTTACGGCATCATGCAGAAGATCGTGAAAATCGAAGTTTAGATCGAGGTTTAGCGCTATGTCTCTACTACTGCCCTTGTTGATCTTTTTCGGAATCGCCGTAGCCGGCGCCATGTACGGCATGAAGATCTATGTGCGCCCGAAAGAGGCCATGGATCGCGTGGTGGGAGGCGCACAGGCGAGCGATGATATGCCGTCGCATCCCAGCCTGGCTTTTCACGACCTGATCAAGCGCCTCGGCAATATGGTGCCGCAGTCTCCCAAAGACGTGACGGTCATGCAGCGGCGCCTCATTCGCGCCGGTATGCGCAATGAGAGCGCACTCAAAGTTCTATATGGCGCCAAAGCCGTGTGCGGCGTGGCTTTCCCGCTGATCGCCCTGGCGGCGGTGGTGGGCTCGGATACCGATCCCAGCAACAAGTTCGTGGTGGTTCTGCTGGCGACCGCCATGGGCTTCTTCGGACCCAACGAATATGTGCGGCGCCGAGCGTCGGCGCGGCAGAAACAGATTGCCCGCGGACTGCCCAACGCCCTTGACCTTCTGGTGGTTTGCGTCGAGTCCGGCTTGGGCCTCGATCAGGCCATTCTCCAGGTTTCCAAAGAACTGGAGCATGCCCATCCCGAGATCAGCGAAGAATTTGGCCTGGTGAACCTGGAGCTGAAGGCCGGCAAACGCCGCGTCGAGGCCCTGCGCAACCTGGCCGAGCGCACCGGCGTCGACGATCTTAAGAAACTGGTGGCGGTGCTGATTCAGGCCGACCGCTTCGGTACTGGCGTCGCCCAGAGCTTGCGCGCCCACTCCGACTTCATGCGCGTCCAAGCCCGCCAAGTGGCTGAGGAAAAGGCCGCCAAGCTGGGCGTAAAACTGATTTTCCCGATCTTCTTTTGTATCCTCCCCTCGCTGTTCGTGGTGACGGTGGGGCCGGTGGCCATGAAGATCATTCGCGAGTTAGTGCCGATGATGCAGAACATATAGGACCCGGCTAAAGCTTAGTCCTATAAAAGCCGAATTCACTGATATCAGGAAAGGAGAAATACGATGGATTCTTCCACTGTTCGAATCGTTTGTGCCGTGCTAGCGGTCCTGTTTCTAGGGATCATCGTGCTGCGCCGCAAAAAGAACGCCGAATAACACGAAAGCTCCTTTTTTGGAAGGCGCTCGTGCTGGAGCGAGGCGCGCGCGCCTTCCGCAAAAAGATGTCTTTCAAGATTGCAATAACGCCCCGCTATGAAGCGGGTAATTGGTCGCTCGAGAGGTAGCGGAAGTCATGGTAGCTGGAGTCTTGAAAGCTGCACTTGTGAAAGCTGAAGTCTTGAGATGGGGAGTCTTGCATGTCGCGTAAGTTTTCCTTGATCACCCTCGGGATCATGGCGGGGCTCGCCTGCGCGGCGCAGACCCCCACCTTTGGAATACGGGTTCCCATTGCCGGAGAGGCCACCGATCTGGCCCTCGACGAACCGCGCGGGGTGTTGTATATCGCCGACTTCACCGCCAGCCGCATCGAGCGCATGAACCTGGCGACCTTCAAGCTGCTTGCGCCCATACCGGTTGACCCCAACCCCGGTTCCATGTCGCTGTCCCCCGACCGCTTGTGGCTGCTAGTGGCGCATTACGACAATCCGGCCTCGGGAACCGCCACCAATAATCACCTGACGTTGATCAATCTGCTGAACAACACCCAGCAGACGCTGGCGCTGCCCAATCCGCCCCTGGCCGTGATGTTCGGCGCAGACAATCAGGCGCTGGTGGTCACTACCCAACAATTCCTTTTGTACAACCCGGTATCTAATACGGCGAATTTGCTCGAAACCATCGCCAATTTCACCGCCAATACCACCCCCGCCTCCGACGGGACTTTTCCGCTCGATATCACCACCGCCTCGGTATCCCGTTCCGGTGACGGCAACACCATTTTCGGCGTGGCCGGATCGGGCGAGGCGATCACCTTTAGCTACGACGTGCCTTCGCAGACTGTCAACCCCGGCGAAATCGTCATCAGCGGCGGCAACCTGGGGCCGCGCGTCATCAGCTTGAATCAGGATGGTTCCAAGGTGATGGTGGGCTGGATCATGCTCGACCGCACTCTCGGCATCACTAATTTCGTTCCCCAAGCCAGCAATCAATTCAGCGTCGGCACCAGCCTGTTCGACGATTCCCGCGGTTTGATCTACGCGCAGATCCCGCCGGTGGCGAAGGCCCCGCCCATATTGCAGATCCTGGCGCAGGATAATCTCACCGTCATCCAGCGTTTGCAGCTGCCCGAAAATACCACGGGCAAGAGCGCCTTCAGCTCAGACTCGAGCGTCATGTATTCGGTCTCGGACTCGGGTGTCCTGGTGCTGCCCATGGGATTTCTGAACTCCTATCCCCGGCTGACCAGCTCGACCCCCAGCGTTCTGCTGAAAGGGAACTTCTGCGATAGCAGCAAAATCTCGCGAACCTTTACGATCAACGATCCGGGCGGCATCCCCACTTCGTTCAGTTTCAAACCGGCCAGCTCCGCCGTTACGGTTTCGCCGGCGAGCGGTGTGACGCCCGCGACCATCACAGTCACTGTCGACCCCACTGCGTTCTCCGGTCTCAACGGCACTCAGTCGGTCGACCTCGGCTTGACCTCTTCTGAGGCGGTCAACGTAATCGATCCCGTCAAGGTGCTCTTCAATCATGCCGAGCCCAACCAGCGCGGAACCATCCTCGAAGTTCCCGGCACGCTGGTCGATATCCTGGCGGATCCGGTGCGCGACCGCTATTACGTGCTGCGCCAAGACAACAATACTTTGCTGGTCTTCGACGGATCGAACAATGCTCTCCTACAGACGTTGCGCACCGACAACGTGCCGACCACTTTGGCGATGAGCTTCGACAATCAGTTCCTCTACATCGGACACGACGCCGCGCAGACCCTGGCCGTCTACAATCTCAACGACTTCACCCGGCTGCCCGACGTTTCGACCGCCGCCGGCAACGGCAATGTGGTGCACTCGCTCGCCGTAACCAGTAACCAAATCATTGCCACTTCCCGCGATTACACCGGAGAGGGGCACATCCTGTTCATTGACCCGGTCACCTTGACCGCTACCCAGCCGGCCGTGGTGGGCGTCTGGCAGAACAAGATTCTTCCCCAGTCAGTGGCCGTGGCCCCTCCCAGTGGAGCGCAAGCCATGGTAGCGACCCCGGATGGATTTACCTTCCTCTACGACGCGGGCGTGGGCGATTTCACGGTCTCGCGCGACGACTTTTCGCTCTTACAAGGGGCCTACGCGGCTTCGGCGGGTCTCTTTATGGTCGGTTCGCACATGCTCGATGGATCGCTGGTTCCCCTTTACGACGTCGATTCCTCGGCGGGCCTGTCCTCCGGTTTCACGTTCTTGCAGGGCGGCGTCCATACCGGTGCGCCGGATTTGACCAGCCCCGGCTATGGAGAGCGCCTCGATTTTTCCGATGGCGCAGCGGTTCTGCCCACCTCTCTGGTCGAAGCCCCGCTGCTGCCGGACCCCACCTCGGTGACGGGTAATCTCACCCGTACTTTGGCGGTGCTGCCGTTCCACAATTCCTTCGTCAGCCTCTCGGTTTCGGGCCTCACCTTACTGGCTTCGAATTACGATGCGCCGCTGCCGCAGCCCATCATTACCAGCGTCGCCAGTGCGGCCGATGGTGTCTCCGGCGTCGCCTCGGGCGGTTTGATTTCCGTTTTTGGCAGCAATTTCAGCCCCTCGACCATCGCGGCGAGCGGCGTGCCGCTGCCTACCGTCGTGGGCAACAGTTGCGTACTCGTGAACGGGACGCCGATTTCGTTGCTCCTGGTTTCTCCGTCGCTGATCAATGCGCAGCTGGATAACGCTACCAGCGGTCCGGCCACCATGAGCATCCGTACGCCGCAAAATGTGAGCCCGGATTTCAGTTTCACGGTCGGCACTAACGCGCCCGCTGTATTTCTGAACGGGACCGACGGGGTATCGACCAATTTGCCCTCCATCACGCGCGCCGCCAACGGCTTGCTGGTAACTCCTTCGAATCCCATTCATCAAGGCGATTCGCTGACTATTTTCGCGGCCGGGCTGGGGCTCACTTCACCGGTGGTAGCCGCCGGCGCTGTGTCGCCATCGAAGCCTTTGGCGGTGGCGGTATTGCAACCCGCCGTGACCCTCAATGGCACGGCCCTTCCCGTGACCTTCGCGGGATTGGTGCCCGGACAAATCGGCGTGTACGAAATTCAGGTCAATGTTCCCGGCAACACTCCGCAAGGATTGAGCGTGCCGTTAATTATCACCCAAGACGGACAGTCACAGACGGTGAACGTCCGGGTTGTGCATTAAACACATGGCGTACCTGGTAATCAGCGAGAGTAAATCGCCCGGGAATCGCTTCACACACGGGATGAACCCGAAAACACAGGGGAGAGTGCTATGAGACTGTATCGAATGTTGGGAGTTTGCGGGCTGGGACTGATGGCGATGGTGCCGTCCGCGATGGCGCAGAAATGGGAGTTCGGCGGGGGCGTGGGCGGCAGCTTTTACCTGTCGCGCGACATCAGCAACGGCTCCGCGAAAGCCAGCGCCGGCATCGACACCAATGTCGCCAGCGGCGTTTGGCTAGGCGAAAACCTCAGCAATCATTGGGGCGGTGAAGTCCGCTACGACTATCAGCGCGGCGATATGCAGTTATCGAGCGGCGGCGTATCCACCTCGTTTAGCGGCGAAAGCCACGCCATTCATTACGACATCCTGTGGCATGCCACCCCGCGCGGCTCCAAAGTGCGGCCGTTTCTAGCCGTCGGCGCCGGCATCAAGGATTATCGCGGCACCGGCACCGAATTACAGTCGCAGCCGTTGAGCCAGTTCGCCCTGCTTACCAAGGGCAACGAACTAAAAGCGTTGCTGAGCTTGGGAGCCGGCATCAAGTGGCAAGTCGCGCCGTCCTTCCAGGTGCGCCTCGAAGTGCACGATTACATCACGCCCTTCCCCCAGCAAATCATCACCCCCAACGTCGGCTCGCATGTTTCCGGAGTTTTGCAGAACATCGTGCCCATGCTGGCCATCGCTTATACGTTCTAAAAGCCGGCGCCGCCAGCAGGCGCACATCAACTCATATGTACTTTGACGCAACTCCGATGAACATGACCATCCTGCTGGTGGTCAGCCTGGCGATCATCGCGATTGTGCTGCTGATGAAAGGGCGCTATGACAGCAACCTGCCGCTGCTGTATTTCAGCGCGGCTCTGGCGGTCCACGTGCTTTCTGACCGCGTGCTGTCGCCCTATTTGCTCTACTCCGGCATCGCCTTAGCCCTGATTCTGCGCTTTGAGTTCATGGGGAAAGGCTTCACCAAATTCGTTGGAGTCATGACCTCGGTCGCCATGGGTTTGACGGTGATCGTTTTCCTGACTCAGGTTTTTGGGGACGGGCGCGATTTATTTTAGTCTGCCCGTCTCAGTCTTTCGCTACCGGCAGCCCTGCTTCATTCCACCCCCGCCACCCGCCGTCGAGAGAAATCGCATCGCGATACCCCATCTTCCGCAGAGCATCGGCCACTAGCACGGAGCGGTAGCCGCCGCCGCAATACAACACCATCTTGGTCGAAGTATCGGGCACCCGTGTTTCGATATCGCGCTCGATGATTCCCTTGCTCAAGTGAAGGGCCCCCGCGGCATGCCCTGCGGCCCACTCGTGATCTTCGCGCACGTCGATCAGCAAATGCCCGTCGCGCGGGAGTTTCTGGTATTCCGTGATATCGATTTCTGGAACGCGCGCCCTCGCCTCGTTCACCAGCGCGAGGAAACCAGGGTTATGTTTCATGAGATCCGCCCTCTCCCGCCAACGAACACTTAGGGCACCCGCCGTATCCTTGCGCCCACGCCCGCCAGCTTCGCTTCGATTCTGTCATAGCCGCGATCAATGTGGTAGACCCGGTCGATCACCGTCTCCCCTTGCGCCGCCAAACCGGCCAACACCAAGGACGCGCTGGCGCGCAGATCGCTCGCGATCACCTGTGCGCCCGACAGCGCCATCGCCCCCGCCACCATTGCCTGCCGCCCCTCCAGGCGAATGTTCGCACCCATGCGCGCCAGCTCCAGTGCATGCATGAAGCGGTTCTCAAAAATGGTTTCGGTGATGATCGATATCCCCTCCGCCTGCGTCATCAGCGCCATGAACTGCGCTTGTAGATCCGTCGCGAACCCAGGATGCTCCTCGGTGGTGACATCCACGCTCTTGAGTTTCCCATTCGCTCGCACCCGCAGCGTGCCCGGAGCCGGCTCGCTCACCTCGGCTCCCGCGCTCGATAATTTCGCGATGAACGCCCGCAGATGCTCCGCGTCGCAACCGGTTACCAGCAGATCTCCGCGAGTCATCGCCCCCGCGATCAAAAAGGTTCCGGTCTCGATGCGGTCGGCAATAATCGCATGCTGCGCGCCGTGTAATTTCGCAACGCCCTTGACGCGAATCACCGAAGTCCCCGCGCCTTCGATCTGCGCGCCCATCTTGATGAGCAGCTCCGCCAGATCCACCACCTCCGGCTCGCGCGCCGCATTGTGAATCACGGTCTCGCCGCGCGCCAGCACCGCCGCCATCAGCAGGTCTTCCGTTCCCGTCACCGTGATGCGCTCGAAACGCACCTCCGTCCCGTCCAGGCCGTGCGGCGCTTCCGCTTCGATATAGCCGTGCTCTTGGCGCGTAGTGGCCCCCAGTTGCTCCAGCCCCGCCACATGCAGGTTGATGGGACGCGTGCCGATCGCGCACCCCCCCGGGACCGACACCCGCGCCCGCCCGCAGCGCGCGACTAATGGCCCCAGCACCAGACTCGACGCGCGCATGGTCTTCACCAGATCGTAAGGCGCTTCCGGATTCTCGATCGCGCCCGCCGTCACCGTGACCCGCTCGCCCTCAATAACCACCCGCGCCCCCGCGTGCTCCAGCAACTTCTCCATGGTGTGGATGTCGCGCACCGGAGGAATGCGGTCCAGCACCACCGTCTCCCCCGTCAGCAGGCACGCGGCCAGCGCCGGCAGCGCCGAATTTTTCGCTCCGCTGATCGCGATCTCACCCGCGAGTGGAACTCCGCCCTGAATCTCAAACTTGTCCAAAGGATGCCAATGCCTCCCGAATCCGCCCGCCCGCCTGTGCCAGCAGCCGCTCCGCCTCGGTGCGCGAAACTTTGACCTTCTCCATGATGATCGCCGCGCGCACGCTGTTTCCACTTTCCCCCAGCAGCTCCGCTGCGCGTTCCTGCGAAACGCCGGTAGTCTGCCGTATAATTCGCCGCGCGCGTTCCGTGAGCTTGTGGTTGGTGGGCTGCACGTTCACCATCTGGTTGCCGTAGACGTGTCCCAGGCGGATCATCACCGCCGTGCTGATCATATTTAAAACCAACTTGGTCGCCGTGCCGGCCCGCAAGCGCGTCGAACCCGCCAGCACCTCCGGACCCGGCTTGGGTTCGATCGGAAAATCCACAGCGCGCGACAACTCCGAATCCGGAGTACAACTGATACCGCACGTGATTCCACCCAGGCTCTTCGCTTTCGCCACCGCACCTAAGACGTAAGGCGTCCGTCCACTGGCCGCGATCCCGACCACCACATCGCCCGCTCCAAACCCGGAGGCCATCAAATCCCGGGCCCCAGCCTCAGGATCGTCTTCACTCGCTTCGACAGACCTCCGCAACGCGGCGTCGCCGCCAGCGATGATACCCCGCACCAGCTCGGGGGGTACGTTGAAAGTAGGCGGACACTCCGCCGCGTCCAGCACTCCCAGCCGTCCGCTGGTTCCCGCGCCAACATATATTAGGTGACCGCCCCGCTCCAGGGCTCCGGCAATCGCTCCGACCGCCGCCTCGATTCTGGGGATTTCCCGCCCTACCGCCGCCGGGACTTCCCCATCAGCGGCGTTTAAGATGCCTAGAATCTGAGCGATAGTAAGAGAATCGAGGTCTCGCGACGCGCCATGGGTCTGCTCCGTCAATAGGTCGTCGAGCATTCGTGTGAGCGGAGCTTCCACTAGCCCCGCGCTTACCATTCTATATGGCTAAGCGTGTCATAGGGTTCCGAGTAGGTAAACCACCAGAAAAGTACTAACCCCTTTTGTACTACCAGATCCGTATCTATAAGAAATTAATAATGCAATCCGTCTTGGCTATCGAAGGTACTAGTAGTTAGCCTAGGGTAATGCATTGACACCGAATCAGATAAGGCCCTATACTGCCTACGTAAGAGATAAGCGTTTTCCGCAGTTCCATTAATGTAGCTGCGAAGTAAAAAAACTAGTCGGAGGATAAAGAAAAAAAACGATATGAAAAAAATATTAACTTGCTTAGCCGTTTTAGCGGCAGTTGGCCTTTCGAGCTCGGTGGCTTCGGCTGCGGTAGTTGCATGCGACACGCTTACGTCGCCCGCAACAAACGTGACCGGTTCTCAATTGGGCGTCGGTGGATCGGGATGCGACGAGAGCGGACTGACCTTTTCGAACTTCACTGTCTCGTCCATTCCTTCCGGAATGCAGGTTTTCTTGCAATCGGTTGCCAGTTCGGCTGGCGGTGTGAATCTGGGCTTCCAAATTGCCGGCTTCACCCTGGTCGGTGGAGTAGCGGATCTTCAGTTGGTTTACGAAGTGACGGGTTCCAACATCACCGGCGTTGACAACACCTTCGGTGGCACGGCGGGATCGAGCATTGCGGAAACCGTCTGCGATAGCGCCGGAGCCTTCGGTGGAGCTTGCTCGGGGAAAACCCTCGCGTCATTCTCTAACACCAGCGCTGGCGGGACAGCAACGGCTAGCTTTGCGAGCCAGAGCACCATCTGGATCATCAAAGATATCACTGCGGCCCTTAGCCCCGGTATCAACTCGATCACGGTGAGCGGCTTCACGAACAGCACGGAGACCAGCGGTGTTCCTGAGCCCATGACTCTTTCGATGATGGGTGTCGGGCTACTGGGATTGAGCCTGATCTCACGTCGCCGTAAGAAGAGCTAAATTAATCCTCATCCGACGAGGTTTTTTGAGGGGCGCAGCTTAGGCTGCGCCCCTTTTTGCGTTTTGAATCACTCCCGCGGAACGAAAAAAGAGCGCCCCTTTTTAAGGGCGCTCTTCGCAATCCGGGCTAAGTATTTGAAGGCCGCTTAGGCGCTGAAGGAACTGCCGCAGCCGCAGGTGGACTTCACGTTGGGGTTGTTGAACTTGAATCCAGACCCTTCGAGCGTCTCCACGTAATCCACTTGGACGCCGTCCAGATAGAGCAGGCTGGCTTGGTCGATGAAGAGCTGCAAGTCACCGAACTTGTAGGTCTTGTCCAGCATTCCAGGTGTGTTTTCGAAAGCCATCGAGTAGCTGAAACCCGAGCAGCCGCCACCCACCACCGAGATACGCAGACCCGCCGGCTTCGGCTCCTGTGTATCCAGAATCTCCTTAACCTTGCTTACAGCGGTTTCCGTTAGTTGTACCATGTGTGTTAGGCCTCACCCTCAATTGTACATGATGCGGGCCGGAGAGCCAAGGATGCAGCTATCCAAGCCTGTATCGTGGAGTCAATCTTAAGCGTAACTTAAACCGAACCAGCCGCGTCGGACCAGATAGCGAGGGACCGAGTGGCTATGGACGGCTCAATTGGAATTCTCCCCTTTCCGCTAGCCGGCGAGGGAGCCCGGGCGAGGCCCCGAGTGGATCACAAAAACAGTGATGAAGCGGCGCTGGTCCGCCGTGTCCAGGCCCGCGACGAGATGGCGTTCCGGGAGATCGTCGAACGCTACCAGTCCAAGGTGTTCTCGATCATCTACGGCATCCTGCGCAATCGCAACGACGCCGAAGACATCGCCCAGCAGGTTTTCGCCAAGGTCTACTTCTCGCTCAAGAACTTCGATTTTCGCAGCTCTCTGCTGACCTGGATCTACAAAATCACCGTCAACGAGTGCTACGACTACCTGCGCAAAAAGCGCGTCCGTAAGCTGGTTTATGAGAGCGATTTCTCCCAGGAAGACGCCCAGCGCATGGAAGCCTCCGAGCCGGCGGTAGACGGCGCGGTGCCCGCCGATACCCGTCTAGCCCAGCGGGACCTGATCCTAAAGCTTCTCTCCAAGGTGTCCGAAGAAGAGCGTACCTTGATTTTGATGAAAGAAGTGGAAGGCCACTCGGTGGAAGAATTGGCCGGGATGACCGGCTTGAACGAGAATACAATTAAAGTTAAACTGTTCCGAACCCGCCAGAAATTATTAAAGGCGGCCGGGCGTTTGACGCGGATCCGCTGAGCGGTCCGGATGTAGGAAGCGGGCACAGACCCGCGGCGTGGCAGTATTTGATTTGTAGTGACTGAGGGAAGAACGATGCATCGCGAGATTCGGGATCATATCGAGAACGTGCTGGCGGGCTCCGAACCTGAACACTTGGCCGGGTGTGAAGAGTGCCGCAGCGAGGTTCAGGGCATGCAGGAACACACCGCGCTCCTTCGCGAACTCCGCGCCCCGGAGAGCTTTGTCTCGGAACCGCGCGCCGGCTTCTACGCGCGCGTGATGGAGCGCATCGAAGCGGAAGGCCCCATCTCCATCTGGAACCTGTTCATCGAATCCGCCTTCGGGCGCCGCATCGCCGTGGCCTCCATGGCGCTGGCGATCCTGCTGGGCGTATATCTGGTGACCTCGGAGCGCTCGGCAGAAGACCCTATGGTCGCCGGGCAGCAAGCACAGCAGCAACCGCTGGTGGTGGTGGGCGAAGATGGCCCGGCGCGCGTCATCACGCAAATGGATCAGTCCCCGGCAGGCCAGTCCTCCGAAGACGCCGTCCTGGCTGACCTGGTCACCTACCGGGAGCAATAATGTCGCAGGACCCGGCCGGCAAGAATCCCAAGGTGATCGGAACGCTGGTGCTGGTGTTCCTGGCGGGCGGCGCCGTGGGTGCGTTGACCATGCAGATGGGACTCCACGAGAGACTGCATCGCACGGTTTCCGCCGCCTCCGTTCCCGCCCCGGACCACAAGGCACCCACCAACGATGCGCTGGTGCAGCGCTTCAAAACGGAGTTGAATCTCTCCGGCGATCAGACCGAAAAAATTGCGATGGTTCTCGAAGACTACCGCCAGTATTATCAAAGTCTGCAGGATCAGTTAGACGACGTTCGCTCTACCGGGAAGACCCGCATTATGCAGATTCTCGACGAACAGCAGCGCGCCAAGTTCGAGAAGATCATGGGCAATCTGCAGCCCGCCCTCGAAGCCAAATAGCTCAGCTCTTCGGACGATCCGCCATCTTGCGCTCCAGCGCCTTCCATAAGCGTGACTCGACGGCCTCCGGAATCGCCTGCGGCTCCATTCCTTTATAAACCTGCAGGGTCTTCAGAGTGGTGTCTACAATCACGAAACAGTTGGGGCACTTGTTGACATGCGCGGCGAGGTGGACCTTGATCTCGGCGTCTACGTTCGGGTCGAGATAATCGTTCAGTTCCTGAAGAAACTGTTTACAGGTAACCAAGCAAATCGTCCCCTTTCCGCTTGAACTGGCGGGTCAGTTTTTCACGCAGCGCCAAACGCGCCCTTAATAGTCTACTCTTCACGGCGGGCACCGAGATTCCCAGTGCCTCGGCCGTGTCTTCCGTACTCAATTCTTCGATGTCGCGCAGTGTGAAAACGGTTCGGAAATCTGGCTTTAAACCGTCCACCGCCTCATCCAGAATCGTCTGCATCTCCTCACGGGAATAGCGCTGCTCCGGATTATCTTCCCAGACCGCAATCTCCCGTTTCACCTCTTCTTCGCCTGTTTCGATGGGTTCGTCGAGCGAAACGAAGCGGTTGCCCTTGCGCTTGCGCAGCTTCATCAGCGATTCGTTCACGGCGATGCGGACGATCCAGGTGTAGAACTTGGAGTTGCCCTGGAAGCCGGGCAGGTGCTCGTAAGCCTTGAGGAAGGTCTCTTGGAGCACATCCTCGGCATCCTCGTCGTTCTGGGTGATGTTCTTGGCGACGCGATAGATCTTGCGGCTGTATTCCCTTACCAGGGTCGCGAATGCCTCCTGCTCCCCCGCCTGCGCGCGAGCTACGAGCGTCGACTCATCGAAAGCCACGGGATTGGGAGTGGGGGTCAACCAGAACCTCTCCATTCAATATAGCAGTGGCGCAGGGCAACGCTTGCGAAATGTTGGAATAGATGAATGACCCGAAGTGAACTTATCCGCAGGATGGTCTTGGACTCGATGTGTGACGACTTTGAAAACATCGACCAGATCATCCTGCCAGAGGTCGCAAGAGATTGCGCCAAGCTTGGCTTTTCGGTTGAGCGAGCCGAGATCGTGAAAGCTGTTAGCGAGTTGAGTCGCAGAGGGGCTAGTTAGAGCATATCACTTGTCCGGTACGACATTCACCACAGAACTCGAGGGAATGCCGCCGGTCGATGTCGTAGAGGAGGATTTCAAAACCTACTTTTACCCCACGAAGAAGGGGATGGATTTCCAGACCTCCGACTATACCTGGTCGCCCTTCGACGATGACGAAAACGTGCTCCCAGATTGGCACCTCGACCCGTCTTCACAGGCGGCTAGACGATTTGCCAATATCGCTTCCGGAATCGGTTCAACCCTCGCTTCGAAAGCCACTTGCCCCAAATCGGCTTGGGTTCGTTTGGTAATCTGATTAGTACCAATGAGCAATTTCCAGGTCACCCTTCCCGACGGAAGTGTCCAAAGTGTTCCCTCTGGATCCGCGCCGATCGATGTCGCGCGCTCCATCAGCCCCCGCCTGGCCGACGACGCGCTGGTCGCCAAGGTCAACGGCTATCTGTGGGATTTGAACCGCCCTCTCGAAGCCGATGCCACGCTGCAGATCCTGACCCCCAAGAATCCCGAAGCCCTCGAAGTCTACCGCCACTCGACCGCGCACCTGCTGGCTGCGGCGGTTCTCGAACTGTACCCTGAAACCAAGCTCGGCGTCGGCCCCGCCATCGAAAACGGTTTCTACTACGACTTCCAGCGTCCCGAGGCGTTCTCCCCCGAAGACCTCGAAAAAATCGAGAAAAAGATGTGGGAGCTACAGGCGCAGGACCTGCCCTACAAGCGCCAGTACATGGAGAAGGAAGAAGGCCTGAAGCTGTACGGCGATCAGCCCATGAAGTGCGAGCTGATTACCGAAAAGGCCGACGAAGTGTTTTCCGAATATACGCTGGGGAACCACTTCATCGATTTCTGCCGTGGGCCGCATGTGCCGTCCACCAAGAAGATCAAGGCGTTTAAGCTGCTCTCGATCGCGGGCGCCTATTGGAAAGGCAACGAAAAGAACGCGCAGTTGCAGCGCATCTACGGGACATCGTTTTTCACCAAGAAAGAACTCGACGACTATCT
>CAVVZG010000116.1:0-11763 GCA_963752205.1 Bryobacterales bacterium | reverse complement strand
GAGACTATCGGTTACCTGAACCTGGAATGCAAACGTGCCCACCTGCGTAGGCGTACCGCTGATCACTCCTTGCGCGCTGATGTTCAGCCCCGGAGGCGGCAGAGCCGTGCCCGACAAAGACCACGTCAGCGGATTCGTGCTGCCCGACGCCGCCAGCGTCTGCGAATAAGCCGTCCCCACCGTTCCACCCGGCAGCGAGGTGGTGGTGATCACAAGTCTGCCGCTGGTGATACTAATATTGAATGCCTGGCTGGTGGTGAGCTTGCCGGCGCTCACCTGCACTACGAACGGAAACGCGCCGCTAGCCGTCGGCGTGCCGCTCAGAACTCCTTGCGGGCTGATGCCCAGTCCAGTTGGTGGGGTGCCGGATAGAGACCACGTCTGTGTACCGATCCCTCCCGTGGCCGTGAGCGTTTGCGAATAGGGGGTCCCCAGCACACCGCCGGGCAGCGCCGCGGTCGTGATCCCCAGAACGTTCAGGGTGAAGTCCGCCGAGGTTTGCACGCCGGAGGCATCCGTCACCACCACCGTAATCTCGAAAACACCGCCCGTGAGCGGAGCCCCCGTGAGTTGGCCGGTGCTGGAGTTGATCGTCAATCCGTCCGCGTTCGTCCCGCTTTGCAGTGCCCAGAAATAGCCGGGCACGCCGCCTCCCGCCTGAAAGGTAGGACTGGAATAAAAGCTGCCTACCGCCGCTTGCGCGTGCGCGAGCGGCGTAAGGGTCAGCGCCGCTCCCAATGAAATATACAGCGTGTACTGACGAGTTGCATTCGTCGGCATCGAGCCCGAGGTATCAACCACCATCGCCGTAAAAGGATACGCACCCGCCTGCGTTGGCGTGCCGGTAATGGAGCCCGGAGGGCTTCCTGGGCGGGACAAAACTAGCCCCGGCGGAAGATTTCCCGCGGAGATCGACCACGTGAGGATATCGGTCTGAAAGGGAGCCGGCACCGAGAGCTGCTGGGCCGGAAAGACCTGCCCCACGGGATAAGGAGTCGACGGCAACGAGGTTGGGTTGATACTGAGCTGGCCCCAGGCTGTGGCAGCCGCCGTCAGCAGCAGCGCGAGCGGTAGTACGCGGCGCGCCGTCATTGCTGGCCTCCCGCCGAGGCGCTGGTTGTAACCGGAGCCGCCAGCGGCACGAACCAAACATCATTTGTAGACGCGTCGAGAACTTTCAGCGCGCCATCGCTCACGCCGGTCAGCCGGAACAGGGAGCCGCCCATTCCAGCCAGGCCGCTGGGAGAACAATTGCAATTGCCTCCCGCGCTGCTGCCGCCGGTCAGGTCAAAGGTCGCCAGGGCGCCAAGATTTCCGGCGATCGCCAGATAGCGGTTATCGAACGACACCGCGAAGCCCACGGCCACTTCGACAGGAGCCGCGCGCCCCGGATCATCCGGCTTAGTGTAAATCACGTTCGGCGCCACCACGCCGCCGATGCCGGAAAGAATCACCACTTGAGTGGCCGTAATCACCGCTAGATCCGCGCGCCCGTGAAAGAAGCACAGCGCCTCGGCGGGACCAGCCACCGGCAGCGCCGCGGCGTTCCCATCGGGATCGAACGCGTAAACGCTGCTTGCCCACGCCCCCGCCACAAATTGCCCATCGTCGCTCACCGCCAAGCCCTCCGGATCGCCGCCCAGCAGGGAAGCATCGATATCGCGAACCGCCGGAGTCGCCGCCAATCCGCTGACTACCTGAATATGACCGCCCGCCGAAAACCACAACGCCGCGGCCGTTCCGCTAGGGCTGAACACGATGCGATCCGCGCCGGACGACGCGCCGTTCACATGCGTGGTAGCACCGGTAGCCGGCGCCAGCAGCATCAGCGCGCCGGTATCGGCAGCGACCGCCAGCCCGCGGCTCTGGTCCGGAGACATCTCGATCAGGGAGAGCGCCCGGTCCGGCGCCACCGCCCCGCCCACCCAGCCCGAGGCCGGAATTCCGTAGAGCGTTCGCAACGCTCCGTTGTCGGGAAGATAGCCCATGACGGGCCCGCGCACTTGCGCGCAGGCCGCGCCCGTGAGCGCCAGAAATACCAACGTGCGCGCGATCATGACGGTCCTCATCGTTAGCATCCGGAAGCTCCTGCAGGGCATCCCACGGTCACACTTCCTGGAGTGATAGTGATGGTTCCTGGCGCAGTTGGAGTCGAACCGCCTCCGTGATTCGCGATGATCACGCCGGCGGCGATGCCTCCACCCACCACCGCGCCAATGATCAACAGCTTGGTCCCTAGGCTCATCCCTCCCACGGACGCGCCGCTGGCAGCCACGCCCAGCACGTTGGTCTGATTGATGATGGCGCTGGCCGTTTGACCGGCGAAGGAAGCGGCGACGCGAATCTGCATCGACCCCGCCTGATTGTTGAAGCGAATGCCGCGCGCCACCGCTTGCCCTTGGGCGTTGGAGGTGGTGGTGAAAGTAGTGCTGCCGTTCGCGAAGGTGCCGCCCGGCCCGTCGTTCGGCAGGAAGAAGATGATAGCGGCTCCGGCCACCGGCTTATGATTTTCGTCTTCCACCTGCACGATCGGCTCGCGATTCACGCGCTGCTTCACGTTGTTTATCGCGCCCTCGCCTTCGACAATCACAATCTGTAGGCTGCTGGGATTCTGCGCCCGCGCGGGGTTTCCCGCGAATTGGAACAGCAAGAGAAGAATCAAAAAAAGACTACGTGGAGTCCTGGGGTGCATAGTACCTCCGAAATGCCAAAGTACCACTGTACAGGAGGCTCGCGCGCCGTGGGAACGGAGATGGAACAATCAAAACATGGCACTGAAGATTGAGCGCGCCACCGAGCAGGATATTCCTGCGATCGTGCGCCTGGTGAGGCTTCTGGCGGAGTACGAGAAGCTAGCTCACGAGATGGTTTCGAGCGAGGATGATTTCCGCAAGGCGCTGTTCGGCCCGCGGTGCAACGTGGAAGCGCTGATGGCGTTCGCCGGCGATGTGCCAGTGGGATTCGCGTTGTACTTCTACAATTTCTCGACGTTCCTGGGCCAGCGCGGCATCTATCTCGAAGACCTTTTTGTCGAGCCTGAATATCGCGGGCAGGGAATCGGTAAAGCTCTGCTGCAGCGCTTGGCCGGCATCGCGCAGGTCGAGGACTGCGGACGCGTGGAGTGGTCCGTCCTGACGTGGAATCAGCCGTCGATTGATTTCTACCATCGCCTGGGCGCCGTCACGCTAGAAGACTGGCGCACTTTCCGCTTGACGGGCGAAGCGCTCGCACGGCTGGCAGAGCGTGGCTAAACCGGATTTGCGAGCGCTCCTGCGCACGGAACTGGCGCAAGCCGGCGACCCTAAGAAGACCGCGGCGATGCAGGCTTACATGAAATCCGCGATGCCCTATCGCGGCGTGCAGACGGCCGCGCAGCGCGCCATCACCCGTCGACTGTTCACCGCACACCGCCTGGAAACCGCAGCCGAATGGCGTGCAACATGTCTCAAAATCTGGCGCGCCGCCGAATATCGCGAGGAACGCTACGCCGCCATCGACCTCACGGGCTTCAAATATTATCGCGAGTGGCAGACGCTCGAAACCTTGCCGATGTACGAAGAGATGATCGTCAGCGGCGCGTGGTGGGATTACGTGGATTCGATCGCCTCCGCCCGGCTGGGCCCACTATTGCGTCTTTTCCCCGGGCAAATGCGCAAGAAAATGCTCCAGTGGAGCCGCAGCCGTAATCTCTGGAAGCGCCGCAGCGCCATCCTCTGCCAGCTATCATTCAAAACCGAAACCGACCTTGACTTGCTCTACGCTGTCATCGAGCCATCGCTTGACTCAAAGGAATTCTTCTTGCAGAAAGCCATTGGCTGGGCGCTCCGCCAGTATGCCTGGACCAATCCCGGCGAAGTCCGCCGCTACGTCCGCGCCAACGCCAAACGCCTCAGCGCGCTCAGCAAGCGCGAGGCACTCAAGAATATACAATAGGTCGCATGAAAGCTCTTGTTGCCGGACTGATTCTGCTCGCCGGTGCGGCCCACGCACAAACCTTGAAAGCCCTGCAGCAAGGCGGGTACGTCATCGTGATGCGCCACGCCAGTTCACCGCGCGAGGCCCCCGGCCAGCAAACCGCCAACCCCGACAATGTCAATCGCGAACGGCAGTTGGACGCGGAAGGCCGCGCTAGCGCAACTGCCATGGGCAAGGCGCTCCGTGACTTGAAGATTCCCATCGGCGAAGTTCTCAGCAGTCCCACCTACAGGGCGTTAGAAACCGTCAAGTACGCCAAACTCGGCGAGGCGAAGCCCTTTGTCGAACTAGGCGACAACGGTCAGAGCATGCAAGGTGGTACGCCGGCGCAAGCCGCTTGGCTGCAGAAAAGAGTGGCTCAATTTCCCACAGGCACCAACACCATCATCGTGACCCACTTCCCGAATCTGACCGCCGCTTTCCCGCAGATGGCCACCGGCGTGGCGGATGGCGAGTCGCTCGTCTTCGGTCCCGACGGCAAAGGCGGCGCAACTCTCATCGCGCGCGTCAAGATCGAAGACTGGCCCACGCTGCGCTAGCAGCAGTTACTCTTCTTCTTCCTCTTCGCCCGTCTTTGCAGCCTTAGCCGCGGCCACGATCTTCTCCGCCTGCGGACCCGGAACGAAATCGTAGTGATCGAACTCCATATGGAAGGTCGCGCGCCCCTGCGTCATCGAAATCAGGTCGTTTTGATAGTTGAGCATCTCCGACATCGGCACATGTGCCTTGATGATCTGCGTCCCGCCCTTGGTGTCCATGCCTGAAATGCGCCCGCGGCGGCCGTTCATATCGCCCATCAGGTCGCCCGCGAATTCCACCGGCGCCTGCACTTCGACATTCATGACGGGTTCCAGCAGAGCCGGCTTCGCCTGCTCCATCGCCGCCTTGAAAGCCTTGCGGGCCGCCAGTTTGAACGACATCTCCGACGAATCGACATCGTGATACGACCCGTCGTAAACCACTACCTTGAAATCCACCACCGGAAATCCGGCCAGATAACCCTTCTCAGCCGTCTCCACGATGCCTTTTTCAATCGCCGGAATAAAGTTTCGCGGAATCGCTCCGCCAAACACTTCATTCGCGAATTCAAATTTGCCGCCGCGCGGCAGCGGCTCGATGCGAATCCAGCAATCGCCGAACTGCCCGTGACCGCCGGTCTGCTTCTTGTGCCGTCCCTGCACGTCGGCGCGTCCGCGCACCGTTTCGCGGTACGGAATCTTGGGAGCATGCAGATCCACATCCACGCTGTAGCGCTTCTTTAAACGGCTGACGATGATTTCAACGTGCTGCTGCCCGCTCCCGGCGAGTAAAAATTCCTTGGTCTGCGGATCGCGATAAAAGCGCAGCGACTGATCCTCTTCGAGAATTTTATGAATCGCGTTCCCCATCCGGTCTTCGTCATTGCGCGTCTTCGCTGAAATCGCGTAAGCGATCGACGGTTCCGGCAACTGCACCGGCGGATATGCGATCAGCGACGCCTTGTCCGCCAGAGTATCGCCCGTCAGCGTATCCTTCAGCTTCGCCACGCCCCCGATATCGCCCGCATGCAGTTCCGTGATCGGGTTGATGGTCTTTCCCAGCAGCGTACCGATATGCGAAAGCCGCTCCGCTCCGCCATTGCGTGCATTCACCAAATTAGCGTCATTCCGCAAAATGCCCGACACTACTTTGAAATACGACACGCGCCCGGCAAACGGATCGGCGATGGTTTTGAAGACGAATGCCGACAGCGGCTCGGAATCCTTAACCGCGCGTTCCTTCTCCGCTCCATTGAGCGTGCCCTTCCACGGACCGCGTTCCGCCGGATTGGGAAAATATTCGAAGGCAAAGTTCAGAACCAAATCGCTCCCAATGCTATGCAGACCGGAAGCGCACAGCACTGGAAACATGCGTCGCTGGCGGACAGCCTCGCGCAAACCATCGTGAATATGCTCGACGGGAAGCGTACCCGTATCGAAAAACTCTTCGAGATAAGCATCGTTGCCCTCGGCCACCATCTCCACCAGCGCCTCATGCGCGGCCTTCGCCTCCTCTGCCATGTCCGCGGGAATGTCGCTTTCTTTGCCCTTGCCGTCGCCGTCACGCGTATAGGTGTACGCCTTCATCACCACCAGATCCACTACGCCCTTGAATTCTTTTTCGGAGCCAATCGGCAAATGTACCGGAATCGCCGTGCGCCCGAAGAAGGATTGCACGCTCTCCAGTGCGCGCTCAAAGCTAGACCGCTCGCGATCCAACTTATTGATCACGATGGCCCGCGGAAGCTCAAAGTCCACGCAGAAGGACCACACCTTTTCCGTCTGCACCTCGACCCCGGCCACGCCGTCCACCAGCACCAGCGCCGAATCGGCCGCCGCCAGCGATGCCTTGGTGTCATTGATGAAAATGTTGAACCCGGGCGTGTCCAGCAGGTTGATCTTTTTCCGGTTCCACTCGCCCGCTGCCACCGCCGTCGAAATTGTGATCTTGCGCGCGATCTCTTCGTCGTCGAAATCGGTAGGCGTCGCGCCTTCATCTACGCGCGTCAAGCGGCTGGTTCCGCCCATGCTGTACAGCAAGCCCGCTACTAAAGAGGTCTTCCCGGAATGCCCGTGGCCGACCAATGCCACATTCCGGATATCGCTGGTTTCGTAAACTTTCACAGGATTTACGCTCCCTTGTAACCGAATCGCAAACTGTGGATCTTATCACAACCAGAACGGCGCCGATTCAGCAGCTAAAAGATGATGTCGAAATCCCCTCGATAGCGCCGGTGGTAAGTGCCAAAGAACGTCCCGTACTGCGGGCCGTCGGTATTGGCGAACACCGCCAACGCATTGAAGTGATTGCTCAGATTCAGTCCCGTGAGCGACAACCGCACCGTGTATTTCGGGTTCACCTTGAAATCCTTCGCCACTCGCATATCCAGCGAAAAATAATTGGGATAGCGGCTGGAGTTAGGAATGCCCACGTAATCCTGCAGCGCGTTCACGCTGGTATAGGGAAAGCCACTACGGAATTCCACCAGTGGCAGCACCTGCAGGTGCTGCCGCTTCACATTCACGCTGCCCCACCACAGGAAACGATTCGGAACATCCCCGGGCAGATTCGCGTATACATCAGGCCGCACCAATGGATTCGGAAAATTACCCAGATATCCATCGAAGCTGTTGAGACTCCCTTCCGCGCGGCTGCGCGTATAAGAGAAGTTCATCTGCTGCCCTTCCTTCCAGTTGAATTTAGCCGTGGCTTCGTACTGCCGGTAGCGGGAAGCGCCGTCGCCGTTCAGCACGATTTCATTGCTTGTCCCCAATATCTGCGGGTCAAAAACCACCAATCCCACTGAGCGGTTGTCGGAGTAAACTCCGCGCAGGTGGAACCATTGCGAAAAAGTATGCTCCATCTGCACCGTCCAAGTCGCCCCGCGCGGCGAGAAGCCTCCCGCCACCTGCTGCCCGTTCACGAAAAACGAGCGCGGCCCCGTCAAGCTTCCAATCACATTCGTGTAATCAATGGGCGCCCCCACCACCGAACCGTCCGCGGCAAAAAACGTCACAGATCTCGTCGGATACCGTGCGAAAGTGTAGACGTCCAGTGGAACATGATCGTAGAACTGGCCGAAACCCGCGCGAAAGACCGTGCGCCCGCTGGGCAACGGCGCAAAAGAAACACCTACGCGCGGCGCGATGCGCAGGCTGTCCGGCAGGCGCTGATGCTCCACGCGCCCGCCGAAATCGAAAGAAACCCGCGGCCCGATCGACCAGTGATCCTGCACGAAGGCCGTCACTTCCTGATCGACGCGGCTGAACGGATTGCGGTTGGAGAAATTGATGCGTTCCAATAGCAGCCCGGCGGCGTTGAGAATGTTCACCGGACGGTAAGTGAATTGCCCCTCGTCGCTCGAACCGGTGAGCGATGTGCCCATCTTCAAAAGGTGCGTGCCGAAGCCGCGCAGAGGCACAGGGGACCAGGTTTCCAGCCACTCCGTGCGCCGCGCGTCGCGATTCTGCACTCCAAAATAGTTGCCGCTATTGCCCAGCGGAGACAGCACCATATCCGCAGCGCCTTGCGATCCGATCACCACATTGAAGCGCTGCACCGAGAGGCTGCTGTCCACAATGCCGCCGAAAAGCCCCCAATGATCCGCCAGCGTACCCACGTAAGTGTGCTGCGCGTAAGTGGGAGTCACCGGCTGCGGATCGAAATAATCCGGATTGACAAAGTTCGTGTGCTGCGGACTTAAGTGAAACGTGGCCGTGATGATCTGTTTAGGAGAAAGCACCAGGTCAAGCTGCGTGAAGGAATTGAACCACTCCTTTTTCGATTCGTTGTGCGGGAACGGCAGCGTCAGGATGGACTCACGCTGAAAATTGTATTGCAGCGCCGTGTTGAGATACAGCCGGTTGTGCCACAGCGGCCCGCTTAGCACGCCGCGCGGTGAAATGTCGCGAATGCCGCGCATATGCCAGCTACGAATGCGGAAATCGGGAAACGGATCGTTCAGCTCGGCGTGCCACATTTCCCCGCCGCGGCGCGTTTCGACCGCCACAACGCCCGAAGTAAAGCGCCCGTATTGCGCCAGGAACGGAGTGTTCAGCACGTTCACGGACTCAATGCTGTCGACGGGAATAGTCTGCCCGAACTTGCCGGTAGCCGGATCGGTTACGTCGGTCTGGTTCACCACCAGTGCGCTGCGGTGCTCGCCCGAGCCGTCAATATTCAACTCCCCTTCAGTCGAGCGCACGATGCCGGGCACCAGTGGCAAGATGTCGGAAACCGTCGCCGGCTTGGTTGGCAGCACCTTCACTTCGTTGAGCCGGACCTCGGTGCTTTGCGACGAATTCTGTTCGATAGCCCCCGCCGTCGCCGTCACATCGACGCTCGATCGCTGCGCCTGCGGCGTCATCGCCAGCGTGATCTCTGCGTGGCCAGCATCGGTTACCGCCGCCGAGCCGGCAGCAGGTTCGAACCCATCCTTAGTGGCCGAGACCTTCATCGCACCACAGGGCAAGCTCGGAAAATCGACGGCGCCCAGCGACAACGTGCTCGATTCTCCCAGCGTGTCCTTGCCCGACACGATCTTCACGCTGGCGTCGAAGATCGGTCCCGCTTGCGAATCCACCACGAACACGCGCAGCTCCCCCGGCGCGCACGTCTGCGCCCACACACAACTACAGGGAGCGAACACAATAATAGCGGCGAGCGTGAGCCAACGAGAGTGCTTCACCGTAAGGCTATAGAATAGCGAAAAGATTATTGCTTGGGAGGCAAGCGCTTGCGGTAGTTCGGCCGGTACTGCTCGTGGCACGTCACGCACGCCGTATTTAGCTGCTCGTTCAGCGCCAGTACGGCGTTCAGATCCTTGGCCTGCGCCGCTTTGTAAGCCGCCGTGCCCACGTCGATGAGCAGCTTCGAATCCTTGATCCAATCGCCCTGATCGCGAGCCCGCCGGTCCATCATGAGCAGATTTCCGGACTCCGCCAGCGTCAGCGCGTTCATGCGTACCACGCCCCACTCATGATCGTTCTGCGGAGCGTTGCGCTCAATGTAGAAAATCGCGTCCGACGTCGGATATATGATGTCCACCATGAGCTGGCTCATGTTGCCGACCGGCTGGAACGACGATGGCGTCTGAGCCAGAGCCAGAACCGCAATGAAGAAAACGGCGAGTTTGCGCATGAGAACTAGAGCAAATTCTACCACTCAGAGGCTTCGGTAAACAGCGTCAACAAATCGCTCGGTGGTCCACGATCCCGTCAGCGCGCCATAGCGCCCGTCATAGTCGCGAGTCGGCCGACCGGCCTTCACTTGATCGAGCGTCATCCCCCTGCGCTTCATGTCTTGAATACGATCGCGCAGAATCGTGACCATGTCGCGGTACTCCACCACGTCAGCCTCGTCGCACAGCCGCCCGTGCCCCGGAATCACCATCGTTCCGCCTTCCTGTTGTTGAGCGGGAATCGTGATATCGAGAATGCGGTTCAGCCCATCGATGAAGCCCTGGATCGTCCCGCCGCGCTCCACGTCAATGCGCGGATAGCCGGTGGTATCGAAAAGATCGCCAGTACTCAGCACATCCGAGCGCCGGAAAAAAACGATGCTGTCGCCATCCGTATGCGCCGCCGGCTGATGAATAATCTGCACCGCCTCGTCGTTGAAGAACAGCTCCTTCGAGTCATTGAAATAAGTATTCGTCGGCCACCCTTCCGCCGGAGCACCCGCCATACGATTCAGCACATTGATATGCGCGTAAATATCGGCGCGCGGCTCAGCCCCAGCGATATCGGCGAACAATTGCGATCCCGCGCCGCCCGCGCCCACCGGCCTGCCGATTTTAGCGAAGGCCGCGTTACCGCCCGTGTGATCCTCGTCCGCACTGGTATCGATCACACACCGGATCGGCTTGTTTGAAAGCCTCTGAATCTCCGCGACGATCTTCGGCGCCCACACCGCCAGCCCCGCATCCACCAGCAAAACGCCCTCCGGCCCCACCGACAACGTAATGTTTCGCCCCGCGATCGACAACATATAAATGTTGCCGCGCACCGGCAGCACTTCGATGCCCGAATCCTCGTCCCCGATAACGCGGGCGCCAGCGAAGACCGGAGCCGCAAGCGCAGCCGCCAGATTTCCGCGAAACTCCGGATACATCGTCCGCGCGCCGCCCCTCGTCGCCTCGAACGGTAGCTTGGCGCGCACGGCGAACTCCGTCACGAAAGTGTTGGTCCCCGGCAAGTGATGCGGCACCGCACCCTTCGGCCGCACCGCTTCAATAGTGACGTCGCACGGAGTAGCCGCCACATGCTGCCCCAAATCGGACACGAAATCGGTAGTGCGAATAAACGGCTCCGTCAAATAAACCGGATCGCGATCGATCGTGACGATCGTCAGATGATCGCCGTGGCGAATGAAGTGTTCCGTCATCGTCGCCAGATCGCTATGGATGATCCCGTTGCGCCGAATGTACCCGGCCTTCAAATGCGTGGTCTCGACGGTCAAGATCCCGCCCTCCCACTTACCTGTAGAAAAACCAGCCCACGTATGCGCGGCGTTAGCGGAAGGATGCGGACGCCCATCCATCCAGATCACGCGCGTGGCGCGCCCGAAGGTCCCGTAAATGGTGTAGCTGACGATGTCTTGCGTGACCGGGTCCGCCTCTTTTGAAACCCGCAGATTCGCCGGACCGCGAAAAGAATAAGTAGACGGATGCGGATTGCACTGCCGCTCCGGCATCGACACCAGATCCGCGTCCCAACTATCGGCACGCAAGCGTAAAGCGTCGTTGACCGGAATCCCCAGGTAATCTCCCAGCTCCGGCCCCGGAATCCGCTCCGGCTGGTCTTCATGAAACCGCGGCGCCCACTCCCCCACAAAGTCGGTCTGCGCCAACGCCGGCAGCGCCGACCCCAGCAGCAGCGCGGCGATGACCCTACGCCTCATACTTCTCCAAATCCAACTGATCCCCCACCGCCGTCCGCGATTTCTCAATCACTCCCACCGGCAACTCGATCGTGGAGTGCGCGCGGAAGCTCAAAGCGATGCGGCTCTTTACCATGTTGGGCCGCACTTTCGTCACCACCCGCTTCTTATTAATGAACACCACGTCGATGGCAAACTTCATGAAAAAACTGTGGACGCCCTCGCAAGGCACAATCCACAGCCCCTCGCCCTCGGCCAGCCCCGTGTGCTTCAACAGCCCCTTTTGCCGTGTCGCGCTGGTGTCGGCAATATCCGCCCGGTCCGCCAAAATCGTGTTTTTCGTCAGGTTGCGGACTCGCAGTTTCAAGCGCCCATTATAATAGAACCATG
>CAVVZG010000115.1:0-4874 GCA_963752205.1 Bryobacterales bacterium | reverse complement strand
CTCCAGCCGTAGGCCGTCAGCAACGCTCCCCAAGGCGTTCGCTGCACGCGCGGGCGCGGCTGGAGACGCGCAGCCGGGAGATCTGAGTGGCTTTGTGCAGCCCGCTGGAATGGCAGCCAGCAGCGGCGCGCCGTGGATGAATCTGGCGATTCCGGCGGCCGAATCGGCCATGGCTTTCGCGCCCGCCAGGCAGTATCCGATTTTCGACGGCGTGGGTTCGGGCGGCGCAAGCGAATACCGGCGGCCTGCAATCGACGGAAAAAGCCTTGGAATTGCGCAGCGCGACCGCGAGTCCCGCGACGCAAATGGCGTCGCAGTCGATTGAACTGGGATTGAGGCGCCGAATTTGCCGGTACGGTGTGGCGATGCAGTGGGGGCCGGACCAGCGGCTGGCGAGCGCAAGCGAGATACAACCGGTTCCCGCGCCGCGGAAACAACTGCCCGGCCCAATCCGTCCGGCAACGGAACGATCTGCAGTTGGGTTTTCGCCGCCAGTGCTTCCGCGTCTTCGAGCGGAGGCGCCATGCTTCCCGGCTGGCTAGCCACCGCTAACGTACACGGCGGTGCGGTCTGCAAACTCATTTCGATGGCTTGGGACGCCAGTTGTTTCCGCGGCGCGGGAACCGGTTCTATCTCACTTGCGCTCGCCAGCAGCTGGTCCGGCCCCCACTGCATCGCCACACCGTACCGGCAACCCGGCGCCGTATTCAATCCCAGTTCAATCGACTGCGACGCCATTTGCGTCGCGGGACTCGCGGTCGCGCTGCGCAGTTCCAAGGCTTCGGTCGATTGCAGGCCGCCGGTATTCGCTTGCGCCGCCGCACCCACGCCGTCGAAAATCGGATACTGCCTGACGGGCGCCAAAGCCATGGCCGATTCGGCCGCCGGAATCGCCAGATTCATCCACGGCGCGCCGCTGCTGGCCTTCCATTCCATGGGCTGCACAAAGCCGTTCAGATCTCCCGGTTGTGCGTTTCCAGCAGCGCCCGCGCGTGCAGCGAACGCCTTGGGAGCGTTGCTGACAGCCAGCGGCTCGAGCCGCGTAACCGCCACCACGGCCGGGGTATCGAAGGTGGCATCGAAGCGCGTGTTCCGCGCTTTCCCTGTGGCCTCGATCGGCTCCGGTCCCTTGCGCGCTCAACGCCGGTGAAAACGCTTGCGCACCGAACTTTCCGAGAGCCAGCAAGCTTTCGGCAAAGGGGGGAAGGTCTTCCACCACCTCCGGAACAACTTCGGGAAGGAGTTGGCTCAGTTCGACGGGCTCGGGCGAACATCCCAACGGAATTTGTGTAACCGGGTTGCCGGCAAACTCGACCGCGGCGGATTTCTCGGCATCGGTGCGGATCACAGACGCGAATCCGTTGGCTAAGAACCGCGGCATCGGAACAGCTGAGACCGTTCCCAGCGAATATTCCTGCTGCTCGCAAGCGCTCTCGGGAAGCGCCGGGCGGCTCATCGGCCAGAGAACGAATTCGCCGTCCCAGGCCGCGCGGATGGCGTCCCATGCGCGCAATCCCGGTTTATCTTCCAGCACAAATCCGGCGAAGGTGACGTTGCCCGTATTGGCAGCCGAGCGGGCCATGTCGGACACTTCCAGTTCGGGCTCGATCGGCTCCATTCCAGCGCCATCGGCCTGATAATAGTGGGCCGAACTCACCGGCTCGCTGGCCGCGGGTTTTCCTAAGATGGCTTCGAGCGTATCCGCCGGCGCGCGATACGCGCGTAGCGAATCGTGCGTCTCGTGCAAGCGTTCGACGGCAAGGCGCTGCTGTTCCTGCCAGTACGCATCGCTGTGCGCCTTGGAGCAGAATTGTCCGCTGGTGAGCTTACGGTAGAGCGGCAGTTTCCCGTCGCAATGAAGGCACCGTAAATTGCCGGACCACGCCATGCCCAATACTACGGCGCAAATGGGGAGAATTACTACGAGGCGAATGCCTTAGTAGGCCCTTAGGGTTTGGCCTAAAAGCGGTGCAAGTCACACGCCCCAACAGTAGTCCTCGACAGCCTTTTGGACGTTGGGATCGTCCTCGTGGAGGCGCATTAATTCCAGACGCATGGCGTCGACCAGCGCAAACCAACTGGCTTCGATCACGTTCTCGGAAACGCCTACGGTGGCCCAACTGCGCTTGCGATCGGACCACTCGATCAGCACGCGCACGCGCGCCGCCGTGCCTTTCTTGTTGTCTAAAACCCGGACCTTATAGTCCGTCAGCTCCACGCTGGCGATAGCCGGATAGAGTGTCGATAAACACTGCCGCAGCGCCACGTCCAGAGCGTTCACCGGACCGTTCCCGGTGGCCGAGGCAGTCAGCACGTTATCCTGCGCCTTCAAGGTCACGTTGGCGGTTGAGTTCGTAGCCTTGGTGATCACTTCGTAGCTCGCCACTTCAAACAGATTCAAGCCCGGCCGCAGCGCCTCGCGGACCAGCAATTCGAAGGTGCCTTCGGCCGCTTCCAGTTCATATCCCTGGAATTCCATCTGTTTGATGCGATCGAGCAGGTGGCGCCGCGCCGCGTCGTCCAGGCGGTCTTCGAGACCATGCTGCTTGAGCTTATAAAGGATGCTGCCCTTGCCCGAGAGATCGCTCAACAGCACGCGCTGCCGGTTGCCCACGGTTTTGGGGCTGATGTGTTCGTAAGTGTTCGAATCCTTGAGGACGGCGTTGACGTGTACTCCGCCCTTGTGGGCGAAAGCGCTGTGGCCGACATACGCCTGATCGCCGCGCAGCGGCAGATTCGCCAGCTCCGCAATGAAGCGCGCCGCCGAAGTCAGCTGCGTCAGCCGCTCCTTGCCGATGGTCGAGTGACCCATCTTCAGTTCCAGGTTGGCGATGATGGTGGTCAAGTTGGCGTTGCCGCAGCGTTCGCCATAGCCGTTGAAGCAGCCTTGAACGTGCTGGAATCCCTGCTCCACCGCTGCCAGAGCATTGGCTACTGCTAGCTCACAGTCGTTATGCGTGTGGATGCCCAGAATCCCTTCGAAATTCTTGCGAACGTCGGCGCAGATTTCGGCGAGCTGCCCGGTCATGGTGCCGCCGTTGGTATCGCACAGCGTCAATGTATCGGCCCCGGCTTTGTGGGCGGCTTCAAGAGTGCGAAACGCGAAGTCCCGGCTATGTTTGTAGCCGTCGAAGAAATGCTCGGCGTCGTAGATCACTTCTTTGCCGTGCGCCTTCAAATAGCGCACGGTGTCCGAGATCAGCTTCAGATTTTCTTCTTCGGTGATGCCGAGCGCCTTGCGCACATGCAGTTCCCAGGTCTTGCCGAAGACGCAAACCACCGGCGTGTCCGCTTCGATCAGCGCGTTGACGCTCGCGTCCTCTTCCACCGGGTTGCGCGCCATGCGGGTGGCGCCGAATGCAGTCAGCCTGGCGTGTTTAAACTGAATCGACTTGGCGCGGGCAAAGAACTCTTTGTCCTTCGGATTCGACCCGGGCCAGCCGCCCTCGATATAGTCGATCCCCAGCTCATCCAGCTTGTGGGCCACCAGAACTTTGTCGTCCGCAGAGAGGCTGACGGCCTCGCCCTGGGTGCCATCGCGCAACGTCGTATCGAAGGTAAAAACACGCATACTTTATGGCCCTCCCGCGGGCCTCCCGGCGGATTACTAGGCCGCCGGCACTCCTACTTCTTTCTTCTTCTTGAGGAACGGCATCATCTTGCGGAGCTCCGCCCCCACCTGCTCGATCTTCTGGTTCTGCGCCACTTCACGCATATGCAGGAAGTTCTTGCGGCCGCTCTTGTTCTCTGCAATCCAGTTGCGCGCGAATTCGCCGGACTGAATCTCCGACAGAATTTTCTTCATCTCGACGCGCGTCTGATCGTTGATCACCCGCGGGCCGCGCGTGTAATCGCCGTATTCCGCCGTGTCCGATACCGAGTAACGCATGTAGCTGAGACCGCCCTCATAAATAAGATCGACAATCAGCTTCAATTCGTGTAGGCACTCAAAATAGGCGATTTCGGGCGCATAACCAGCGTCCACCAGGGTTTCGAAGCCCGCGCGAATCAGTTCGCTCGCGCCGCCGCAAAGCACAGCCTGCTCGCCAAACAGATCGCTTTCCGTCTCTTCCTTAAAGGTGGTCTCGATGACGCCGGCTTTGAGGCAGCCCAACCCGAGCGCATAAGCCAGTGCCTGCTCGTGAGCCTTGCCCGTAGCGTTCTGATGCACGGCAACCAGCGCCGGCACACCCACGCCTTCGGTATAAAGCTCGCGCACGCGATGGCCAGGAGCCTTGGGCGCAATCATTGTCACGTCGACATCCGCGGGCGGCGTAATGGTCTTGAAGTGAATCGCGAAGCCGTGCGCGAACATCAGCGTCTTGCCGGCGGTCAGGCCCGGCTTGATGTCGGTTTCGTAAAGATCGCCTTGCAGGTGATCGGAAACCAGAACCATCATCGTGTCGGCGGCTTTCGCGGCTTCCGCGGTGGTCATCACCCGGAGCCCCGCGGCTTCAGCCTTCGCCCAGCTCTTGCTGCCCGGGTAGAGGCCGACGATCACGCTCACGCCTGAGTCGCGCAAATTCAACGCATGGGCGTGGCCTTGGCTGCCGTAGCCGATAATCGCCACTGTCTTGCCCTTAAGCAACGCGAGGTTGCCGTCTTGTTCATAAAACCTTTTTGCCATTTTCTGTGGAGACTCCGTATTGAGATTAGGTGTTAGCTTACTTGGGTAACTTCTTCTTTACTCACGGGCGGGGCCAGCTTCAGTTTCTTGCTGTCGAGCGAAACCACCACCAGTCCGGAGCGGGTCACTTCGATCTCGCCGTAGCTGCGCATTACATCGATAAATTCGTCGAGCTTTTCAGGATCGCCGGTGGCTTCAAGCGCGAAACCTTCGACGGAAGAATCCACCGCGCGCGCCCCGAAAATCT
>CAVVZG010000114.1:0-4691 GCA_963752205.1 Bryobacterales bacterium | reverse complement strand
CCACCACCATCCAAGTCAGATGATCGCCGTGCCGGATGATATGCTCCGTCACCGTCGAGCGGTCGCTGCGCGGCACGCCATTACGCCGGATCCAACCCGCCTTCAAATGCGTAGTCGTGATCGTGAGCATGTCGCCCTCCCACTTGCCCGTGGAAAAACCCTGCCAGGTGTGCGCCGCGTACTCCGGCGGATGCGGACGCCCGTCCATCCAAATCGTTCGCTCCGGCGCCTGCCAGGAGATATGCGTGTGCCAGGCAATGGTCTGCTGCGTAGCCTGATCGACGTCCTTCCACCAGCGCGTATTCGCCGGCCCGCGCATCCCGTAATCGGACGGATGCGGCTTGCACTGATGCTCCGGCAACGCCAGCAGCGATGCGTCCCAGCTATCGGCGCGCAGCCGCGCCGCATCGTTCAGCGGAATGCCCAGATAATCGCCGATCTCAGGACCAGGCCCGCGCTCCGGCTGGTCTTCATGAAATACCGGCGCCCATTCGCCGGCCAAATCGATGGCCTGGGCAAAAGCCGGCGCGCTCACAGCGCCTACGAACACAATTGCAGATAGTATTGTCCTGGAGAGTTTCATCGTATGAATTCCGTTTCCCGTTAGTCTTTCGGCGGATTGCTCAAGCTGTTGTAGGCGTTGGTGACGAAGCGGTCGATAGCAGCATCGTTCGCGGCGTACAGCGGATCGTAATCGCGCGTCAGCTTCGCAGCCTTCACCTGATCGAGCGTCATGCCCTTCTTGATCGCGTCTTGAAAACGATCGCGCAGGATGGTCGCCATGTCGCGATATTCCACCACATCGGCTTCATCGCACAAATGCCCGTGGCCCGGAATCACGTAGGTGCCGCCCTCTTGCTTCTCCGCCGGGACGGTGATATCGATGATCCGGTTCAGCGCCGCCACCAGCCCGTTCAA
This sequence comes from Bryobacterales bacterium, assembly GCA_963752205.1. Lineage (GTDB taxonomy): Bacteria > Acidobacteriota > Terriglobia > Bryobacterales > Bryobacteraceae > Palsa-187. The sequence continues at coordinate 3,773 of CAVVZG010000114.1, read as the reverse complement.
GCTGCCGCCGCGAGTGATATCCGCATTCGGGAACCCGCCTGGCGTAAAGATGTCGCCAGTCGAAACCACATCCGAGCGCCGGAAGAACACCATAGTGTCGCCGTCAGTGTGCGCGTGGTGCGGATGAATCAGCTGCACCGCCTCGCCGTTAAAGAACACGTCTTTGCTATCGCCGAAATAAGTGTCGGTCGGCAGCGCGCCGAACGGAATCGCCGGCTGTCCCGCGGCCGGAGGGGCGCTCATACGGTTCAGCACGTTCTCATGCGCCAGAATCGCCGCCGGAGAGTTCGCCGCCACCTGCCCCGCAAAGTTTCCACCCACGATGATACCGCCCGCGTTCGATAACGCTTCGTTGCCGCCCGTGTGGTCGCCATGCACGTGCGTGTTGATGATGTAGCGGATGGGCTTGTCCGAAAGCTTGCGGATCTCCGCCAGCATCTTCTCGGCCATGGGAGCAAACTGCGTATCCACTACCAGCACGCCGTCTTTGCCTACTTGGATGGTGCTGTTACCGCCCGCGCCAACCATCATGTAAACGTTGCCCTGCACGGGCAGCACATGCTCTTCTACTTTGGAAAAGTCCTGCTGCTGCTGGGCGCAGAGAAAACCGCCTACAGCCATCAAAGCCGGAGCGGCGATGAGCGCAGAGGCCCTCAGCGCCCTGGAAAATTGAATCGATTTCATGGGTTCCTGTATTTCTTTCTCTTTTGGGTATTCGTTATTTCGCAGCGGCCGTGCTCTCTTGCTTCAACTCAGCCGCAATCTTGGCCCGGTATTCCGGATACATCGTCTCAGCGCCGCCGCGAGTCGCTTCGTAAGGCAGCTTGTACTTGGTGCTGAACTCAGTCAAAAACGTGTTGGTCCCCGGCAGATGATTCGGCACCACGCCCAAAGGACGCTCCACTTCCACAACTGACTCGCACGGATACGGCGCGATCACCTGCTGCGGGTCGAGTACAAAATCGGTCGTGCGCACGAACGGCTCCGTCAGATACACCGGGTCCGTCACAATTACCATCCAGGTGAGGTAATTGCCGTTGCGGATCATGTGCTCGACAACCGTAGCCTTCTCGCTGCGCGGAATGCCGTTGCGGCGGATCCAGCCGTTCTTCAGATGAGTGGTTGTGATGGTCAACATGTTGCCTTCCATCTTGCCGGTGGAAAAACCCTGCCAAGTGTGCGCTGCATACTCAGGAGGATGCGGACGCCCGTCCATCCAAATGGTGCGCTCCGGCGCCTGCCAGGAGATATGCGTGTGCCAGGCAATTGTCTGCTGCGTAGCCGTATCCACTTCTTTCCAGATACGAGTATTGGCCGGCCCGCGCATCCCGTAATCCGACGGATGCGGCTTGCACTGATGCTCCGGCAGCGTCAGCAGCGAAGCATCCCAGCTATCGGCGCGCATGCGCGCGGCGGCAGTGATCGGCAGCCCCAAATAATCGCCAATATCCGGACCCGGAATCCGCTCCGGCTGGTCTTCATGGAAGCGCGGAGCCCACTCGCCCGCCAGATCGATTTGCGCCGACAACGGCACGCAAGCCAAGCCCAGCACCATCAATAAAGAACCGCCAATTGCTCGTTTCATTCCATGCCTCCCGGGAACCACGACCCAGCTTATGACATCACATCAAAGTGGCGAGTGTCAACCGCCGTTCGGGCGGTGCGCATACCGCAACTAACGATGCCTCTTAACTATACAGTGGAAAAAAGCCCCTCCCCCTCTGGCGGTTGACTGTGCCGCCATTTGCTGTATCCTCATGAGAGCGTAGGAGCGATCAAATTTCCATGTCGAACCACAAACTAACCCGTAGAGACTTCGCAGTCGCCGCCGGCGGACTCGCCGTCAGCACCCTGGTTTCAAAGACCGTTCAAGGCGCCGAAACCGGCTCCGCCACATCCGCGAAAGTCCCCCTCGATCTCGCCGAATGGAGTTATTTCTGGGTCGGCGTCGACCGCGCCGAGCTCGCCAGCGGCACCGTCGTCAACGGACGCCAGATGTACGTCGAATCCTGGATCCCCGCGCAGGTAAAACATCCCTACCCAATCGTGTTAGTCCACGGCGGCGGAGGCCAAGGACTCGACTGGATGGGCACCCCCGACGGCCGCCCCGGCTGGGCCACCTATCTCGCCCAAGAAGGCTACCGCGTTTATGTTGTCGACCGTCCCGGCCACGGCCGCTCGCCCTTCCATCCCCTGACTCACACCGCGTTCCCGCCCACCGCCGGCCCGCTCGAAAACATTTCCGGACGCTTCACGCCCCCCAATCCGACCGCGTTTTCGAAGCCGCTCCCCTTCCAGCATTTCCATAATCAATGGGTGGGCGAAGGCACCGTTGGTTCGAAAGATCTCGACCAGTTCGTCGCTTCGCAAGGCGGCGCGTTTGTACAAATCCCCGGGCCTCCCGTCGCCCCCGGCGCGCCGAATCCCGCCCAGACACAAATGACCGCGCTAGCGCATCAAGCCTGGCGCGAACGCGGTGCCCTCTTACTAGACAAGATCGGACCCGCCATCATCATGACCCATTCCGCCGGCGGTCCCTTCGGCTGGCTGGTCGCCGAGATCCGTCCGAATCTAGTGAAAGGCATCATCGCCGTCGAAGGCGGCGGGCAGTCCTTCACCGGCGCGAATGTGTGGGGCATGTCCACCATCCCGGTAGCTTATGATCCCCCTGTGAAGGATGTCTCCGAACTCAAGCTAGTAGACGTTCCGTCTCCCGAAGAAGGCGTTGCGCCCTACAAACTGCAAGCCGCGCCCGCCCGCAAACTCAAAAACTTGCAAGGTATCCCCATCGTCATCGTGACCGCCGAGGGCTCCTTCAACTCCCCCGGGAATCCCGGCGCGGTCGCGTACTTCAAACAAGCCGGCTGCCAAGCCGAAGAACTGCGCCTGACCAAACTCGGCATCCACGGTAACGGCCACATGATGATGGTCGAGCGCAACAATCGCCAGGTGCTCCAGCCCATTTTGGATTGGATGTCGAAGACAGTCGAGAAAAGCGCCCCCGTAACCCAGCCGCGCGCCACCGAAACCGCCATCAAAATCGCCGACAACGGTTTCTTCTGGACCGGCACTGAACACAAAACCATGCCCTACGGCACCATCCTGCGCGGGCAGATGTACGTCGAATATTTCATTCCCAAGGAAGTCCGCTCGAAATATCCCATCGTGCTGGTCCACGGCGGCGGCGGTTCGATGCTGCATTATATGGGCGTCAACGGCATGGCCGGATGGGCGCACTATTACATTCAAGCCGGCTATCCCGTCTATCTGGTCGATCGCCCCGGCCACGGCCGCGCCCCCTATCATCCCGATGCCCTGGGTCCCATTAGCGCCTGCCCGACCTACGCGCAAATCACCGGCGACACGCTGCGCGCCGCCAAGCAGCCCAACAAGCAATGGATGGGAACCGGCGACATCGGCGATCCCTTGCTCGACCAAATCCTGGCCGGCCAAAATGCCGCCCCGCAAGACAACGTGATGGCGCACGGCCTGTGGGCCAGCCGCGGAGCCGAACTGCTCGACAAAATCGGACCTGCCATCATCCAAGTCCACTCCGCCGGCGGCCCCTTCGGCTACCTGGTAGCCAACGAGCGCCCCAAGCTAGTGAAAGCCATCGTCAACGTAGAAGGCGGCGGCGCCGCATTCCAAGGTCAGAATCAGTGGGGCTTGGTGGACGTGGCTCCGGTCTTTGATCCGCCCGTAATGGACCCCAAACAACTAACCACCAAAGACGTGAACGGCTACAAACTCCAGGCCGACGGCAACGTCCACAA
>CAVVZG010000113.1:0-9386 GCA_963752205.1 Bryobacterales bacterium | reverse complement strand
TTGCCCAGCTTTACGAATCAACCGGACGCACCGCCGAAGCCATCACCTTCTATCGCCTGTTCCCCGACAATCCAGAAGCGCTCGAACGCCTCGGCGTCCTCCTCACCGAAAAAGGCGAAACCGCGGAAGCCATCCAGGCTCTCCAAGCCGTGATGGAAAAGATGCCAACGGACGCTCGCCGCATCGAACTAGCCCAAGCCTACGCCCAAAACAAACAAATGGAGAAGGCCCAGGCCGAGTTGCTCCCCGCCCTGCAAACCTCGCCCAATGATTTCGACCTGCGAATGTTCTACGGCAAACTGCTGCGCGATCAACGTAAGTTCCTCGAAGCAGCCGACCAGTTCAGCTCCGCCACCCGCATAAAGCCCGCTGCCGCCGACGCCTGGAATGAACTCTCCGCCGCGTTGGTGCTGGGCGAACAATATCCGCAAGCCCTCGCCGCCTTCGATCATATCCGCGCACTCGGCGCCGAAAACCCCGGTAACCTGTTCTTCCGCGCGCTCTCGCACGACCGCCTGCGCCAGCGCCCGGAAGCCGTCGAGAATTACAATAAATTCCTGGCAGTCAGTCAGGGGAAATTTCCAGATCAGGAATTTCAAGCGCGGCAGCGGGTCCGCATCCTGGAAGCGGAACTGAGGAAGCGATAGCGTATGCACTTGGTTCTCATCGCGCTTTCTTTTTTCAATGTAACCCTATGGGCGGGCGATTTAGCCTCCATTCAACAGGAGCCGAGTCTGGAACGGCGCAGCCAGTTGGCCATGGATTACGCCAGCGCGGCGCTCGACGCGGCGCGCACCGCCTACCAGGCGAGCGATCTCGAAAAAACCAAGACGTCTCTCAGCGAAGTAGGCGACGCCGTCGATCTGGCCTACGACTCGCTACAACAATCCGGCAAAGAAGCCCGTCGCGATCCGAAATTCTTCAAGCGCGCCGAGCTCTCGACCCGCCAGCTTCTGCGCCGCATCGAAGGCTTGGCCCAGGCCATGAGCTTCGAGGACCGCGCCTTTGCCGAAAAGCTGCGTGACCGCGTCGCCGCTATCCACGATGATCTGCTGCAAGGCATCATGGCGAAACAGAAAAAGTGAAAGGAGACCTGGGCCCATGCGACAAGCCATCGTCCTCGTGCTGCTTGGCGCTTCCCTTAACAGCGCAGCAGCGCGATTTCCTCACGCCCGACGAAGCCGATCAATTGCGTGAGGTGCAGGAACCCAACCAGCGCCTGCAACTGTATTCCAAGTGGGCTCTCCTGCGCATCGATGAGGTCGAGCAGATGATCGCCAGCACCAAGCCCGGCCGCGCCACTTTCATTCACGATCTACTGGAAGACTACGGCCACATCGTCGAAGCCATGGATACCGTCGCCGACGACGCCCTGCGCCGCAAACTGAAAATCGACATCGGCATCACCGCGTTGACCGCCACCGAGAAAGACATGGTGGCGCGCCTCGAAAAGATTCGCGATTCGAAACCCAAAGATTTCGCGCGCTATGAATTCGTGCTCACCGACGCCATCGAAACTACCCAGGACAGCCTGGAATTGAACGAAGCGGACCTCCCTGGCCGCGCCGCCGCCGTAGCCGCCAAGGACAAGAAGGAGAAGGAAGAGCGCCGCGCTACCATGACACCCGCCGAAGCCGCCGAGCACAAAGCAGACGACAAGAAGGACGCCAAACCCACGCGCAAGCCTCCCACACTCCTGCGTCCCGGTGAGAAGCTACCGGACCCCGACGCCAAATGAAAGACCCAGTTTGCGGGATGGAGGTGCAGCCGGAATCCGCAGCCGGCAGCGAAACCCACACGGGACAAGTGTATTATTTCTGCGGCAAAGGCTGCGCCACGAAGTTCCGCGCCGAGCCGGAAAAATATGTGATGCGCCCCGCTGTTCCAAATTTAGTTCAAATCGGCAAACCCTCCGCTCCCGTAATCACCTTCAAAGATCCCGTCTGCGGAATGCAAGTGAATCCGGCTACGGCCGCCGGCAGCCACCAGCACGCAGGCCAGACGTATTATTTCTGCTGCACCGGCTGCCTCGATAAATTCCGCGCCGATCCTCTCAAATATCTCGAGCCGAAGCCGCTGCCCGCCGAGCACCCCATCGCCAAACAATACACCTGCCCGATGGACCCGCAGATCGTTCGCGACAAGCCCGGGACTTGCCCCATCTGCGGCATGGCGCTCGAGCCCATGGTCGCGTCTATCGACGAAGGCGAGAACCCCGAGCTAGTCGACATGCGCCGCCGCTTCTGGGTGTGTTTGGTTCTGACAGCCCCGGTCTTCGTCTCCGCCATGACGATGCACCACAATCGCGACGCGATGTTCTTCGAAATGGCGCTGTCCACGCCCGTGGTGTTGTGGGGCGGGTGGCCGTTCTTCGTGCGCGCCTGGCAGTCCATCGTCACGCGCAATCTCAATATGTTCACCCTAATCGGACTCGGCACTGGCGTCGCCTACTTCTACAGCCTGGCCGCCGCGTTCCTGGGCCGCTCCGATGTGTACTTCGAAGCCGCCGCCGTGATCGTGACTCTAGTTTTGTTAGGCCAAGTTTTGGAGCTCAAAGCCCGCAGCCAGACCGGAGCCGCGATTCGCGCACTCCTGGGCCTCGCACCCAAGACCGCGCGCCTCCTGCGCCAGGACGGTTCGGAAACCGACGTGCCGCTAGAACAAGTGAAAGTAGGCGACAAGCTCCGCGTTCGCCCCGGCGAAAAGATTCCGGTAGATGGAGTAGTACTCGAAGGCGCTAGTTCCGTCGACGAATCCATGATCTCGGGCGAGCCCATTCCCGTCGAGAAGAACGCCGGCGCACGGCTCACCGGAGCTACCATCAATGGCACCGGCTCGTTAGTAATGCGCGCCGACCGCGTCGGCTCGGAAACCCTGCTCGCCCAAATCGTACGAATGATCTCCGAAGCCCAACGCAGCCGCGCGCCCATCCAAAAGTTCGCCGACGTCGTCGCAGGCTATTTCGTGCCCATAGTCGTCGGCGCCGCCGCCATCACCTTCGCGATATGGGCCCTCGCCGGACCGCAGCCTCGCCTGGCGCACGCGCTAGTGAATGCAGTCGCGGTCATGATCATCGCCTGCCCCTGCGCACTGGGCCTCGCGACCCCCATGTCGATCATGGTCGCGATGGGCAAAGGGGCAAGCGGCGGCATCTTGTTCAAAAACGCAGAAGCCATCGAATTGCTGCGCAAGGTCGATACCCTGGTAGTCGACAAAACCGGCACTCTGACTGAGGGCAAACCGAAATTGGTTTCCGTGAAGCCCACCCCCGGTCACGACGAAAACGAAGTGCTCCGCCTGGCTGCCAGTCTCGAACGCGGCAGCGAACATCCCCTGGCCAACGCCATCGTGCAAGGAGCCGAAGCGCGCGGCCTCACATTGGCGACCCCGCCTGCTTTCGAGTCCGTCCCCGGAATGGGCGTGCGCGGAACCATTGACGGCGTGAAAGTCATCCTGGGAAACCGCAAGCTGATGGAAAATTCCGGCGTTGAAGTCCCCGCAGCGGACGCCATGATGTTCGTCGCCGTCAGCGGCCAACTCGCCGGCTTAATCACCGTCGCCGATCCTATTAAAGAAACCACTCCCGAAGCCATCCGCCAGCTCCACGCCGAAGGCATCCGCATCGTCATGCTGACCGGCGACAGCCGCGCAACCGCCGAAGCGGTAGCGAAGTCGCTCGGCATCGACGAAGTAATCGCCGAAGTTCTCCCGCAAGATAAGCGCGCCCACATCCAACGCCTACAGCAGGAAGGCCGCTTCGTGGCCATGGCCGGCGATGGCATCAACGACGCTCCCGCGCTCGCCCAGGCGCAGGTGGGAATCGCCATGGGCACCGGCACCGACGTCGCCATGCAGAGCGCCGGTGTGACCCTGGTCAAAGGTGACCTGCGCGGCATCGTCCGCGCTCGCGCCCTCAGCCGCGCGACCATGCGCAACATCAAGCAGAACCTTTTCTGGGCGTTCGTCTACAATTCCCTCGGCGTGCCCATCGCCGCCGGAGTTCTGTACCCGTTCTTCGGAATCCTGCTCAGCCCTATGATCGCCGCCGCCGCCATGAGCTTCAGTTCGGTGTCGGTTGTCGGCAACGCCCTGCGCCTTCGCAGCGCGCGCCTCTAGCCGAGCAGCGCCTACCGCAAGATTTCGACCAGTAAGACCCAGGCGCTGGCCACTCCCGCGAAGAGCGAGAAAATCAGGCCCGGCGCTAGCCAATACAACCCCGCCGGCGACCCGCGCAGCAGCAGAATTCCGGAAATGCAAAACGGCACGTTGGCTAATGTGGTCTGGAGAATTCTGGTAATCCCCCATTTTCGCGGATGACCCGTTTTACTCGTCAGGTAGCGAACCTGCAGCAAAGTCTGAACCACCCAAAGCACGATACCGAGGACCAGGACCTCGCCCCCCAGCATCACGGCAGGCTGTCCCGGAATCAGCACCGTCGTCGAGATAACCACTGCCCCCAGCAATTGCAGGATCGACTCCGCCGCCCGTCCCGTCAGCCCTGGTATGGACAGGACACGCGTAAGATTGATCGACACCGCAACGAAAACCAAACCCGTGAGCGTGGCGGCAACCTCAGCCTGCACCGACAGGTAGTTACTCCAAGCGGTCACGGCGGCAGCGTCCATCTAGCGTTTCTTCAGCCCCGATGCGTCCACCCCATCGCCCAGTTTCTTCGCCCACTGCCGCTCAATAGCCAGGAGCGAATCGCGCTTCAACTGTTCCGCGGTAACGTTGGCAAGGTTGGTCTCCTCATAAGGATCGTCAGCCAGGTTGAACAGATGGGTCACGTCTTCGTTCTTATCCACCACCAGCTTGTCGTAGCCGTGGACCAGCATGCGCCACTCGTCCTTCTGGCCCAGGCGCCCTTCGACGTAGACAGCCTCGGGACGTTCGCCCGCTTGACCCGCCAGCAGCGCCGACAGATCGCGCCCTTGCACGAGATCGGGAATGGCCACGCCGCACCACTTCAACAGCGTAGGCATAATGTCTACCTGCGAAACCAGAATGTCGTTCCGCGTTCCGCCCTTCAGTGCGCGCGGATAGCGAATCGCCAAGGGAATGCGGATAGTTTCCTCGTATACGTAATCGTCGCCCTGCCCCGAATGCGACCCAAACTGCTCGCCGTGCATCGACGTGAAGACGACGATCGTATCATCGGCGACTCCCTTATCGTTGCCCTTCAGAGAACGGCCCAGCGCCTCCAGCACCTCTCCGATGTCCCGGTCCCGCGTCCGCGCGCGCGCGTAGAACACCGCGAGATCGTCGCGGGTCCGTGACTGTAGTTCCGCAGGCACGTTCTCGCGCACATGCAAGTCAGAGGGGTTGGTGCGCTCCATCAAGCCGCTGCCGGCGTTCTCCATATACCACTCCACGTAAAACGGAGCGTCACCCTGCGTGTGCATGAACGAGACGATCTGGTCCGCTTGGCGCGTACCGAATGCCGCCGTTTGATAGCCCGCGCCGCGCAGTACTGTGCCCAGCGTGGGCGCTTCCGCCAGTAAAGCTTCGATGGAGGCGTCTGGCCCCGCCAGCGTATGCGGGAACACGCCCTTCAGCAAACACAGGCGCGAACGGTCGGAGCGTGTATAAGAAGCATACGCACGCGAAAAGGTCATCCCCTGTGCGGCGAATCTGGCGAGATTAGGCGCCACCACATCGCTGTCGCCCGCCCACGGAACCGCCTGCGCACGCCAGGTGCCGGCCACCATCAGGATGACATTAGGCTTCCGCTCGGCCGCGCGCATCGCCTGCGCAGCGGCGAGCGCCACCGGCGTCGCCAGGAAGCCGCGCCGGCTAATCCCCAACCTGAGACTCCGGATTCGTCACTCCTTCCATAATGCCTGAATCCCGCGCGTCCCGGTACTCATCTCCTATGCATGAGCAAACTGGCAGGAAAAGTCGCCGTTGTCACCGGCGCATCCAAAGGAATCGGCGCCTCGATCGCAGAATATCTCGGGGCCGCGGGCGCCTCCGTCGTCGTCAATTATGCAAGCAGCCAAGCCGGTGCCGATGCCGTCGTCAAACGCATCACTGGGAGCGGCGGTAAAGCCCTCGCGATCCAAGCCGACGTTTCTAAACTCGAAGACATTCAGCGCCTGTTTGCGGAAACGAAAAAGGCCTACGGCAAGCTCGACATATTGGTCAACAACGCCGGCATCTACGAGTTCGCGCCGCTCGAAGGCATCACTCCCGAGCACTTTCACAAGCAATTTAACCTCAACGTTCTGGGCTTGCTGCTCACCTCTCAGGAAGCCGTCAAACTAATGGACGGAAATGGCGGTTCCATCATCAACATCAGTTCCATCGTGGGCCGCATGCCGGTTCCCACCGGTTCCGTCTACAGCGCCACCAAAGCCGCCGTTGACGCCATTACCGTGGCGCTCGCCGGCGAACTCGGAGCCAGAAAGATCCGCGTCAATTCACTCAATCCAGGCATGGTCGAAACCGAAGGGTTTCACGCCGCCGGTTTGGGCGAAAGCGAGTTCCGCAAGACAGTCGAATCGCAAACCCCGCTCGGCCGTATCGCACAACCGGAAGACATCGCCCGCGCCGCCGTCTTCTTCGCGTCGGACGATGCCGGATGGGTCACCGGCCAGACGCTCGTCCTGTCAGGCGGCCAGCGTATGTAGGCTACACCCAGGTCTTGACGACGGGCACGCCCTTTTCGCAAAGGTCGCACGACTTGGCGTCCTTATAATAGGTCGCATCCAGATGCGCCAGCGAATAGAACGGGAGCGCACCGAACGTGGCCGCGCCTGGCTCCGGCTGGTGAATCAGCACCGCAATCGCCACCACTTCGCCGCCGTGACTTTCCACCAGATTCTTAATCTCCGTCATCTTATTGCCGGTGCGTAAAATATCGTCCACCAACAGCACCTTTTCACCGGGTTGGATTTCCAGGAATTGGCGAAAGCGCATGCTACCGCCGGTTCCATTACGCTCGGCCCAATAAACCTGCCGCGAGCGTAGAGCTTCGCACATCCCGTAAGCCACCGGCAAACCGCCAGTAGCGGGCGCGACAATCGATAACTCCGGAATCATCGCGCGCAAATCGGCGTGCGCGCGAATCAAGCGGCTCAACCCCACGCTGAGGATCTTTGCCGATTGATAGTGGCGCATCGTTAGCGCCACCTGCAAATACTCATTGGTGTGCATACCGTCCGGATATTCAAAATGCCCTTTGCGCAGGCCGCCGGTCTGCCGCAAAAGCTCGATCACTTCTTCTTGGGTCGGTACCAGATGCATATGGAATTGGTTAATGCGCTCCCCTGCCGCTCAGAACCTGCGGGATCGTCCGCAGCATGATCTTCCAATCGAGGCCCAAAGACCAGGTATCGATATATTGCATGTCCATTCTCATCCAGGTCTCAAAGTCCACTTGATCGCGCCCGCTGATCACCCACAAGCACGTCAGCCCCGGCCGCATCCGCAGCCGCCGCCGCTGCCATCGTTTATATTGTTCCACTTCTTCCGGCAAGGGCGGGCGCGGACCCACCAGGCTCATATCGCCCTTCAGGACGTTCCACAATTGCGGCCATTCGTCGATCGAAAACTTGCGCAGCCAGCGCCCGACGGCCGTGAGCCGCGGATCGTTAGGAATCTTGAACGCCGTGCTCTTGGCATTCAGGTGTTCGAGCGAAGCACGCTGCGCCTCGGCGTCCTCACACATCGATCGAAACTTGTAGAACACAAAGCGCCGCCCGTTGAGTCCGCAGCGAGTTTGCCAGAAAATAGCAGGCCCCGGCGAAGTCATGCGGATCAGTAGCGCGATCAGCAGCATAAGGGGACTCAGTAAAATCAAAGCCGCGGCCGCCACCACGATATCCGTAGCACGCTTCACCAGCAGCCGGATCTCGTCATGCGGCGTTGCCGAAAACGTCAACAACGGCGAGGCGCCCAAACGGTCCAAATATACCTGGCTATTAATATGCGGGAAAAAATCCACCGCCACGCGCGTGCGGATACCCTCCTCATCGCACAGCAAAAAAACTTCTTCGAGCTCGGCCAGTCGCCGGCTGTCCACCGCAAAAATGATCTCGTCGATCACGTGCAGCCCCAGCAGATCCGGCAGTTGCACCAGCGGCCGCACCGGATATTTCGCCGCCAGTTCCACCTCCTCCGGCGCAGCGTCGCCCGGCTCCGCCAGGAACCCGCTCAGGCGCACTCCGTACGGCGCGGCCTCTTCTATCTGCCGGCCCATGCGCATCGCCGCATCGCCCAAGCCCACCACCATGATATAGCTGGGAGCGCCAAACTCGCGGCGCATCATGCCCAACACGCGCCCCGCATTCAAGCGAAATAGGCACAAGAGCATCCACGAAAACACCGCGAACATCGCCAAAAACGACCGGCTAAGATCCAGTCGCAGCGCAAACTCGAACACCACGATGACCGCCGCGCTCAGCAGACATTGGCGAAACGCATCGCGTAGGATCACCCGGGAGTGCGAAGCGTCGATGCGGTCATAGATCTGCCACCACATCCCGACAGAGACCCACACCACCACGGACCAACCCAGCAGCAGTACCTGCACCGGCTCCGTTAAATAGAAATCGTGCTCCAAGGGAACGTGATCCAGCGCCACCCGCACCCGGTAGGCAATCAGAAAAGCGAGCGCCGTTAGAACAATGTCGGAGAGTCCAAACAGCAGCCGGACTTTGCGATGGTGGCCTCGAAACACGTGCGATGCCAGAATACCACTGCGCAGGCATCCGCGCTGCGCACAGCTAGGCGATATCCGGTTTGATAAACTTCCTCGCCGCTCCGGCCGCCGCCGTCACCGCTTCGGCCGCCAGATAGCCGCTGCGCACCGCGCCCTCCATGGTGGCCGGCCAGCCAGACTTCGTCCAGTCTCCTGCAAGAAAAAGATTGCCCACTTTAGTTCGATTCTCCGGCCGCTGCGCTTCTAGTCCAGGCTTAGCCGAAAAGGTAGCTCGAATTTCCTTCACCACGTGTGCCTTTTCGAGCTTGGCGCCGCACACCGCCGGAAAAAATTCCGCCAGTTCCTTCAGCGCCAGTGCGATCACATCCGCGCGCGGCATCTCGCTCAGGCTGCGCGATGCGCTTACCACCAGTTGCACGTACCGGCCCTCGTGCTTGTTGAACATCCACTGCATCGTACGATCGAGCAGCGTCGCATGCGGCAGATCCGTCACCGGCCGATCAAACCATAAATGGATTCCCGCGATCGGCGAGTGCTCAAAAGCGCTCACATCCACACACAACTCAGCCGCCACCGCGTTGACCCGTTCAAACGGCAACGCACAAACGTAATAATCGCCGCGCACTTCCTGCTCGCCCGCCATCACGCCGCGCACCTTATTCTCTTCCATCACAACGCGCGCCACCGGCGTCCGCAGACACAGTTCCACATTACCGATCCGTTT
>CAVVZG010000112.1:0-8704 GCA_963752205.1 Bryobacterales bacterium | reverse complement strand
GTGTTATGTTAGCTATTGGTTAGACGTATTGCTACCGAATGCGCCATCCCCGGCAAAATCACAAACTGCCTGTCCCCATTCGGCAACTGTAAAAAGAAGTCCGACAGATCGTTCATAGTAGCGATCCCGTCATACTCCCCGCGCACCAGCAGCACCGGCCCCAGCACTTTCTTTGGATCCACCAGCGGCAGCTTCGAAGTCATATCGAGATAAGTCCCCGTAGGCACCTGATCCCCAAACTTCAACTCCTCATCCGCCAGAAATTCCGCAATCGCCGGATCCGTAGTCCCCGGTTTATCGCGCGTGAAAATACTGCGGATCATAGCCCGGTCGCGCAGCCTCCGGTTATGCGTGCGATAAAACTCCAGCCCTTTCGCGCGCTCCGTCAGCGTCGGCGAATTGTCCCCCTTGTAAGTGAAAGCCCCCAACACCACGCGATCCACGCGCTCCGGCTCCAGCATCGCGTAAACACCCACTCGAATCGCCCCCGACGACTCGCCCATTAAGTGAACCTTCTGCGCCCCGGTCTCCTTCGCGATCACATCCACGCCCGCTTTGATGTCCTGCGCCCCGCTAGCGATGTCCGAATTGCTATCCGTTTGCGACGACCGCCCGTAGTTCTCGTGATCCATGGTCCAGACGTCATACCCCAGCCCCGCGAAAACGTTCATCACCGAGTACTCGCCCTTCCCCGGCGTAGCCAAATCGAACGAAGATCGTCCCGAGTTAGACGACCCATGAATCAAAAACAACACCGGCAGCGCCTTCTCCCCAGCTTTGGGAGCGCTCGCCCGCTTGCGAAACATATAGAGTTTGACGTCGCCCTTATGCGCCCAATATTCGCCAGACCAGACCTTCCCCGCCGGCGCCGCCGCCTTCTCCGCGAATACCACCGGAGCCATCAACGCGCCAGCCACCAAACTACGTCGCGAAAAAGAACGGTTGTCAGGTTTCATGCCCGAATTATATACCGAACACCCCGGTGATATACTTCCCCCAAAATGGATTTGCTTCGCACCGAAGAGAGTTTCCCCTGCGCCGACGGTTTTTCGATGAAAGCCTACCTGACCCGTCCCGCCGATCCCTCGCCCGTCCCCGGACTCCTCTTCATTTACGAAGTCTTCGGCATGAATTCCGAAATGCATCGCCTGGCCGACGAACTAGCCGCCGCAGGCTACGCCGTTCTGGTCCCCGATCTCTTCACCCGCGGCTCCTGGTTCTCCTGCGTGAAAAAACTCATGGCCGATATAAAAGCCGAAAGTGGCCAAGGCGTCGACGACCTGCTCCAAGCCCGCCGATGGCTAGCCGATCGCCCCTTCGTCGATCCCCAAAGGCTAGCCGTCATGGGCCTATGCATGGGCGGCGGCTTCGCTCTCTTACTCGGCAAAACGGGACTCTTCCGTGTCACCGCCCCCTTTTACGGACCAGCGCCGCAAAAATTAGATGGCATCTGTCCTGTAGTCGCTAGCTACGGCGCGAAGGACCGCCCCTTCCTAAAAGACGCCGCGCGTTTAGAAAAGGAACTCCCCACTCTAGGCGTTCCCTACGACATGAAAATCTACCCGCAAGCAGGACACGGTTTCATGAACCGTCGCACCAATCCCGTTATCGACTTCGTCGGTCGCGCCGCCGGAATCTCCCACGACCCCTCGGCCGCCGCCGACGCCACCCAGCGCCTGTTGGCCTTCTTAAAGCAACACCTGTAGCAGCGATCTACCGCAGACGCGCCAGCTCTTCCATGTACAGCCGATTGTGCGGAAACTGCTGCGTCAGCCCCGTAAGTATTTCGCGAGCCTTCGAAGTATCCTTGCGCCGCAGCGCATCCACCGCCAGCAGCAGCCGCGCGTAAGGTTTCAGGTAGTGCCCCTTCTCCGCCGTGAGCGTAAGCCGCTCGACGCCCACCTCGCGATCGGTTTGCGCGCCCGCCAGTTGCAGGAACCAGCGCACCGGAGCCGCCTTCAAACTCAGCATGTAATTCTCGACGCCCACCGCCAGATGCGCATCGTAATACGACGGATCGATCGTCAGCAGCCTCTCCGCAATGGTACGCCCGCTCTTCACCGACGACAGCGCACTCAAATCGCGCTTGTCGATCAAGCCATCGAAATCGGCGCGCAGTCCCAGCACCATCACCGATGCGAACAGCGCGTTGCTGTCGCGCGGCATCGCATGCAGAGTACTTGCCGCCAGTTTGTCGGCCTTCGCCAGATCCGCATCGAAAGCCTTGCGCACCGCCGGGTCCGCGTTCAGTTTCTGATGTTCGCCGCGGAAGTTCTCATCGTGCACAAAGAATTCCGATTGCAAAATCTTGAGCCGGTCGAACTCCGCAAACAAATACGCCGCCGCGTCCGACGCCGGAGCCAGCGGATCGTCCGGATACACCAGCGCATAATCCGCAAAGGTTTTATGCGCCGCCGTGAACTGCAAATCGTACATTTGCAGATACCCTACATCCAGTCCGCCCGGAGCGCTTCCAATATCCGCACCCAGCAGCAGCGCGAGTGCGGGAATCACCGCTTGCATCATTCGTTTACTACTATAGAAGACGCGACCATGCCGCCAGCCGTTACTAATGTGGGGCTTGCTCTATGAACCGCCTGGGTTGGTTTTTCTCCGGCGCAATCTTTGCCTGCCTCCTGGCAGCCGCCGCCGGAGCTATCATCCTGCGCGACGCCCGCGGCTTCAGCGCCAGTGAGCCTCCCGGCGTCCTGGAACGCTGGATCGCCCGCCGCGCCCGCTCCGCGGCGCTGCCCTCGGATGCCCGCGCCCGCACCAATCCCCTGCAAAATACTCCCGAAGTCCTAGCAGAAGCCCGCGCCCATTGGGCCGATCACTGCGCCACCTGCCACGCCAACGACGGCAGCGGCGACACCCTGCTCGGCAAGCACACCTCGCCCCCTGCCCCCGACATGCGCCTGGACGCAACCCAGAAGTTAACCGACGGCGAACTGTTCTACGTCATTCAAAATGGAGTACGCCTCACCGCCATGCCCGCCTGGGGCAGCGGTTCCTCCCACGACGAGCAGGATTCCTGGAAGCTGGTCTATTTCATCCGCCACCTCCCGCAACTCACCCTCGAAGAAAAGCAGGAGATGGAGAAGCTAAACCCGAAGGGCCCCGACGACCTCAAAGAAGAAGAGGAAGAAAAGAAATTTCTAGAAGGACAAGGAGAAGCAAATCCCCATGAACACCACCATCACTAAAATCGCTTGGCTGTGCCTAGCCGCCATCCCGGCTCTCGCCCACGGCGGTTTCGACCACGTAATGGGCACAGTAGTCCAAGTCTCGAACAATGTCCTAACCGTGAAGACCGCCAAAGGCAACGTCGACGTAAAGCTCGACGACAAAACCGAACTGACGAAGAACGACCAAAAAGCCCAGCGCCTGGACCTCATCCCCGGCGCCCGTGTAGTCGTCGACATCCCCGAAGGCAACAAGGAAATGCTGGCCCACTCCGTCAAAATCGGAACCGCCGCGAAAGCTGCTGTTTCGCCTGCGGATTCGCACAGCCACGACACCCATTAGCGCTCGTCCCGCTAGCCATTTGGCCTTGACTCGACCCCGCCCGCTAACGTATGATTTTCGGCGAAAGTCCACGCGCGCCCGGCAGGGGCCACGGGCGCGGCGGCTTGGGAAGAATCATGGAGAAAATTATGTTCAAGAAGTTGTTTTTTAACGTCATCATAGGCTGTGTTTTAACCGCTTGTTTGTTGCCCGCCGAGGACGCCAAAACCGAAGCGAAAGGCGACGCTAAATCCGTCATCGCCGCCGTCGAAAAAGCCATGGGCGGCGCCGATTTGAAATCCCTTCAGTATTCCGGCATCGGCTCCAACGCCAACCTCGGACAAGGCGTGAATCCCACCGCCCCCTGGCCCCGTTTCGATGTCACGTCCTACACCCGCACCATTAATTACACAGATTCTTCCTCGAAAGAGGAGTTGACCCGCATCCAAGGCAACAACCCCGTCCGCGGCGGCGGCGCACCCATTATTGGCGAACAAAAACAGAACAACAACGTCGCCGGCAACATCGCCTGGAACGTCGCCGGACCCAACCAAGTGGCCCAGTTCGGCGCCACGTTAGAAGAACGCAAGCTGCAGATCTGGATGACGCCCCATGGCTTCCTCAAAGCCGCCAAACTCGGCAACGGCTGCGCCATCAACTGGGACTGCGAAGCCAAAGTCTCGAAGAAAACCGAAGGCGGCAAGCCCGTCACCGTCATTTCAGTAGGCTTCGGCAAGTATCCGATGGAAGCCTTCGTCGACGAGAAGAACATGATCACCAAGGTCGAAGCCAAGTTCCCCAACCCCGTGCTCGGCGACATGCTGATCACCACCACCTATTCCGATTACAAAGATTACATGGGCGTGAAGTTCCCCTCGCGCATCACGCAAACTCAGGGCGCGTACCCCGTTTTCGACTTGATGGTCAAGGACGTGAAGCCCAACGCCCCCGCGCCGCTGCCCGTGCCCGATGGCGTCAAAACCGCCGAAGCCCCCCGCAACGACGTGTCCGATCAGCTTCTAGCCGACGGCGTCTGGTACTTAACCGGAGGCACCCATCACAGCCTGGTCGTCGAATTCAAAGATTACATCGCCATCATCGAAGCTCCTCTCAGTGAAGAGCGCTCCGAGGCCGTGATAGCCGAAGCTAAGCGCCTGGTCATCAACAAGCCCATCAAGTACCTGATCAACACCCATCAGCACTTCGATCATTCGGGCGGCCTGCGCACCTACGTCGCCGAAGGCGCCACCATCCTCACGCACCCCATGAACAAGGCCTTCTATGACCAGATGTTCAAGATGAAGCCCACCATTGCCCCCGATCGCTTGGCGAAGTCGCCCAAGACCCCCGTCATCCTCCCCGTGATGGACCGCTACGTCCTCACCGACGGCTCCCAGAAAATCGAGCTCTATGCGATGAAGGACGACAACCACAACGAAGGAATGTTAATCGCCTATATCCCCGCGGGCAAGATCCTGGTCGAAGCCGACGAGTACAATCCCCCCGCCGCCGACGCCGCGCCCCCGCTCAGTCCCCCGGCGTCCTCCCTGAATCTCTACGACAACATTCAGCGCCTGAAGCTGGACGTTTCGAAGATCGCTCCCATTCACGGCCGTTTGGTCACCATGGCGGACTTCCTGAAGTTCGTTGGGAAAGAAGCTCCCAAGCCGGTTGAAAACAAAAAGGTAAGTGCGGCCGTAACTCCGTCACTGACCGGTCACTGACTGCATCTTGACCAGCTCTATGGTTCGTTTGGATGGTTCACATGTTAACCTTTTTGTGGCTAAGCCGTTTGGCCTTGACGTCCCTCACGGGCGTATGCTAAATTTCAACGGCTGGCGGTCAGAAGTTTAGATTAGTCTCAGGAGAAAACGTTAATGAAGCGCACACTGTTTGCATTGGTCCTGGTGGCTGGCGCGATGGTAGTTTCCAGTGGCCGGGCCTACGCCCACCACTCCTTCGCCGCGACCTATTTTGAAGATAAGACCCAGAAAATCGAAGGCAACCTGGTTCAGTTCCTGTATCGCAACCCGCACTCCTTCGTCCACGTCGAGGCGCCGGATGAAAAGGGCATGATGCAGCGCTGGGCCGTCGAATGGGGCGCAGGCGGCCAGCTCGGCCGTCAGGGCGTCACCCGCGAGACTTTGAAGCCGGGCGACCACGTCATCATCGTTGGCAACCCGGGCCGCAACCCCGAAGATCACCGTCTGCGTATGGTGAACATCACCCGTCCGTCGGATGGCTGGAAGTGGGGCGGTACCTTCGACTAAACGCTGCCCGCCAGCGCTTAGTTAGGTTAGGATAGTTGACGGTCACCCGGCTAACAAGGCCGGGTGGCTTTTTGTGATGGTTGTGGCGCCGCGTGTGCGCCCGCTAGGCCGAAGTTAGGAAGAGGAATCCATGAAGACCCTGCAAGTGAGGCGCGCTGCGCCGTTTTTGATGGTCGCGCTAGCGTTTTCGCTCGCACCGGTAGCTATGAACGCCCAAGGGGGCCGGGGAGCAGCACCCCCCGCCAACGCCAAGGCCGCCTCGCCCGTGGATCTAACCGGGCAGTGGGTAGCCGTAGTCACCGAAGACTGGCGCTATCGCATGGTCACGCCCGCCAAAGGCGATTACGCCAGCGTTCCTCTGAATGCCGATGGCCGCAAGATGGCCGATACCTGGGATCCCGCCAAGGACGAAGCCGCCGGCAACCAATGCAAATCCTATGGCGCCGCAGCCGTCATGCGCGTTCCCGGACGCGTGCGTATTTCCTGGGCCGACGATGAAACCATGAAAGTGGAAACCGACGCCGGTACCCAGACCCGGATGTTTTATTTCAAGGATCCCAAAAGCCCTGGCGGCGATTGGCAAGGTCAATCGCAGGCGTCGTGGGATATTATTGGCGGCGGCCGGGGTGGCCCGGTGCGCGGCGGTTCGTTGAAGGTGGTCACCACCAAACTGAAGGCAGGTTACCTGCGCAAGAATGGCGTGCCCTATAGCGACAAGACGGTTCTGACGGAATACTACGATCGTACCAACGAGCCGAATGGCGATAGCTGGCTGGTGGTCACGACCGTGGTGGACGACCCGATGTATCTCAACCAGCCCTTCATCACCAGCACTCACTTCAAGAAGCAGAACGACCAGTCCGGCTGGAATCCCACGGCCTTGCACGGCAAGGTAAGCGCTTTCCGGGCCGCCCTACTTGCAGTAAAGTGAAGGGTGCCCGCAGCCGGGACTGCAGGTGTGTCCCTCGCAGGGTGTGGCTAGAGGGTGTGTTTAAGGAGTTGACTCTATGGATATGACGCATGTGCATCTTCTTCTGAATCACGTTCCCACCATTGGTTTCGGGATCGCGCTGGCGATGTTCGTCGTTGCCCTGCTGATGAAGAGCGCCGAACTGAAGCGCGCCGCCCTGGTTCTGTTCGTCGGCGTCGGCATGCTCACCATTCCCACTTATGTCAGCGGCAACTCCGCCGCCGAAGTGATCTGCGAGGGAGGCACCCGCGCTCCCACGTGCACCGACACTTTAGTTTCGAAGACCTTGATTCAGACCCACGAAGGCGCCGCCCTGCTGGCCTTCACCGCCATCCTGCTGACCGCCGCCTTCTCCTGGCTGGCACTGTGGCAACTCCGCCGTACTTCAAACATCGAAGGCTGGACCACCGGCTTAGTCCTGATCATGTCCCTGGTCGCTTTCGGCCTGGTAGCGCGCGCCGCCAACATCGGCGGTGAAATCCGCCATTCCGAAATCCGCGCCCTGCAGGAACAACTGATGCCAGATGGAAAGAAAATGCAAGTTCCCATGGAGACCACTACGCCCGAAGGCCACTTCGCGCGCAAGGTGGGATCCTTCGTGCTCAGCCTTCCCTACGGCTGGCCGTCGCTCGAAACCCTCCACTTCATCGGCCTGTCCTTGCTGATCGGCGTGGTCTTACTGATCGACTTGCGCATGCTGGGCGTCATGAAGAACGTAGCCTTTCCGCCTTTGCACCGCCTCTTGCCGTGGGCGATTTTAGGATTCGGCATCAACCTGGTTTCCGGCATGTTGTTCTTCGTGGCCTCGCCCGAACAATACGCGCACAACATCGCCTTCATCTGGAAACTGATTCTGATGATGCTGGCCGGCCTCAACGCTTTCTACTTCACGCTGTTCGACGAAGCCTGGGTCTTGAAGGCAGGCCAGGACGCTCCCTTCGCCGCCAAAGCCATGGCGGTGTCGGCCATCGTGCTGTGGGTAGGCGTGCTGTACTTCGGCAGCATGCTGCCCTTCATAGGAGGAGCGTTCTAAGTGCCGTTAGGTCTGGAAGTCCTTCTGGTAGTGCTGGCCGTGACTGCGATATTCGCGGTATTCGGCTATCTGATCGACAAAAGCGCGGAGAGCGAAGAACGTAAAGAGGGACGCTAGCCATGAACTTTTTGAATACGCTCGAGCAAATGCCCTTCAGTATCTGGGTGCGCGAATCCAGTTCCATCTGGGCGTTCCCAACGTTTCTGGTAGTGCACACCATTGGCATGTCGGTCGTCGCCGGTCTCAGCGCGATGATCAGCCTAGCGGTCCTGGGCTTCTGGCCCAAGATTCCTATCCGCCCCATGGAGCGCCTCTACCCGCTGATCTGGATCGGTTTTTGGGTGAACGCCGTCACCGGGACCGTACTGCTAATCGCGGATGCCTCAACCAAACTCACCAACTGGGATTTCGGCGTCAAGATGGGCTTCGTATTCGCCGGAGTCTGGCTGATCACCCGCACCCGCAAGCAGATTTTCGGCAGCACCGAGATCGACCGCGGCCTGCTCCCTGCCGGCGCCAAAGGCCTGGCCTGGGCCTCTCTCATCTGCTGGTTCGGAGCCATCACCGCCGGCCGCCTGCTAGCCTACCTAGGCCCCGTCTCCGGCCTCAGCGGCGTCACCAACAAGTAAGCCCGCTCAGCGCTCTTCTAGGTGCCTGAGCCGCGCGTCGATAACCTCCTCGACACGCCGCAGTTCCGACTGCCAGGTAGCCCGCATCTCATCGAAGCGCGAATCCATATGGCTACGAAGATCGTTGATCCGTGCGTTGACGTCGCTCAGGCGGGAATTGTTGATCAAAATCCCCATCAGCACCGTCAGCATCGTGGGAACCGATGCCAGCGCGACCGATAAGATTTGCCCCGGATTAATATCCATGCCGCTTCCTATACAAAGGTAGCAGAATCCAGGAATTCCTCTCACCCTAATT
>CAVVZG010000111.1:0-5678 GCA_963752205.1 Bryobacterales bacterium | reverse complement strand
GCGCGCCAGGAGCGCATCGGCTATCAACGACCGGTGGCAGCGCCAGGGCACGGCTTCCGCGCACATGATGACGGTGCGATGCAACTTGGACGCATCGATCAATTCCTGAAGGCTGGTTTCGAAGGCCTGGGTCTGCATGTAGTCGGCGTATCCGCGAAAGCTGTCATTCTGCCAGGCGCTATTAATCGAATCCTTACGAGGGTGGCGCAATCCGCCTAGACCGGGCATGTGGCGATACTGGATGTGGGCCCCACGCAACGACTGGGCGAGGGCGTCGGTGTCGTATTGGGGATTGCGGCGCGACTTGGGGATGGTGCGCACGTCCATCAACTGTTCGACGCAATGGGCGGCCAGCAACTCCAGGAACTCTACGATGGGATGGGTGGAGTGGCCTACGGTGAGAATCATTTCTACTCATACCAGATCTCGATCTCATAGCCGTCGGGGTCTTCGACATAAGCGAAGGGATATCCGGGGCTGAATTCGCCGCGCCGCAGAATCTTGCCGCCGGCGCGTTCCACTTCCGCGACGGCTAGATCGATGTCGGCGGCTGACACCAGTCGGAAACCGAAGTGTCCGACGCCGCCTGCTTGACCCGCATGGGCGGCGGTTTGGTCGAACACAATTACATCGTGGCAGCCGGGTGTGGTTACCTGAATGGTTCCGGCATCGCGATAGTTGACTTCGACACCGAAGACCTGTTGGTAGAAGCGCAAAGAACGCTCGGCGTCTTTCACCGCCAGGCCGATGTGCGTCAATCCGAAGGTTCGTACCACTTAAGTGATCTGCACGCCCTTCCAAAATCCGATGTACCCGCGGATGTTATTGGCGGCTTCCTTGGTTTCCGGGTAGTACCAGGCGGCGTTCGCGTTGCGTTCGCCGTTGACTTCGATGTCGTAGTATTGCGCGGTGCCTTTCCAGCCGCAGACGCTGGTGTGATCGCTGGGCTTGAAGTACTCACTGTGCAGAGAATCGGGCGGGAAGTATTGGTTGCCCTCCACCACAATGCAATTGTCGCTTGCGGCGAGCACGGCACCATTCCAAGTTGCAGTCGGCATGTAACAAGTTTACGGGATTGCGCTCGCTCCTCGGCCCGAAACCGAATTACTGATTCAGGAGCGGAATATCTTTGACCGCGGGCGGGGCCGGCACGGTGGCTAAGTAGGCCCGGATATCCGCGATTTCTGCGTCGGTAACCTGATTCGTATAGGGAGGCATGGCGCCGGTCGGGTTGCGCACGTACTTCTGCATTACGGCAACACTGGGGGGATTGGGCGCAAGTCGGGCCCCGGCACCGCCTTGGCCGTCGCTGCCGTGGCAGCGGAAGCATTGCTGCTTGATGAACACGGCTTTTCCGTTGGCCGGATTCTGCGCTTGCGCGGCGATCCCGAAAACCAGTCCCAGGAATGTGAACTTCAGAATGCTCTTCACCATTGCTCCTTAACGGCCCTGCGTAACGACGTCGATCAGATACGGCTCGCCGCGTTTTGCAGCCGCGATGCCGCGGGCGATGGCGGGGGCGAGATCTTTGGGGTCCGTGATCGGACCTTCCCCCTCGACGCCCATGCTTTGCGCCATTTTCGCGTATTGAATGTTGGGGTCGGTGAGTGTGGTGCCGATTCCGCAGCGGTCGACTGGCCTGTTATGTTCGCTGGCCATGCGGCCTACCAGCATTACTTCCTGGTTGTACGCGCGGTTGTTGTGCATCACGGTGAGCAGCGGGACTTTGTGATGCGCGGCGGTCCACAGGGCTCCGGGGCAATACATGAAATCGCCGTCGCCTTGAATGTTGACGGAGATCCGGCCGAACTTCTTGTTCGCGAGCGCCGCGCCGACGGCTGCGGGAGGGCCGTAGCCCAGGCCTTCACCACCGCGTCCGCCGATGAATTGATAGTGCTTGGTCACGTCCCACAGGCGCAGGGGCCAGTTCTGCAGGAAGACGGTGTCGTTCACCAGCGACCAGTCCTCGTTCTTCAGCTGTCCGTACAATTCCATGGACAGGCGGGAGGTGCTGATGGGGCTGGAATCCCATCCGTAAGACGCTTCGAGGCGGGCTTGCGCGAGGGCCTTGGGAGCGGCTTCGGCGTGCTTCGCGCCGCGAGCTTCGATGGCGCGCTTGCGATCGCCGGTCATCTGGCGCTTCACTTCTTCGATCAAGTACGGGAGCGTGGCTTCGGCGTCGGCGGCGATGGCCATGTCGGCGTCTTCGAAGCGTTGGAAGTTCTCGTACACGCTCTTAGTGAACAGGTCGTTTGCTGAGATGGTGACGATCTTCGCGTCCGGCTTAGTGATGCGCCGGGGATTGGCATCGCGGCCGCGGCCATAGGCATGAAGAACGGCATAGAAATCCTGCACTTCGCAGCCGACAATCACGTCCGCGGTGGTGACTACGCCGCGCGCGCGGAAAGAATAATTCAAGGGATGGCGCGAGGGGAAGTTCATGCGGAAGTGCTGATCGATCACGGGGGCTTGCAGCAGTTCGGCTAGTTCGACGAGCGATTTCAGGCCTGCCGCGGTGCGGGCGCAACGGGAGGCCACGAAGATGGGGCTGTCGGCGTTTACCAGCATCTTGGCAAGTGCAGTGAGCGTGGCTGGGTCGGCAGTGGGATAAGAGATCGCCGGGAGCTTGGGGATGCGTCCGTCAAACTCGGCGGGGATGGGGCGCTCCTGCAGAGGTTCGTCGCACACCAAGGCCACCGGCATCACCGGAGGCGTCATACACATCTTGTAGGCGCGCACCATGGATTCGCCGAAATGGGAAAGCGAAACGGGAGAGTCGTCCCACTTCGTGTATTCGCGCAGGATCGCGGCGACGTCTTGCGAGCTATGCAGCCAATCGACGTAACCGCGGCGCTGGCCTGCATCGAGAATGTTGCCCATGACCACGATGACGGGAGCCTGATCGCAATAGGCGTTATAGACCGCCATGCTGGCGTGCTGCGATCCGACGGTGCCGTGGAGGCCCGCCATCATCGGCTTGCCGGCGATTTTAAAGTAGCCGTTGGCGAGCGCGACCGAGGCCTCTTCGTGAGTGCAGGTGATGAATTCCGGATTGGTGTTGCCGCCGTGGTTCAGGAGCGATTCGTGCAGGCTCTTCAGCGTGGAAGAAGGATTCGCAGCGTAGTATTCGATGCCCAGGGACTTGATGACATCGACCATATAATCGGACCCGGGGTGATCCGTGGTCTCGACCGATACCGCGGCGGGCGGTCCGGTTTCGGCGGCTCGCTGCGCGGCTCCCGGAGGCGCGGCGCCACGCGGTGCTGTTCCCTCTTGCGCCTTCGCGGCGGGGGTTCCGACCAGAGCGGCGGCTCCCGCGGCGGCGCCTACCGCGGCGCCTTTTAGAAAGCCGCGGCGGCCGGGTGCGGGGTTTTTGGATTTTGCCATGTCGTTCTCCTGTTCCGAAGGCCGATTGTATCAGAGATATATCAAACCTGAAAGCCTGCGGATTGGCGTATTTCCGCTTGGCGCATTTCAGGGCCTGGTGGACGCCGGAGTGTATACTACGGCCTTGAGACCAAAGGATTTCGAAACTACTCGGCGGACGCTCCTCAAAGGCGCGCTAGCTGCCGGAGCATTGGGCGCGATCCCTTTGCGGGCCCAAGAAACGCCTCTGGCGGTGGCGCTGGCCCGGCTGTTCGCGCGGACTACTTTCGCAGATTTACCGCCGTTGGCTATCAAGCACGCCAAAATTATCCTGGCTAGCACTTTGGCAAGCGCGGCGCCGGGGTCGTTGATCGGCTCGGCGCGCATTGTGCGCGATCTCGCGAAGGAGCAGGGCGGGCAGCCTGAGGCGACTATCTGGTACGACGGGGCGAAGCTGCCTATCACGCAAGCGGCGCGCGTGAACGCCATGCTGAGCGATGCGGCCGCTTCCGACGACAGCGACCTGCGGAATGTGGCGCATACCGGCACCAGTTTGACGGCGATCGGGCTGGCGATTGGGGAACACACGGGCGCGTCCGGGCCGGACGTGCTCTCCGCGATCGTGACGGGGTATGAAGCGGCGGGGCGCATGGGCGAGGCCCTCAACAACGGCAGGTCGGGATTGCATGCGTCGATCATCGTCGCGTTCGGAGGGACGGTGGCGGCGGCGAAGCTGCTGAAGCTGACGCCGGAGCAGATGGCGAATGCAATCGCGATGACTTCGACCACCATGGGCGGATTATTGATCGGCACTGACAGTTGGGCGCGCGAATACCACGCTGGAAATGCCGCGTTGTGCGCTGTCAATGCGGCGCAGGCTGCGGCTCGCGGTTATACGGTAAATCCGGATCTGCTCGAAGCAAAGGGTGGTTTCTTGGAAGTTTTCGGTAAGGGGAAATGGGACGCGCAGCATGTGACGCGGCCGCTGGGGCCGGACTGGGACATCGTGAAATACATGGCGGTGAAGTTGGTGCCGGGCGCGCACGCCCTGCATTCGTCGGCGGAGGCGGCGGCCAATGCTTCGAGAAAAGCCAACGTGGCACCGGAGGAGATTGCGAAAATTCTGGTGTCGGGGCCGTCGAAGACTAGTGTTCAATATGGCTCGAAGCCTCCCGCGGACATGATCGAAGCGATCCACAGCTTGGCGTATTTCGTGGCATCCGCGGTGGCTGACAGGGATTTCAACTGGAGCAACGTGACGCCGGAGAAGATTCACAGTCCGGTGGTGGCGCGCTTGATTGGTTTGGTGGAAGCGGACCCTGCGCCGCCCGCGGTGCACTACGACTGGAACTGGGGCGGGACTGTAACGATTGTCACGAAATCCGGAGCGAGGTTCACGAGCACCGTGGATGCGCCTAAGGGTTCCGGGCCACGGGGGATTGAGTGGAGCGACGTGGATGCGAAATATCATGCGCTGATGCCGGATTCCAAGCTGCCTGCCAAACGCATCGACGAGATCTTGAAAACGGTCCATGACTTCGAGCAAGTGAAACAGGTGGCGCAGTTTACGCGTCTGCTTCATTAGGAAGACATGCGAATCCTGATCCATTGGTTCATCACAAGCGTGGCGCTGGTGGTTGCGGCGTGGCTGGTGCCGGGAATTCGCGTGGAGCGTGAGGCCTGGACGGTATTTGCGGCGATGGCGATCATCTTGGGGCTGGTAAACGCGGTCGTTAGGCCGCTTCTCAAATTAATGTCCTGTCCGCTGATTATTCTGACGCTGGGGTTGTTTGTTCTGGTGATCAATGGACTCACGCTGTGGATGGCTTCCGCCATCGCGGTGCGCTGGTTCCACGTGGGGTTTTACGTCGACGGCTTCGCGCCGGCGTTCATCGGCGCGCTGATCGTGAGTATTGTTTCGGTGATTCTTACTGCACTGCTCGCGCCCAAGCGATCAGAAAATCAGTTTTAGTCCCAATTGAATTTGGCGCGAGAAGGTTGCCGTCGATGTGATCAGACCGGCTGATGGATTCACGGCTGGGACCGTTAATTTCGTCACCGGATCGGTGGTGGTGCCGGTAAATACCGTGGCATTGGGCGTTCCGTAGTTGGCATGGTTGAGCAAATTAAAAGCTTCCGCGCGGAACTGCAGACTGATTCTTTCGGTGATCGCGGTGTTCTTGAAGAGCGACAAATCCAGGTTCGCCAAACCGGGGCCGTAGTAAACGCCGCGGCCCACATTTCCCCAGGTGCCGGGCGCGGGAGCGATGAAGGCGGCAGGATTGAACCACTGATTTGGGTTGCCGGTGACG
>CAVVZG010000110.1:0-10016 GCA_963752205.1 Bryobacterales bacterium | reverse complement strand
TGGACACCGTGATGATGGCGTTGCCGACGATCTGGGCTACCAGCACCTGGGTGCCCCCGCCGTAGAAGAGGCCTTTGAGAGGCGCGGAGTTGTCAGCCGCGAACTGGCCGGAGGCGCCGAACTGTCCGGTAGCGAACAGGCCCAGCGACCAGGTTCCCCAGATTCCACACATGCCGTGCACCGGGACTGCGCCGATGGGATCGTCGATGCGGAGGTACTCGAGAAGTTCCACGCCGTAGACTACGATGACGCCGGCGACTGCGCCGAGCAGAATCGCGCCGGTGGGGCTGACCCAATAGCAGGGGCAGGTGATGGCGACGAGTCCGGCTAAGAAGCCGTTGACGGTGAAACTCATGTCCCACTTCTTACTCATGAAGTAGGCCACGAACATGGCGGCGAAACCGGCGGAACAGGCGGCCAAGGTGGTATTGGCGGCAACGCGTCCGATGCCTTCAAAGTCCATGGCGGAGAGCGTGGAGCCGGGGTTGAATCCGTACCAGCCGAACCACAGGATCAAACCGCCGGAGCAGGCGATGGTCAGATCGTGCGGCATCATGGGCCCACCGCCGTCGCGCTTGAAGCGGCGGCCCAGGCGCGGTCCGAGAACGATGGAGCCGGCCAGGGCGATGAAGCCGCCGATAGTGTGAACCACGGTGGAACCGGCGAAGTCATGGAAGCTGGTGCCGAGCGACGGCAGGAAGAAGCCGGCGGCGCCCATGGTGGCGAGGAAGCCATCCGGACCCCAGGCCCAGTGGCCGATGATCGGATAGATGAAGCCCGACACGCAGAAGCTGTAGATCAGGTCACCGACCCAAGCAGTGCGGCCGATCATCGCGCCGGAAGTGATGGTGGAGCAAGTATCGGCGAAAGCGAACTGGAACAGCCAATAAGCCAGTAACGCGACGCCCGTACCTTCGTAGGTGTGCGGAGCGCCTTGCAGGAAGAACCAGTTTAAGCCGATCCAACCGTTACCGTGGCTGAACATGAACGAAAAGCCCCAAGCGTAAAACAGGAGACCGCAGAGACAGGTATCGACCACGCATTCCATCAGCACGTTGACGGTTTCGCGCGAGCGGCAGAAACCAGCTTCGAGCATGGTGAAACCCACTTGCATACCGAACACCAGGAACGCGGCGAGCAGCACCCATACCGTGTTCAGCGGGTTGACGATGTCGTTCCCTTTTAGCACCGGGTCAGCGGCGAATGTGCGCAGCCCGAGCAAGTCAGGGTTCATCAGAACGGCGGCTAGCAGGATCAGGCCGACGCCTGTGAGTTTTCCCATCAGCAAGATTTTGCCGTAATGGCGCCATTCAGGATTCCGAAGGCGTTCCCGCAAGCGGCTGATTTTGCCGGGGAAAGATAGTCTTTTTTCCATATAATTCGTATCCTCTCTACGCTTGGTATTTAAGTCCGCTGGCGCCTGGATACACCTCGACCGTGGGTGCGGCACGGGTGCCCTAGGTGAAACAGAAATTGTTTTAAACGGAACCTCTCCCGCAGACAAGGCGGGTACGGCTGATAACTCTTTATAACTTCTTTACGAAGTCTATCGATAATGCTCATTGATGTCCAATCAATTATTTAAATTGCATGGCAAGTAAATTTGGATATGGCGAAGCACGTGCTGCGGGCGGTTTCATCTCGTTGGGCTGCTTGGAGTTGCGTGTTTGGAGGCAGGCGACGGAGGGAGGCGCGGGGCTAGGCTCGGGGGCGAAAGGACGGGTGTAAATGAGCTTTGACATCGTGCAGACGCCTACGTTGCATGCGGTGGCGACGGGGGATGAACGGCAACTCGTCGAGGATTTGCAGGAGCGCGTGGAGGCGGCGGCGAGCGCGGCAGAGGAGTCAGCGGCGGTGCTGGAGGCGGCCGCGGTGCAGCGGAATGCGGAGCAGAATTTGGCGAGTCTGCAGAGGGCGGAGCGGGCGCTGAACCAGTTTGCCAAAGAAACCGGGGAGAAGCTGGGAGCGCTGCGGGAGACGGCGCTAGACGCGGTGATTCAATCGGCGGCGAGTGGGGAAAAGCTGGATTTCAAGGGGTTGAGCGAATTGGCGACGCTGGAAAATCGCAGCCGGCAGGCGACAAGGGCGATCGAACGATTAGTCGAGCGGCTGCTGCCGATGGCCCTGTGGGCGCGGTTGCGGGAGGAGTCGCACGCGGTGAGTACGCGGGCGCGGGCTCTCGAGGAGATCGCGCAGGAGCGGGCAGAGAGGGTGCTGGATCAATTGCGCGAGGCCGTGGGCGAGGAGATGGTGCTGCCGGTGGATTTGTCGAAGGGCGTGTCGGGGGCGCTGCTGGCGCGGGCGGCGGAGCTGAAATATCGAGCGGTGCAGCTTTCGGCGAACGCGGATTCGATCGAAAAACAATTGGGGAGATAGGACATGAATTCGAAGTTCGACGATTTAGTGCGGAGTCTAGATGCGCAGACGCTGGAGGAGCTGCGGCGCTCGGTGGCGGCGGAGCTGGGCGGGCGGCATGAGGAGACGGCGATTCAGATCGAACACATTCATCCAAAAATGAGCGTGGAGGCGCGCGAAGACGCGGCACGTGAGATTGCGCGCGTGCTGCGCGGGGACGCGTAAATGCCGGACTTGAAGAAATACTGGCAGGAGATTCGGGCGATTGAGCAGACGCTGGCGGCGGATGTCTGGCTGATGAGCCTGGAGAATCGGGCGCGTGGGCAAGTGGCGGGGTCTATTGCGGAAGTGGCGGCGGGGGCGGCGGCGAAACTGTTATATGGGAAATCGCACCGGCTGGCGACAGACCAGGAAGTGGAGACTCATCAACGCCGGTTGTTGGAAACGCAACGCCAGGGTTTGCAAAAACAGTTGCGCGATAAGGGTGTCGCGGTTATACCTGTAAAAAACCGCCTGAAATCAGAGTAGAGAGCATTTCGGCGAACGCCTCGGGGGGTGTTTGGGGGTGCAATGCGCCATCGGTTTTAAGCTGATCGAGGAGCTCGGCGGTGGTGCGGGAGCCGTCGGCGCGTGTGAATAAGTGGGCTGTCCAGGCTTGCGCGGGGAGTTCACTGTCGAAAGGGTGATCGGTTTCGAGGAGATAGGTTTCAGGGATCCAGTTGCCGTTTTCGAAAGCGTGGTCAACACGCAGATGGATGCCGGGGACGGCGCGCGGCTTCCAGGAGAGTGCCCAGGTTGCGGGATGGGACACGGCGGAGGTTTCCCAATCGAACAGCCAGGCGTGTTCCGCGGGTCCGGTGCGGGGGCCGATCTGGCGCCGGACGGTGAACACGGGGCGGGGCTGGACGCGGCGTTGGATCATGACAAGCCCGTAGACCAGCGCCTGGACGTGCAAGTTTTCGAAGAAAGCGCGCCAGTTGGGGATGTCGGTGACGGCTCCTTTCTTGCTGATGACGGATTCGGCGGCCCATTCGCGCGGGGTGCGGGTGATGCGCTTGACGAAAGCAACGTCGAAATCCTTTTCGGCGGGGCCGAGCCATTCGCGCAGGCGGTGTTCGAAGGGGTGGTCGCGATCGCTGCCCATGGTGAGTCCGTAGAAGCGTCCGCCGGGGCGGAGATAGCGCGGGAGGCCTTCGATGATGCGGCGGGAAATCTGTTCGCCATCTTGACCGCCGCTGTCAAAGATCAGGTTGGGGCGGTAGACGGGGACGTAGGGGGGATGGGCTACGATGCGGTCGAAGGTGAGGTCCGCGGCGGGTTCATAGAGATCGCCTTGCGCGGCGGTGAGGTTCGCGATGCCGTTGAGGCGGCGGTTGAATTCGGCGAAGACGGTGGAGCGTTCGGTGATGTCGTTGGAGTAAGCGTGCGCGGCGCCGTCGCGCGCGGCTACTAGAGCTGCGATTCCGGTACCCGCGCAGAGATCGAGAAACGCATCGCAGGGGGATGGAGGAATCAGGTCAAGGAACAACTGCGTGTTGGGGATCAGGGCGGGATACACGAAGTCGTCGGGAGGGCGGCGGTGGGCGCCTTCGATGGGGATGGGGCGGTCGGACACGATGTAGAGCTCACGTAGCGGGTGGAGCATCACAGTGCCTGAGAGCAAGTCGGCGGCGTGGGGCGAGATCAGGCCTAATGTTGAGAAAAGTCCCAGCGGCAAGGCGCTCGCGGTGTCGCGGTGCAGGGGTTCGCTTTCGAGGAACAGGCGGATGAGGAGATCGAGCGGGTCTGGATTCTGCTCCATGGGGCGCGGAGGCGGGCGGCGTTCGGTAGCGAATTTGAATTGTGAGATTTTTTGGAGGCTCAGGCGTTCGCAGATGGCGGGCTCGGTGTAGCCGGCGGCGAGGAGAGCGGAGCGCAGCGCGGAGAAATCGTCGCGGGTGCCTAGGTGCAAGGGGTTGGGATTCTGCTGATCGTCAGGCACGCTCGGCGCTCCAATGGCGGTCTGTTATCTGGGTGACTTTTACGTCGGGGAGGCCGCATTGGTCGAGCATCTGGCGCACTTCTTCGAGTGTAAGGGCAGCGTGGAGCGAATCGGCGAAGAGCGTGCGTTGGAGCGGGCTCCATGGGGCGGCGTGGGCTTCGACTAACTGGTCGAGAGCCTGCGCGCTTTCTGGGCGCACCAGGTCGCGGATAAGAATCGGCGCGCGGGGGCGGGCGATGCGGGCGATTTCCTGGAAGACGGCGCGGGGGTCGGGGATATGGTGGATCAGGCTGTTGGAGGTGATCATTCCGACAGAATGATCGGCGAAGGGAACGCGCTTGGCGTCGGCGGCTATTAGGTGGAGATTGATTCCATCGCGCGCGCGATTACGGGCGGCCACGGCTAGCATTTCGGTGGACATCTCGACGGCGCAAACGCGGGCCGCGTTAGGCAGGAGCGGGCACATCGCCAGGGGAATTTTGGCGTTGCCGGAGCCGAGATCGGCGATCCAGGTGACGGCTGTGGCGGCGGCTAGTTCGGCGGCGCGCTGGGCGAAGAGCTGATCGGTAGCGCTGAAATCCATTTCGTCGTATTCGACGGCTTCGTCGGCACCAGACATGACTTCGGGTTCGAGTACGCGTGGCAGCAGCATGTTGTTACACTTGTAGTTTCCGCTCAAAAGCTCTGTTATGCAATCGATCCAAGAACTCGTGGAGCGCGCGCTCGCCCACATCGCGCAGGCTGACTCGCTGGCGGCGCTGGAGCAGACGCGGGTGCAGTACGTTGGCAAAGCCGGGGAGTTGACGGCGCAGATGAAAGTGTTGGGCTCGCTGGCGCCGGAAGAGCGCAAGCCGTTCGGGCAGGCTGTGAACGCGGCGAAGAACCGGATCGAGGAAGCGATCGAACAGCGGCGCGCGGGGCTGCAGGAAACGGCAAGGCCTGCTGGGCCGGAGTTGGACGTGACGCTGCCTGGAAGGCGGCGTTGGGCGGGGCGGGTGCATCCCATGACGGCGACGGCCGAGACCATGAAGAAGATCCTGATGGGGCTGGGATTTTCTTACGATGACTATCCCGACATCGAGAGTGAATACTACAATTTCGACGCTCTGAACACGCCCGCGTGGCATCCGGCGCGGGATATGCATGACACGTTTTACGTGGGCCAAGGGCGGTTGCTGCGCACGCATACTACGGCGTTTCAAGCTCGGGTGATGCGCGCTAGCGGGGGGCAGGTGCCGATTCGCGCGATGACAACGGGGCGCTGCTATCGCGCGGACGATATCGATGCGTCGCATTATCCGATTTTTCAGCAATTGGATGTGTTCGCGGTAGGGCGGAAGTTGAGCATGTCGGATCTGCGGTGGACGCTGACGGAGCTCGCTAAGGGGCTGTTTGGGCCGGACGCGAAGTTGCGTTTTCGGCCCAGCTATTTTCCATTCACTACGCCGAGCGCGGAGGTGGACGTCAGTTGCGTTGTCTGCAAGCAGAAGGGCTGCGCGTTGTGTTCGCGAACGGGGTGGCTGGAGGTGCTGGGCAGCGGCATGATGCGGCCGGAGGTGCTGCGCGCGGGGGGGCTCGATCCGGAAAAGCACCAGGGGTTTGCGTTCGGCATGGGCGTTGACCGGACCACGATGCTGCGGCATCAGATCAATGACATTCGCCTGCTGTATGACAACGAGGAAGCGTTCCTGCGTCAGTTCTAAATCATGATCGTCAACACTGGGTGGTTGTTGGATTATTTGTCGCCGCGCGTGCCTTTGGGGGAACTGCTGACGGCGTTGCCGCGCGTGGGGCTAGACGTCGAAGCGACGCATATGCTGGGGCGCGAGTTGGCGGGGGTGCGGGTCGGATTTATACGCTCGAAGAAGCCGCTGGAGGGGACTAGCGATAAGTTCGTCTGCGATGTGGAAGTGGCGCCGGGCGAGGTACGGAGGATCGTGGCGGCATCGGCGCATCCGCTGGAAGTTGGCTGGGGAGTGCCGGTGGCTTTGGCTGGGACGGAATTGCCGACGGGGGTTTCCATTCACGAGGATCATTTTCACGGTGTGCTGTCGCAGGGGATGATTTGTCTGGACGGCGAGTTGGGGATGACGGCGAGCGGGACGGGGTTGCAGGTGTTTCACGATGAGGCACTGCTGGGCAAGAGCTTGCCTGAGGTGATGGCGATCAGCGAGGCGCTGGTGCACATGAAGGTGTATCCCAACAGACCGGACTGCTTGGGGCTGATCGGGATTGCGCGGGAGCTGGCGGCGCTTTTGAGTTTGCAATTAGTTTTGCCGGAGGCGCCGCAGCCGGCTGCTTTCAGCGACGCTGTGATGCCGGTGAAGATTCTAGATCGCGCGGCGTGCACTCGGTACACGTGTCAGGTGATCAGCGGAGTTAGCGTGGGGAAATCGCCAGCGTGGCTGGCTAGCCGGTTGCTCGCGACGGGGTCGCGGCCGATTAACAATGTTGTCGACATCACCAATTTCGTAATGAAGGAGTGGGGGCAGCCGCTGCACGCGTTTGATTTGCAGAACGTGCGCGTTGTGGAAGGCAGGTCCGAGAACCGAGGAGTCAACCTCTGGCAGAGGTTAACGGTTTCGTTATCCTTTTGCCATGCACACTGGGGAGGTTGGCACGCGAAGCTCTGTGGGAGATCGCCGATGCACAGCACGGTTTTATGACTGCTCAGCAAGCACGCGACGCAGGCGTGAGCAAGCAGGCACTGCAGATGCTCGTCCACCGCGGCACGCTGGACAGGGTCGCGCACGGGGTTTACCGGTTCCCCCGATATCCCGTCGGCGAGCACGATCAACTCATGCTGGCAGTGCTCTGGACACGACTGCCCGAGGCGGCGCTGAGTCACGAGACCGCGCTCGACGCCTACGGCATCGGTGACGTGAACCCCAACCGAGTACATATCACCGTGGGCAAGCACCGCAGGCTGCGGCGCACCGGCGGCGACGCCTACGTGATCCACTACGAGGATCTCGCACCGCCACAGATCGGGTGGTGGCAGGAGATCCCGACGGTTACGCCGGTGACCGCCGTCGCGCACTGATCGCGTACGGCACGCCGAACTATCTGATCCGCCAGGCGTTAGAACGCGGACAGGCACAGGGATACCTCAGCAGCACCGAGCAGCGCAAACTCGCGGACTCACTGGAGCCCCGCATGAGCGATGAACGGATCGCGTCACGCTTCGCGGAACTCCTGAAAGCCCTGAACCCAAAGCCAAGCAACCCGCATCGGCTCGCGTTCTGAATACCTGGATCACCCAGGCCGAGACGCAACTGGGCGACGAGGCCAGGGGGCCGCTCACGCTACGCCGTGGAGAGGTCGAGGTTGTGGATTCTCCGGCGAAGATCATCAAGCCACGACGATTCGACATCATCCTCGAGCTGCGCGGCGTGACCTGGCGGCGCATCCCGTTCGAGATCTCTGCCGACGAGGCCGGTATCGGAGCTGAGGACGAGACGATCGAAGCGCCGCCACTCAGCGGCTTCGGGCTCCCCGATCCGGACGCACTGGTAGGATTCGCGCTGCGTTTCCAAATCGCACAGAAGCTCCACGCTGTCTCAGACCCGCACGAACCACCAGTATCGATCAACGACCGGGCGCGTGACGTCGTCGACCTGCTGCTGCTCCGCGACCTGGCCGCGACAACCGGCGCTCCTGCACTGGCCGACATCCGAGCCGCGGCGGTCGCGGTCTTTGAAGCCCGGGCCGCGGAGGCACGAGCACTCGGACGCCCACCCCGCGGATGGCCACCGTCCGTAGTCGCACCAACCACTGGGCCGACGACTACATCCGGTCCGCCATGTCACCAGACGTCGACCTCACCCTGGCTGAAGCCGCCATCATCGACCTGAACTTGTGGGATCGCCCAGATAGACGCGGCCCTCTGAGTGGAGAACGCCGACGCGCAACCTCCCCCCTCGACCTTCCCGTCAATCCTCGCTGCACTCATCCCACTCCTCACGCCCCGACCGGTTCTTCGGTCGCGACCTCGTAGAACCATTTGGCAATGTCCGAGATCAAGTGTGACCTGCCGGGCGCGTTGGTGAAGAAGTAGTCACTCATCTTCTCGTGCGCGCCCTGATTGTCGGCGACCGCGCCGGTAACGGCGTAATCGAAGTCAGGGGACTCGACGAACTGCTTGGCGGAGTTGACCTTCGCCTGCTGCACAAGCGAATCGTCGTCTAGCAGTGTCCGCAGCATCGCTTCGAGAAACGAAACCTTCTGCGACTCGGTGAAGTCCTCGGACCCGAATAGGTCGTTGAGCCGATCGAGCACTTGCTGGAAGGCGACCATCTTCGGGTCGCGCTTCTCTCCGGACCCGGCGGCGGTGATGCCCGACAATCCGACCCGCACACCGAGACTGATATCGATTCTGCCCCTGTCGATCTGCTTGACCTGCTTCAGCACGACGTCGGACAGATCGATGGGCGCGGTGTAGTTGTCGGGCTGGATCACCTGGTCGAGGTTTCGCAGATAGATCTGCTTCTTCTCCAGTGCCGGGTCGCCGTAGTCGATGATCTGCGACATGAAGTCATAGAGGCGCACGAGTGATCCAACGTCCTTGCGGAACATGTCCAGGTCGGCCAGCGCTGCCTTATCGCCCTCGCCGCCGTTGTCGATCAGGGCGGCCTGGTAGCGCTCGGCGAACGCTTCTTGGCGGGGTCTGATGGCTGCCGCGAGCGCATTGTTGCCTTTGCCGGCCACCCGAGCCTTTGCCACCTGGTCGATCTCAGCTTGGGTGTAGATGCCGGCCGGTATCGAGTTTCGCCGACAGTCGTGCCACCAGGTTTGGGTCGGTCTCGGTCTCTAAGAACGCGTCGGTGAAGTACGGCTCGAACGCCTTCGGATCTCCCTCGGGCTCGTTAACGAAGTCCACGACCTGACGTCAGCGCCGCGGTCTTCTGGATGCCCGACGGGGTGCGATATGTGCGGTTGAGCCGCGACAGGGTCTGTACTGCGGTGACACCGGACAGGATCCGATCGACGTACATCGCGCACAGCAGCGGCTGATCGAATCCCGTCTGGAACTTGTTGGCGACGATCATCACCTTGTACTGGTCACCCGCGAACGAGTTGCGCAGATCATGCACGCCGGGGTTCATCTCGGCTTCGGTGAAAGTCGCCCGGCCCTGACTCGGGGTCGTGGACCGGATGCCCGGAGAACGCGACCAGGGTGCCGTATCCTACCCTTCGTGGCGATGTACGAGTCGATCGCGAGCTTGTAGCGGACCGCCGCTTTGCGGGAGTCGGTCACGACC
This sequence comes from Bryobacterales bacterium, assembly GCA_963752205.1. Taxonomy (GTDB): domain Bacteria; phylum Acidobacteriota; class Terriglobia; order Bryobacterales; family Bryobacteraceae; genus Palsa-187. The sequence continues at coordinate 419 of CAVVZG010000110.1, read as the reverse complement.
ATCGCCTTGGCGTGCCCGTCGAGGAGGTCGGCTACGTTCTCGCGGAAGTGTTCGACGATGATCTGCGGCCTTCTGCGCGATCGTCTGCGGGTGGAGCTTGACCCACCGATGACCTCCTTGGTCGCCGGCCTGATCGCCTCGTCGTCCGGCTCGTGCGTTCTGTTCCGATCTTGAACGCCAGTCTTGTACGTGTGTACCCGGTCAGCACGTCGAGGATGTAGCCCTCCTCGATCGCCTGCCGCATCGAGTACACGTGGAACGGCACGCAGGCTTCCGTCCGGCCGTCTCGGGCGGCCGAACAGCTCCAGCGTCTTGGCTTTGGGCGTGGCGGTGAACGCGAAGTAGGAGATGTTCGGGGACTCAGCACGCTCGGTAGCTTCGGCAGCCAGCATTGCCTCGACGTCGATCTCGCCACCTTC
>CAVVZG010000109.1:0-12213 GCA_963752205.1 Bryobacterales bacterium | reverse complement strand
CGCGACACTCCGTGGAAATGGTGGCCTACGCCAAGCTCAAAGGCCTCCCCGTCACATCGGAAGCCACGCCGCATCACCTGACGCTCACCGACGCCGGCATGATTCCCTACGACAGCAACTACAAAATGAAGCCGCCGCTGCGGTCTTCGAGTGATGTGAACGCAGTCGTCGAAGGGGTCGTCAACGAAGCCATCGACGCCATCGCCACCGATCACGCACCCCACGCCGGCAGCGAAAAGATGCAGGAATTTGAGAAGTGCCCCTTCGGCATCATCGGCCTCGAAACCGCGCTAGGCATAGCGCTCGACCGTCTGCTGCACACCGGCAAGATCAATCTCACCCGGCTCATCGAATTGTTCACCGTCAATCCAGCCCGCATTTTGGGCTTAAATCGCGGAACCCTGTCCCCCGGAGCGCCCGGCGACGTCACCATTTTCTCCACCCAGCGGGCATGGATTTACAACGTCAACAATTCTTATTCGAAGAGCCGTAACACACCTTTCGATGGCGCTACCTTCCGCGGCGGACCGATAGCAACCATCGTGGCCGGGCGCATTGTCTGGCAGGACCTAATCCGGGACAGTAGTCCGTTAGATTGATCAGCCCCGCGCCGCGCGGCACTCGTCGCAGGGACAAATCCTGCGGAAATGGTCGAAAGAATAAATGCCGGTATTGTGCCCGTCGGACCAGTCGATGCGAATCGCGTAGCCGCCCACCGCTTCCACCTCATTCATCCTCAGCTTGGGCTTGTACATCGGAAACGACTCGCTCGGTTCCGCATAATTCGTCTTCTGCGGCGGCGTGCCGTGCGCGCCGGTGCAAGTGGCGCAGGGACATTCATCGCGCAAGTAGGCGATACGCATACTCGCTGTGATGGTCGTCCTTCCAGTCGATCTTGATGCCTTTGGATTTTGAAATGGCGATGTGTTCGGGTTCTTGGCGACAGGTGACTCACTGATTTACTCTCTCAATATCGCGCACGCCGGAGATGCGGCGGATCGCGGAAACGATGCGCTCCAGTTGCTTCTTGTCCCTCACCTCGACGGTCATGTCGATGATGGCGCCGTCGGCCGCGCGTTCGTCGTCGCCGCGCGCTTCCAGGCTCCGGATGTTGGTCTGCTCGTCGAACAGCGCCGTGGTCAACTGATTCAGCATGCCCGGCCGGTCCTCGGTATGGACCAGCAGCTTCACCGGGAACGTCTCCGACGCTGCGCGCGCCCATTCCACGTCGATCTTGCGCTCCACCTCGTACATCAGGTTCTGCACGTTGGGGCAGTTGAGCGAATGCACCGCGACGCCCTTGCCGCGCGTGACGTAGCCGACGATGGCTTCGCCGCGAATCGGGTTGCAGCACTTGGCGCGATAGACCAGCAGGTCGTCGATGCCCTTCACCTTGATGACCAGGTCCTGGTCGCCCGGCGCGAGCCGCTGCGCGGGAGCTGAGCCGAAGGCTCGCCGAGGCCGGGCGCGGTCTCCGGCAGCTTCGGGCTTGACCTGATCCGGGCGCCAGCTTCTGCAGCACCTGGCGCGCCGAATATTTCCCGTAGCCCAGCGCCGCGTACAGATCCTCGATCTTGCTGACACCGTACTCGGCCGCCACCGCTTCCATCTGCGCCTTCGAGATCCGGCTCAGCGCCACGCCCAGCCGCCGCGCTTCCCGCTCCAGATACTTCTCGCCGATCTCGATCGCCTTGACGCGCTCGGTGGTGTTGATGACGTGCTTGATCTTGTTGCGCGCCCGCGAGGTCTTGACCAGCGCCAGCCAGTCCTTGCTCGGCAGATGGCCCGCCTGCGTCAGGATCTCCACCACGTCGCCGTTGCGCAGCGCGTACTTCAGCTGCACGATGCGGCCGTTGACCTTGGCGCCCGTACAGGTGTTGCCCACGTCGGAGTGGATCGCGTAAGCGAAGTCGATCGGCGTCGCATCGCGCGGCAGAATGATCACGCGACCCTTGCGGCGTGAATGTGTAAACTTCTTCCGGGATACAGGTCCACCTTGAGGGTGGACATGAACTCGCCGGGGTCGTGCATTTCGCGCTGCCACTCCACCAACTGCCGCAGCCAGGCGATGCGCTGATCGTCCTCCGCCGCGCCCTCGCCGGCCCTCCTTATACTTCCAGTGCGCCGCGATGCCTTCCTCCGCGATGCGATGCATTTCCTCGGTGCGGATCTGCACTTCGAAGTGCCGCCCGCCCGGCCCCATCACGCGAGGTGTGCAGCGACTGATACAAGTTCGGCCGCGGGATGGCGATGAAATCCTTGATGCGGCCGGGAATCGGATGCCACTCGTTGTGAATCACGCCCAGCGCCGCGTAGCAGTTCTTCACCGAATCGGTGATGATGCGCACCGCCAGCAGATCGTACACCTGGTCGAGCGTAATCTTCTGGCGCTTCAGCTTCTGGAACACCGAGTAAGCGCGCTTCACGCGCCCGTCGACGCGCGCCGGAATCCCTTCGCGCGCCAGCAGCTCTTCCACCGTATGCTTGATCTCTTTGAGAAACTCCTCGTTGGCGACGTGCGGCGGCTTCGAACTCCTTGAGCAGGCCGCTCGACGCCTCGGGCTCCAGATATCTGGAACGCCAGGTCCTCCAGCTCGCCGCGGATTTTGCCCATGCCCAGCCGGTGCGCGATGGGCGCGTAAATCTCCATGGTCTCGGCCGCGATGCGCTCCTGCCGCTCCGGCGAGAGCGACCCCAGCGTGCGCATGTTGTGCAGACGGTCGGCCAGCTTCACCATGATCACGCGGATATCGTTCACCATGGCGAGCAGCATCTTGCGGACGCTCTCCGCCTGGCGCTCCTCGCGCGAAGCCAGATTCAGCTTGCTCAGTTTGGTGACGCCGTCAACGCACCCGCGCCACTTCGTCGCCAAATTCTTTCTTGATCTCGGCGATGGTTGCGGTGGTGTCCTCCACCACATCGTGCAGCAGGCCGGTTTCGAGGCACACCATGTCCATGTTCATGTCGGCCAGTTGGCGGGTCACCAGCAGCGGATGGACCATGTAGGGCTCGCCCGATACCCGCTTCTGGCCCTGATGGCGTGCCGCCGCGAACTCGAAGGCTTTGCGGAGGTCTGCCAGGTCCTCCGTGGGCCGCAACTCATGCACGCGCGTCTCTAGCTCGGAGTAGAGCCGGCCGACTTCGATCGGGTCCCGCAGGAGGTAGGGGTACGGCTGGGGGCTCGACGGCCTGGGTCGAATCGGGCATGCTTAACACTAGTGTAACGGACAAAGAGAAAACGCCGCCCCCATTCTCAGGGAGCGGCGTCAATAATCCAACAACTCGCGGAAACTATTCCTGAACGATACCGCCGCCGCCCTTCTTCTCGGCGCGCTCCTGCTTGATCTTCTTGGTATCCAGCGCCTTCTGCAGCCACGAATCGGCCTCGTCCACCTGCTTCTTGTAGGAGTCCTTATCGTCCGCCAGATCCGCGCGCTCGCGAATCAGCAGGTTCATGTAGGCCATGGCGTCATCGCTTTCCTTGTCGATATCCAGCGCCTTCTGCAGGTTCTTGATACCGTCGTCGATCACCGGCATGTATTTCGCCGATAGCTCAGCCTTGGCCTTTTTGTCCTTCAGCGGTCCTGGCTCGTCCGGCTTCATGCTGGCGTTCACGCGCGCCGTCATCAGCGCGGGATAGAACTTCTTCTGTGCGATCGCGCCCAAGCTGTAGTAACCGTCGCGATTCTTGGGATCGGCCGTCACCAGCTTGGTGTACCAACTGGCGGCTTCATCCAGCTTCGCCATCTTCTGGTCGAGCGGCAGCGGGTCAGCCTCGTTGAAGGCCAGCGAAGCGAGCGACGCCAGCGCCACGGAGTTGTTGCCGTCCTGCGTCAGAACTTTGCCGAACTCATCTTTTGCTTTGGAAGCAAACTGAATATTTTCCGGAGAATCGGCGCCGGGAATCCACTGCATCATGTACGCGGTGGCCAGGTAGACGCGGGCATTCGGATTCTCGGGGTCCAGACTAATAGCCTCCTGGAAAAACCCGACCGCGTCGGAATACTTGGCGTTCTTATAAGCCGCCACGCCTTTATTCAAATCGTCGCGCGACTTCAGCTTGTTGCAACCGGTGCCCAGCAGGGTGAGTGCGCCCACCAGCAGAGCCGTGCCCAGGAGACTTGCTTTCCGTAACATTGGCTTCATTCTCCTCTTGGCTTACTGGCCGGCCTCGGCCTTGGGCGTCATCAAACCGACCTTGTCGATAGCCGCTCCCTTGGCGATATCGATGGCATGCGCCACGGTCGCGAAGTCCAGATCGGGGTCGCCCTTGACGAACACCACGCGCTCGGCGCGAGTCTTGAAAACTTCGGTCAGGCGGTCTCCCAACTGGTTCTCTTGAATGGGGTCCTGGTTGAGCTTCATGGACTTGTCTTTATCGATCACGATAACGACAGTGCGATCCTGTCCGGGAGGCGGAGGAGGCGCGTTGGGCGGCGGCGGCTGCGGCGCCAGGGCTTCTAAGCCGTGCGGCGTTAGCGGCGTAATCACCATGAAAATAATCAGCAGCACCAACAGTACGTCGATCAACGGCGTCATGTTGATTTCGGATCTTGGACCCCCGCCGGATCCACCTACTCCCATCGCCATAATGAATCTCCTTAAAAATTGCGAAATCTAAACTTACTGGGCCGTGGGCTTCTTGTTGCTCTGAATTTGCTCGGTTAGAAGACCCAACTGGTCCACTCCCGCCGCACGCAAGTTGTCGACGACTTCTTCCACCTTCTCGTACTTGGAGCGCAAGTCGGCCTTGACATACACCGTCTTATCCAACTTATTCGTCTGCAGATCGCGGACCTTTCCGGGAAGCTCATCCGACGTCACGCGCTTGTTTCCAGGACTTAGAAACACCTCGCCGTTGCGGGTGATTCCGATCAGAATCGCGTCTTCCTTATCGGCGTCCTTCATGGCGATCGGGTTCTTGGCCTTTACCATGTCGACCGCAACGCCTTTGGTCAACATGGGCGTGATCACCATGAAGATGATCAGCAGAACCAGCATGACGTCAACCATCGGGGTGACGTTGATATCAGAAGTGACGGATGGTGCCTTCGGCGGTTTCATAAAATGCTCCTGTCACGCGCCCCCAACCCGCTGGGGTTGGAGGCACGCGCAATTTCAACTCGCGAACAATTTCAGCCCGTTGCCGGACTGCCTACTTACCAGCGCTAGCCTTCTGCGTGCGCTTGAGGAAGTAATCCACCAGCTCCGAGCTGGAGTTCCCCATTTCTACGTCAAAGGCTTCAATGCGGCCCGAGAAGTAGTTGTACATCCACACCGCGGGAATAGCGACGAACAAACCCACGGCGGTGGTCACCAGCGCTTCCGAAATACCGCCGGCCACGGCGCCCAGACCAGTCGACTTTTCAGACGAAATGCCCTTGAACGCGTTGATGATGCCGACGACGGTGCCGAACAAGCCCACAAAGGGTCCCGTGGAACCGATAGTAGCCAAGCTCGAAATACCGCGCTTGAGCTCGGCGTGCACAATCGCTTCGGCGCGTTCCAGAGCGCGCTTCGAGGCCTCGATCTCCTCACCCGAAATATCCGAGTTCATCTGATGAGCGCGGAATTCCTGCAACCCGGCCACCACAACCTTGGCCAGATGGCTTTTCGGATAGCGGTCAGCGATCTTAATGGCTTCATCCAACTTACCTTCGCGCAACGCGCCGGCCACTGCGGGAGCGAACTGGCGGGACTGGCCCCGCGCGCCGCTGTACGCGATGATACGGTCGATCATGACGCCAATCGACCATGCCGACATGATGAACAGCGTAATCACGACGAGCTTGGCGAGCAAGCCCATCTGATTCCACATCGAGCGGGGATCAAAACCGACGCCGCCGCCTTCTTGTAGCAGCATCATTGCCCAAACTTGCACCTGTAATACCATGATTTTCTCCTGCGAGTTGAAATTGAAAGCGGGCACCCGAGGATACCCGCTTCGGACTATTGGCTCAGAGTGAAATTGACGTCAATCTGAGTGATCACTTCCACCGGCTCGCCGTTAAGCAAGGTCGGTTTGTAAACCCACTGCTTTACCGCCTCGGTCGCCGATGCAACCAGCATCGGATGACCGCTTACTAACTGAAGATTTTGGATAGTGCCATCCTTGCCGATGATGGCCGTGAACCGCACGGTTCCTTGAATACGAGCCGACTTGGCTAAGGGCGGGTACTGGGGCGTTATTTTCTTGAGCAGATTGGCGGCTTGCACTTGGCCACCAACTTTGAGCGGCCCCGATTGCGTGGGAACAGCCTTGACCGGAGGCGGCGGAGGCGGCGGCGGAGGCGCTGCACCCAAGCCACCCAAACCACCCAGACCACCGGGGATACCGCCGGGAATGCCGCCGCTCACTTGCGCTGCGCTAGGCAGAGCGGCGTTGGGATCCTCGACGATGATCGCGACATTTTTCGGAACTTCACGCGGCGCCATCAGGCGGCCGGCATCGAACTGGCGCGGCGCTACCTTAATGATCTTCACCTGGACAGGGGGCGGAGGCGGCGGGGGCGGAGGAGGCGGCGGCGGCGCGGTCAACATGCTGGTCAACTGGGCCTGCGGCAGCACGTCGGTATAAATCAGGGGGATCAGAATCAAGACCGCGACGATCAAGAACTGCACCCCGAACGACACCACGACGGTCCAGCCTTTATTAGTTTTTCCTTCGCCGTCAACGAAGGTTTGCTCAAACATTGCCATAAATCAATTCCTATTCCCTTTCCGCGCCGCAATTCATCCGCGTACCGCCTTACGAGTTCCCGCTGCCCGCTGCGGAACTTCTTTCACCGGCGGAACCGGCGTCTTCGATCCTCTCGAATCCATGAAGTTCTGCCAGAATACCAGGATTGGGCTCGCGATGAAAATCGAAGAATACGTGCCCACGATAATTCCCACCACTAAGGCGAAAGCGAAGCTATGCAGCACCTGGCCTCCAAACAAGAACAAGGAGATCGCCGTCAGGAACGTCAAGCCGCTGGTCAGGATCGTCCGGCTCAGCGTCTGGTTCACGCTCAGATTGATGATATTGGTCAGCGATTCGCGCCGCACCAGCTTGAGGTTTTCGCGGATACGATCGAACACCACGATGGTGTCGTTCATCGAATAACCAACCAGCGTCAGTAGCGCCGCCACTACCGTGAGCGAAATCTGATAGTTGAAGAGCGAGAACAATCCGATGGTAATGATGGTGTCGTGGAATACCGCGATCACCGCCGCCACTCCGTAAATCCACTCGAAGCGGAAAGCGATGTAGACCAGCATCCCACCAAGCGCATAGAGCGTGGCTAAAATCGCCTGCCGCTGCAAATCCTTGCCGATCTTGGGGCCGACGACATCCGCCGACAGAATGGTGAACGGACCCAGCGCGCACTGTTGCTTAATCGCCTGCAAGATCTGCGGGGTAACGCCGGTAACGCCGCTCAACTGGTCGAACGAATTGAGCAGTCCGCCCTTGGAAGCGCGAAACGCCTCCACGTTCTTGACCACTTCCTGCAACTCGTCTTCTGAGAGCGCCACACTCGCCTGCAACAGCGGCTCGCGCAGCTTATCGGCCAGCTCCCCGGCGGCCGAGTTGTTCAAGTCCAGCTTGCCGTCCTGGGCGCCGAAGGTGGTCCGCAAAGTATCTTCAATGATCTGACGGTTGGCGTTCAACTCTTTTTCGTTGCTGATCTCAGTGCCTACCAGAACTTCCGGCTGCCCGGTGATCTGCTGCACGGAGATTTCACCGCGCACTTTGCTCTCAAGCGCGGTGCGAATCCTCTGTACCGGAGGCTCCTGGTTGAAGCGTAAATAGAGGACCGCTCCGCCTTTAAAGTCAATCCCGTAGTTCGGGCCGCCGCGCATGGCCAGACTGCCCAGGCCAGCGACTGTAAGCACCAGGGAGGCAATGATGAATGGCCACTTCTTCCCCAGAAAGTCGAAATTTGTGTTTTTAAATAATTCCATCGAGCCCGTTACCGGCAGATATTACTTCGCTCGTCCGTCATAGACACCGCGCGCGCGCAGAAAGTTCCCTCACGACCCGCAACGGCTTTCCAAGTTACCATAAAACCTTAAAACTTCAAAGCGTACTAGATGCTCAAGGCGACGGCCTGCTTCTGCCGTCCCAATTCCCAATCGAAAATCGTTCTGGACACGAATACCGCGGTGAAAATATTAGCGATCAGGCCGATCACCAGGGTGACCGCAAAGCCCTTCACGGGGCCGGTGCCGAACAAGAACAAGAACGCGCAGGACACCACCGTGGTTACGTGGGTATCGATGATGGTCAGGAAGGCTTTGTTGAACCCGGCGTCCACCGCCGCGATCACGCCCTTCCCGGTTCGCAGCTCTTCGCGAATGCGCTCAAAAATCAGCACGTTGGAGTCAACCGCCATACCAATGGTCAGGATCACGCCCGCAATCCCCGGCAGCGTCAGCACGGCGTCGAAGTAGCTCAAAGCCGCAATCAAAATGACGGCGTTCAGGACCAGCGCCAGCGTCGCGTTGATGCCGCTCTTCTTGTAATAGACCAGCATGACCAGCACCACCGCGATCACGCCGGCAATACCTGCATACAGCCCCGCCCGGATCGAATCCGCGCCCAGCGACGGGCCGACGGTGCGCTCTTCCAGATACTCGATCCCAGCCGGCAGCGAACCCGCGCGCAGATTCAGCGCCAGATCAGCCGCATCGTCATGCGTACCGATACCCGTAATCACGCCGTTATCGCTGATTTTGTCGCGAATCGTGGGCGCGCTCAACACGTTTTTATCGAGCACGATGGCCAACGGCTTGCCGATGTTGGCAGCGGTAAAGCGCTCAAAACGCTTGGCTGCGTCCTGCGTGAGCACAAAGCGCGTTTCCCAGCGCCCATTCTGATCCTGCTGCGGACTGGCATCCCGCAGATCGCGTCCGGTCACCACCGGCGTCCGCGACATAATATAAACCTCAGCCGGAGCCCCGCCCCGCGCTGGACTCCCCAAAATCTGGCTGTTGAGCGGCAACACCCCGCCCTTTTGCGACAACGCGTCTTCCCGCGAAGAATACGGCCCGCCGATCACCTCGTACAGCTCCAGAATCGCCGCCGTCTTCAAAATCTGCTTCACGCGCGCCGGATCGTCGACGCCCGGCAACTGCACCAGCAATTCGGATTCAGTCGTGCTCCCGCCGCGCTGCTGCACGCTCGATTCCGCCAAGCCCAGCGCATTGATCTTTTTCTCGATCGTATTCATGCTCTGCGTGAGCGTATCCTGACGCAGCTTGATGGCTTCGCTGGTCTTCATATTTAGGCGGTAGTCCGTCTGATTGACCGGCGTCAAATTCCAGATGCCGCTGAAGTTATCGTTCACCAGCCCGCGGAAGTCTCCCGCGCTGGTCGACGGCACGCCCTTCACATCAATCTGAATGGTGTCGGCCGATTGAATGGTAGGCGGCTCGTTGCGGCTCATCTCCACATACGCGATCCCTTTGGCGCCCAGTTGGTCCTTCAGGCGCTGGATCACGGTGTCGGCCTCGGCTTTGAAGGCGTCCTGAATCTGGACTTGCAGCACTAACTGGCTGCCGCCCTTGAGATCCAGGCCCAGGTGAATGTTCTTTTGCCAGTTCGCCACCAACTGATCTTTCGAGGTGGGCAGCCCGATGATGCCGTAAATACACGCCAGAATGACGACGACGATCACCAGAGCTTTGATTTTAAGATTGCTTGTCATATGGAGGCCTACTTCTTTTCCTCGACGCTCGACTCCTGCTTGACCAGGCTGGCAACGGAGGCGCGCGAAACCTGCAACTTGATGTTATCAGGCTTCACCCGCAGGATCAGCAGATCGCCGGCTATGCTGACGATGGTGCCGATAATCCCGCCCGTAGTGAGAATTTCCGCGCCCGCCTGCAATTCCGAAAGCATCTGCGCCTGCGCCTTCTTCTGCTTCTGCATGGGCATGAAGACCAGAAAGTAGAAAATCGCCACGATGGCGATCAACGGCAGGAAGCTCGCGATCGGATTCGACGCGGGAGCCTGCAACATCATCAAAAAGGCGGTAATCTGCATTTGGAATTTACAACGATCTTGGAACCTAGCCGGGCGGCCCCACTTGGTTCTGCCGCACGGCCCTAAGGTACTCAGGGACCTTCCCGAATAGTATAGCCTGCCTGATCTCCCGCATGATGTCAAGGTAGCGTTGCAAATTATGCAAAGTGGCCAAGGTGGAAAACGAGATCTCGCCCGCCAGAAACAGGTGCCGCAGATACGCCCGCGAAAAGTTCCGGCAAGTGTAACAAGGACAAGCCTCATCCACCGGCCGCGGGTCATCCTTATATTGCGCCTGCTTGATCACCACCCGGCCGAAAGTAGTGAACAAGTACCCGTTACGAGCATTACGCGACGGTAGTACGCAATCCATCATATCGACGCCGCGCGCCACGTATTCCGGCAAATCGTCCGGCATCCCGACCCCCATCACATAGCGCGGCCGGTCCTTCGGCAGCAGCGGCGTAGTGACCTCAGTCATGTCCAAGCTAAGCGCCAGCGGCTCCCCCACCGACAACCCGCCGATCGCATACCCGTCCGCGTCGAGCTCCAGCAGTTGCTCCGCACAATCCCGCCGCAGATCCGGATACATCGACCCCTGGACGATAGGGAAACAAGCCCGCAGCCCGTCATCGCCACGTGCGCCGATAATGCGCATAAGCCGCCCGAGCCCAGCGTACAGTCCGCTGCATAGAAGCCCGCGAAGCCTCGTGCGTAGCCGGAAACTCCAGGCACTCGTCGAGCACCATCATGATGTCGCTACCGAGCGCCAGTTGCACATCGATAGTCGACTCCGGCGTGAACATATGCCGGTCCCCATTGAGATGCGACTGGAACATCACCCCTTCTTCCGTAATCTTCCGCAGCCCGCTCAAACTGAAAACCTGGAACCCACCCGAGTCCGTAAGGATCGCCCGCGGCCAGTTCATAAACTTATGCAGCCCACCCAGCTTGCGGATCGTCTCATGCCCCGGCCGCAGATACAGATGATAGGTATTCCCCAAAATGATCTTCGCGTCCAGATCATTGATGAGATCCCGCGGCAACAGCCCCTTGACAGTAGCCTGCGTCCCGACGGGCATGAACACCGGAGTCTCAATGTCCCCATGCGCCGTATGCAACACCCCCGCCCGCGCCCCGGTATGCGGACAAGTGGCCTGGATTTCAAAACTGAGCACTGAGATCTATTGTAAGATCGACTGCGTGTGGTTAATGATTTTTCTGCTGACCGCCCTTGCCTGGGCCCAGCCCAAGCCGCTGTTTCCTGACGATACGCAAGACCCCAAGCAAGCAGGCGGAGCCGAATTGTTGGAAGCGGTGTGTCCGGGGCATGTGGTAAGCGGGAAGGATATCGCGTGTAAGGAGACCTGTCCGGAATCCTCTGGATTCAAGGATGACAAATTTTGGGATTGGACTCTCGTCGGGGTCACACGAGGGCACTTTCTTTCTCCGCAAAGCGATGACGCGGCACTCGCGATGGTGGGCTGCGAAGGGGGTTACAACAGGTATGGCGGTACGATCCTTCTCACCCGAAACTCGGGAAAATGGACCATGCTTTGGTACAAGGGAGGAGTCCAGACAGTCGAGTGCCATCGAGGAAAACTCACGGACGGACGCGAGATTCTAATCTGCCTGGGCGGGTATGGGGGACAAGGCAATGTTTGGACGGATCTCTACATTGTGGATCTTCTTATGCCCTTGAGCGCGGAGTCGGCAGGGAAAGAAGGAACCGCTTTGAGTGCTTTCGATAACTCGTCCACCTGCGGCTGGAATCCTCAAGACGAGGAGAAGCCAGTTCACGTTACGAGCACATCTATAGAAAGCGTCCGGTTTCAGACAGCGCCCGATGGCACTTTTCGCGGTGTGTCTGTGTTCGGTCGCCACGGTGAGCGCGATATGACAGTCGCACAAGTTAAAACCTGCGACGATGAGAGAATCCCCGGGAGACCTCATCGAGGACTCAATTTCAACCCTCCAACCAAGCCCTATCGCGTCGATTTCAAATTTGACGGCAAGCAGATGGTCCGCGTGGGCGAGAGCCCAGGTGCACCGAAGTAGCGGTGTCCTCAAGGAAGACGCTCGCGCCATTTGGCCGGATCACGCGCTGTGTGAATAACTGAGTAGACTGTCACAGTTGTCTGCTCGAATTCGTAGAAAATGCAATACGGAAATCGCGGGACTATTGTTCGCCGATAGTTCTCAAGCAC
>CAVVZG010000108.1:0-9243 GCA_963752205.1 Bryobacterales bacterium | reverse complement strand
CACGAGGAGACACCTCCAATATCGCCACCGCCAATCTCACCGTGCCCATCGTCAATGGAGTCCTGCGCGTCCAGTTAGTCCCCACCACCACAGCCTCCGCCGGAGCCCAATATAACGTCACTTACCAAAGCGGCGGTGTGAATCAATTCACGGAAGTCTGGGCCGTGCCGCCCAGCACGCCCACGCTGCGGGTTCGCGACGTGCGCCTCTCGAGCGGAGTCGTCATCGGGCCCGCACCCTCCACCGCCCCCATCCAGATCGGCGACGTCACTGGTTTAGCCAATGCCCTGGCCGTCCGCCCCACCGAGGGCGCCGGTTTCAGCATCGGACGCACCGCCATCATCAATCCCTCGGGCCAGATCGATGCCGCCGCCGGGAATCTGGGCGACTGCATGCATGTCGACGGCAGCTCCGGCGCCTGCGGCACGGGAACGTCGGGCGGCACCGGCGGAATCCTGCCGCTCTATTCCGACGCCGAAACCCCTACCGGCGTAGAGAACGGAGTCAACGCGGCCTTCACGCTGCTGTTCGCGCCTTCGCCCGTCAACAGTCTGATCATTTTCCGCAACGGCCTCTTGCAGACCCACGGTTTCGATTACGCACTCTCCGGCAACGTCGTTACGTTTCTCGCGGGTTCTCTTCCACAAACAGGCGACGAGCTGATCGCCAGCTACCGTTACGCGAATCCCAACAACGTCCTCGGAACACTCACCGCTGCGCAGGTTATTTGTAGCAGCGCGGGCGCCGCCACCAGCGCCATCGTCTCCACCTCACTCGGAAGTTGCACCATCCCCGCCGGACTGCTCACCACAGGCGACCGCATTGAAGTCCAGTTCTACTACCGCCACACCGGAACCGCCACCGCCTTCACCGCCGAATTCCACTGGGGCTCCACCACTGTTCTTTCGCGAACGTCCGTCGCCACCGAACTTGCGCTCGTGGGCCATGCAACCCTTGGGATTCTCTCGAGTGGCCAGTCCTGGGACGCGCAGAGCTGGGGCAATACCTTCGCTTTAGCCAACGCCGTCGGCCTTGCCGCGGAAAATACCGCTCTCAGCTTGACCATTACCTTCCCCGTCCACATGGCTGCAACCACCAGCGACGTGATCACGCTGAGCAACTTCACCGTGATTCGCTACCCAGCGCAAACGAACCCCTAGGGTAAACGCCCGAGGCAGGTCTAAGAATGCCGGCATAGGACTGTTAAGTAAGGGTTTTCGGACTAAGCTTTGGGGTGATATTACTCTTGTTATTTCCAGGTAGGTCGCCGACTATAGGAACAGAAGTTCAGTACAACGAGACGAGGAATCGCAAAATGAAAGCCACACTTTACGCATGGGCTTACCGGCTTCGCTATGATCGCCGCGGACAAGATCTGGTGGAATACGCGCTGATGGCCGGCTTCGTCGCGGTCGCGGGCGGAGCCATCTTCCCAGCCACGCTGATGCCCGGCGTGAGCGCTATCTTTTCAAAAGTAAATACCTACACTGCCCTCGCCGCCAGCCAAGGTAGCTAAACATTAGGGTTTGAATTTCCGGGACGCAGTTCGGCCAAACGAAATGTTATGCTGAGCCGAACCCGTGACTGCTGTTTCCTCCGCTCGAGCCATTTCCTTTCGCATCCTCGTTAAAGTTCACGCCGGTGGCTATGCCTCCGATCTTCTGCGCCAGGAAACTGCGGCGCTCGATTCCCGCGACGCCGCGCTCGCCGAAACTCTAGTCTTCGGATGCCTGCGCTATCAAAGCCAGCTCGATTTCCTGATCGCTCATTTCTCTGGACGTCCTCAGCCCAAGCTCGATCTCGAAGTGCGCATCGCCCTGCGCATGGGTATTTTCCAGTTGCGTTACCTCGATCGCATCCCCGCCCATGCCGCCGTTGCCGAGAGCGTGGAGCTGGTCAAGGCCGCGCATAAGCGCTCCGCCGCGCCGTTTGTAAACGCGGTGCTGCGCAAAGTGAATCGCGAGCCGCTTCTTTGGCCGGATCGGGCGACGGAACTCTCTATTCCGGCGTGGATGCTCGAACGCTGGGATCGCCACTTCGGTCCTGCCATCGCCACCGGCATCGCGCAAGCCGCGCTGGCCGAGCCCGAAGTTTATACAAATCCGGATACGGGGAGACAACAAGACATCGGCGCGCAATCCATCGTGCCTCTGCTTGCGATCGAACCCGGCATGACGGTTCTCGATCTGTGTGCCGCCCCTGGCAACAAAACCGCCCAAGCCCTCGCCGCCGGCGGACGGGTCACCGCGGGAGACCGCTACCTGCGCCGCCTGGCCGAAGTCCCCGAACCAGCCGCCCGCGTGGTCCTTGACGCAACCGGGCCGCTTCCGTTCTCGGCGCTCTTCGATCGCATCCTGATCGACGCCCCCTGCTCGGGCACCGGGACCTTAGCGCGAAATCCTGAAATCAAATGGCGCCTGCAGCCGTCAGACCTACCAGTGTTTCAGGCCCGGCAAAGGAAAATGATCGAAAGAGCCCTCCCGCACTTGCGCCCCGGAGGCCGTTTGGTCTACGCCACCTGCGCCCTCGAACAAGAAGAGAATGAAGGAGTTATCAGCAGTTTCGCGGCAGTGGAAACCCACACCCGCATCCCCGGCCAAGACCCCGGCGATGGCTTTTTCGCCGCCGTGATAAAATAGAGGTTTGTTTTTCGGCCGGTTTTTGCTTCCACGATGACCGAAATCCTCCCATCCATTCTTTCCGCCGACTTCGCCCGCCTGGGCGAGCAAGTAGCCGCGCTCGAACAAGCCGGCTGCCGGATCCTGCATGTGGACATCATGGATGGCCACTTCGTTCCCAATCTCACCATCGGGCCGCCGGTAGTAGCGTCGCTCCGTAAGGCCACTCACCTCACGCTGGACGTCCACCTGATGATTACCGATCCCGACCGCTACGCCCCCCTGTTCATTGAGGCCGGCGCGAATCACGTTTCGGTGCATCAGGAAGCCTGTCCGCACCTGGACCGCACCTTGAAAATGATCCAAGGCCTGGGAGCGCTCGCCGGCGTAGTCATAAATCCGGCCACACCGGTGGCAACGCTCGACGAAGTGCTGGGTTTCGTCGATTACGTCCTGGTCATGAGCGTGAACCCAGGATTCGGCGGGCAGAAGTTCATCCCCTATACTCTGAATAAGGTCCGGGGCTTGGCACAAAAGAGACGCGAAAAAGGCTTGAGCTTCGCCATCGAAATCGACGGCGGCGTTACGCTAGTGAACGTCGGTGAAATGGTCAAGGCGGGCGTCGATTGGGTAGTGGCCGGATCGGCCATATTTGGCGCCGGAAATCCGGCGGAAGCATTCACGGAAATGCGCCAGCACGCGCAGACGGCCGGGATGGTGCAGGTTTAGATCAGATTCGGTTATAGTCGTAAGGAACAAATGATGACTTTCAACACCAAGAGACTCGGAATCACGGCTCTGGCGGCAATGGTGCTACTCGGCGGCTGCGGGTTCCATCGCAAGAAGTACGAGAACCCCATCACCAAGGAAACCGAGCAGCCCGACAAGGTGCTGTTCGACAAGGCCATCAATGACATCGAGAAGGGCCGCTATGAAGTGGCCCGCCTGACCCTCAACACCCTGATCAACACTTACGATTCGAGCGAATTCCTGGCCAAAGCCAAACTCGCCATCGCCGACAGCTGGATGCGGCAGAGCGGTCCTGAAGGCATGGCGCAGGCTGAAGCCGAATTCAAAGATTTCCAGTTGTTCTATCCAACGATGGAAGAGGCGCCCGAAGCCCAATCCAAGATCTGCGAGATTCATATCCGGCAGATGGAAAAGGCCGACCGCGATCCCAATAACGCGCTGCGCGCCGAACAGGAATGCCGCGATTTGCTCACCAAGTATCCCAACAGCAAGTTCGCGCCCCAAACCGAGCAGCGGCTACGTGAGATTCAGCAGGCTCTGGCAGAAGCTGAGATGGTGGCTGCCTCGTATTACAACACCAAGGGAGCGCTCGCCGCTGCCACCAACCGCTACACCGGACTGGTGGGCCAGTATCCGCTCTACAGCCGCGCCGCCGAAGCCCTGTGGATGGATGGCAACGCCTACACCAAAATGGGTGCGCGCTTCCGCCAAAAAGCCGGCGAAGCTTACGCCCGAATCGTACGCGATTATCCGCTGAGTACCTACGCCGAGCTCGCCAAGAAGCGGCTGGTGGAAATGGAAATGGCTGTGCCGGAAGCCGATCCCGCCGCCATAGCGCGCATGAAGTATGAAGCCGCCAACCACGTGGAGCCGGGCCGTATCCACAAACTCACCGACTTCATCCGGCGCAATCCAGACGTGAGCGACGCCGCGAAGAGCGGTACGCCCACCATGGATCCACCGAAACGCGAAATTCCGGCCAGCGTGCCGCAGACGGCCGACGCCGCGGCGCCCCCCTTCAACGGCGATGTGACGGTAGCGCCGGTAACCGGACCTTCCGCGCTCGATACTCAGCCGGACGCTCGTCCGCTGCCGCCGGTGCCTGGCAAGCCAGGGGACGCAGCCGCTCCCGCTGCCACCGACAGCACAAAGAAATCGCAATAGCCCGCCATGAGCGTGATCCTGCTGGCGGATGACAGTCCGCACGCGCAACGCATGGGCGAGCGCATTCTGTCGGGCGAAGGCTATCAAGTGGTGTGGGTAGGCGACGGCGAAGCTGCCGCCTTGCGCCTACCCGAAATCGATCCCGACGTCGTCATCGCCGATGCCAATTTGCCGGGTCTGAGCGGGATCGAACTGTGCCGCTACATCAAATCCAGTTGCCGCCACGTGCGCGTGATCCTGACCGCAGGCCAGATCGAGGAAATCGACGAGGCTGCGGCGCGCCGCGCGGGTTGCGACGCCATACTTCGTAAGCCATTTGAAGCTTCGATAATGCTGGCTGCCTTACGGCCGCTCGCGGTCAAAGCGCAGGAGGGGCGCAAGACGGCGGCGCCTGCCGCCACCCTGCGCACCGACGACATTCGCGCCGCCGTCGAGCACGCCGTCGAATCGGAGCTCCCCCGTTTCCTGGACGAACTCACTCAGAAAGTATTAACGGCCCTGGGCCACTAGCTTATGCCAGATAACAGTTTCGACATCGTATCCAAGATCGATTTGCCGGAAGTCAGCAACGCCGTGCAGCAGGCGGTGAAAGAGATTCAGCAGCGCTTCGATCTGAAGGACAGCCATTCCTCGATCGAGCTGCGCGAGAAGGAGAATAAGATCCTGCTCGCGAGCGCCGACGAGTTCAAGCTGAAGGCCGTCACCGATGTGCTGCAAGCGAAGTTGGTTAAGCGCAACGTGCCGCTCAAAGGCTTGAGCTACGGCGTCATCACTCCCGCCGGCGGTTCGACAGTGCGCCAGGAGATCACGCTGCAGCAAGGCATCGCCATCGAGAAAGCACGCGACATCGTCAAGACCATCAAGGACTCAAAGAAAAAGGCGCAAGCGTCGATCCAAGGAGATCTGGTGCGCGTCTCAGCGAAGGACCGCGACACGCTGCAGGAAATCATTGCCTTGCTGCGCGGCCACGACTTCGGCATCGACATGCAGTTCACCAACTACCGGACGAATTAGAAGATCCGGAAATGCCGCGTAAAATAGAAAGCCTGTTTCTGGCCGGCCCTGCCGGACGCCTGGAAGCTCTGTTGGAAGAACCCGACGAAGCAGCTAGCGGCATCGCGCTGGTCTGCCATCCGCATCCGCAGCACGGTGGGACCATGCACAACAAAGTAGTCTTCCGCATCGCGCGCGGCCTGCGCCGTTCGGGGAATGTCGTCTTACGCTTCAACTACCGCGGCGTCAATCAAAGCGAAGGTGAGTACGCGCATGGCGAGGGAGAACTCGACGACGCCCGCGTGGCGCTCGAGCTTCTGCGCAGCCGCTATCCCGATTTGCCGTTAACACTTGCCGGATTCTCCTTCGGATCGCGAATCGCTCTTCGTCTAGGTTGCGAAAATTACGAAACGAACCCAAGCCCACGGCGAGTGATTGCCGTAGGCTTTCCGACCGTGTATCAAAACCGTTCGTTCCTGGACACTTGCACTGTGCCACGGATCTTCGTGCAGAGCACTCACGACCAATTCGGGCCTGTCGAAGACTTGGAACCACTGGTGAACTCGCTGCCGGAACCCAAACAGTTGATCTGGATCGAAGCGCAGGACCACTTTTTCGCGGATGCCTTGGAGAAGCTCGAAGAGACGATTGCGGGTTTGATTTAGACGCCGGCCAAGCGCAGTTCGCGCTGCAGACGCCGGGTGGCGCGGTCGCTAATCAGGTCGGCAACCTTACCGAGCAGTTCGGGAATGTCCACCGGCTTGATAAACATGGAGTTCTCGCGCCGGGGCAAGTTCGGCCGCTCGTTCTCGTAGGTGGTCAGCAAGGCAGTAGCGGGTTTATAGTCCATCATCTTGGCATGCGCCAAGACCTGCAAGCCAGCTTGTGGGGACTCCATCTGTAAGTCACTCAAAACAAGCTCGTATTCGCCTTCTTCGAGCTTACCGACGGCTTCGGCTGCGCTGGCTGCGGAATCGACGTTGTAGCCGCCCGCTTCGAGAACTGTCTTTAAGGTGAGCCGGGAAGCCGGGTCGTCGTCCACTAAAAGGACGCGCGCCAGATCATACTCGAAGCTACGTGGCAGTTGGCTCATCTCGTTTTGGACCCGAGCTTTTATACTCAAGTCGCGAACCAACTACAGTTTAACCCCGAAACACAGTTTTTTAACCCGTAGATTTTAGTAGTACGTACTGACGAGGGTTAGTCCCATGGAATCAGGCAATTCCGGGGAAAACTCGCGCGAAGATCCGATCTACGTGAACCAAGTATCGGCCTACCGAAAAGGCCTGCTGAATCTGTTCAAGCGACAGAAAGGAAAGAATTTCTTCGTCTGATTCGATACTGGCACGGAAATTGCCATCGGACTCCCAGGCGTGCATGGCGTGCGCCTGCACCACGCGGTAGGCCTGCTCCCGCAGCATCCCCGCGGCGGCTAGATCGAGCAAAAGCTGTCCTGAGAAGATAAGGCCGTGAGTGCTTTCGAGATTCTTCAACATGCGCTCCGGATAGACGCGCATGCCATCGATCAACCAAATGGATTTCGCCAACAAGTAGTCGCTGAGGATCGCCGAATCAGCCAGGACCACGCGCTCGACCGAGGAATGTGAAATATCACGTTCGTGCCACAGCGCGACGTCTTCGATGGCGGCGTTCAAGTTGCCGCGCACGACGCGCGCGAGTCCGCAGATTTGTTCCGAGGTGACCGGGTTGCGCTTATGCGGCATCGCCGAAGAGCCTTTTTGCCCCGCCGAGAACGGCTCTTCGACTTCGCGAACTTCAGTACGTTGCAGGTGGCGCACTTCAAGAGCAATCTTTTCAAGCGTCGCGGTGAGCAGCGCCAGCGCGGCGATCCACGCGGCGTGGCGGTCGCGCGCGATCACTTGCGAAGCGATGTCGGCCGGCTTCAGGCCCAAGCGCGCGCAGATTTTCTCTTCGGCTTCAGGGCCGATGTGGCCGAAGGCTCCGACGGCGCCCGAAATCTTGCCGACGCGCAGATCTTCGGAGGCGGCGTTGAGTCGCGCAAGATTGCGCTTCATCTCGTCGTACCACAGCGCCAGCTTCAACCCGAACGTGATGGGCTCGGCGTGCATCCCGTGGGTGCGGCCGATTTCGACGGTGTGTTTAAACTCGAATGCCCGGCGCTGAAGAGACGCGAGCAGCGCTTCGCAGTCATTCTTGAGCACGCTGGAGGCTTGCTGGAGCACGAGTGCTTGCGCGGTATCGACGACATCGTTAGAAGTCAGCCCGTAATGCAGCCAGCGCGAAGCATCGGCCTGCCCGGCGGCCGCCATCTTTTCCGCTACGGCAGTGGTGAAGGCGATGACGTCGTGCTTCACTTCGCGCTCGATCTCATGAATGCGCGCGACGTCGAATGCGGCATGTTGGCGCAAAGCACGCGCCGCTTCCGCGGGAACTTCGCCGGTCTCGGCTAAGGCTTCGCTTGCGGCCAGTTCGACGGCCAGCCATTGTTCAAAGCGATTTTCGTCACTAAAAATGCGGCCCATTTCGGGCCGGGTATAGCGTGGGATCATTTTTTCTTATGCTTTTCGTCAGTACACAAAACTTTCGCAGGGCTGATCGAGGGGACGCTTGGTCTCGGCGATCACCAGGCGGGTAAACAGATTCCTCCCGTCGAGCGCCTGTTCCGCCATGAGGCGCACGATTTCGGGATGATTGTTCTGCGCGCTTAAATGGCCCAGGATCAGCGTCGAGGTGCGCGTGTCCAGCTCGTCGCGGATGAAATTGCACGCCACATCGTTCGACAAATGTCCGTTGCGCCCCATAATGCGCTGCTTGAGCGCCCAGGGATACGGGCCGACCTTAAGCATTTCCACATCGTGATTGGATTCG
Source organism: Bryobacterales bacterium (assembly GCA_963752205.1). Lineage (GTDB taxonomy): Bacteria > Acidobacteriota > Terriglobia > Bryobacterales > Bryobacteraceae > Palsa-187. The sequence goes on along the minus strand of CAVVZG010000108.1, from coordinate 868 downwards.
AGCAATAGCGCGTCGGAGCCACGCAGATGAAAGCGGATCGAATCCGGCATGTAGCCTAAGTCTGTCGCAATCGAAATCTTGACGCCTTCGGCGCGAAACGAGAAACCTACGGGATCGGCCGCATCATGCGGGATGGTGAAACTGGTGACGTCGATATCGCCCACTTGAAAACACGAGCCTGCGGCGAACAGTTCGAGTTTGGGCGTGTAGTCTTCCGGCCACTGCGTATCTTTTCCGAAAATAGCGGGAGCGGTCAGGCGTGACATGTAAATCGGAATATCGAGCTTGCGGGCAATCACCTGTAAGCCGGCGATGTGATCGCTGTGCTCGTGCGTAATCAGGATCGCGGTGAGAGTCTCTGAAGCAACGCCCACGGCCGCCAGACGCTCAAACGTCTCCTTACGGGAGAGCCCCGCGTCGACCAACAGGCGCGTGCGCTCGGTGGCAACTAAAGCGCAATTGCCGGAGCTGGACGACGCAAGTACGGTGAGCTTAACGATGACGGAGCCTCCTCTCTATTAGACGCGGAAACGAAGGGGCGAAGCAAGCGGTGCTTAAGCGTTCGCCATCGCGATCACGGCTTGCACATGGATCTGCGCCGTGTCGAGAAACGGGATGCCGCTGTCATTGTCTGCGCGCAGGATCAACGGCAGCTCGGTCCCCCCGAGAATCAACGCCTGGATGCCATCACGCGCTTTCATGCGCTGTGCGATGGCTAGCAGGCCAGCGCGTGTTTCCGGCAATAGGATGCCTGCGACCAGTTCGCCCAGGTACCGTTCGTGAATGTAATCCTGTTCCTCGGCTTGCGGCACGACCACTTCGATGCCGGCTTGCGCGAAGGCGTCCGCGTAAAAACTCGCCTGCATGG
>CAVVZG010000107.1:0-8217 GCA_963752205.1 Bryobacterales bacterium | reverse complement strand
CACCGTGGGCGAGTTCCACACCGACGCACCCGCCGGCGCATAAAGCTGAATGCCCTTGGAGTTTTTGCGCGTAGGCTTGGGCTCTTCCGGAATCACGTAGGTGTGCCAGATTTGTTTGCCGGTCGACGCATCATAAGCCGCCACGCTGCCGCGGAACGTGCAGCAGGGATAATCCAGCGTTGACGCGGAGAATTCTTCCGACGACGACACCGGCACGTACAAGCGATTCTGATACAGCGTCGGCGCCGCAGTAATGCGCGCGGTGAAGTGCGGGTCGACATGCGCCGTCCACAATTGTTCGCCGTTCTGCGCGTTCACCGCGTAAACGTTAGAGTGCGCGTCGCCAAAGTAGACCGCATACTTGGCCGTCGGGTGCTTCACGGGGCCGATGCTGATCGCGTTGCGCACTGAGCCCTTCGTCTGGAATGACCAGTACACGCAGCCCGTCTTCGCGTCCAGCGAATAAACGTATCCGATGTCGGTGCCGACGAAGATGCGCCCCGACGCGATGGTGGGCTGTCCGAAAGCGGAGACTCCTGTGGGATAACCGAAAGCCCATTTGAGTTTCAACTTAGGAACGTCCGCTGCGGTGAGTCCGGCGTTTTTGGCGCTCTGGAAACGCGCATTGGTCTCATTGACGCCCCAACCGTTCCACGCAGGGCCGGCGGCGGGATCGCTCAACGGCGGGTTCGCCGAACATTGATTCGGCATGTTCTTGGCGTCGCCCTGCTGGATACTGCCCACGGGACGTCCGCTCATGAACAGCGCGAGCGTGCGTTTTTCGGGGTCCGACAAGCTCTGTCCCTGCGCTTTCATGACCCCGTTTGTCAGAGCTTCATAGATACGCTCCGGCGTCATTTCACGAATGGCGGAGGGCAGCGGCGCGCGCTCCACATTGGGGTTGCCGTGGCACGTCATGCACTTGGTTTGAAACGTGAAGAATCCGAATTCGGTACCGCTGGGACGGGCATTCGGTTCCTGGGCGGACACCGTCGCGGCCGCGAGTGCAGCAAACACGGCTGCGCGGAAAAACGTTGCTGGCATTGCTTTTAATGGCTCCAGTCAAATAGTATACTGAAGTCGGCTGTAAAGACCATGAAAGTCACCGTGCGTTCCCTCGCGATTTGTGCGCTGGTTTTGGGCATGGCCGGCCTGTTCCTGGGACAGACTTCCGTCCCGCTGCCCGCTCCCCTCCCTGCGAGCGACGAGATCTACGCCTGCCCCATGGATCCCGACGTTCGCGGCCACGACCCCGGCACTTGCCCGCGCTGCGGCATGAAACTGGTGGCAGGTATTCCCGACCCCGTGGAATACACCATGGACCTGAACGTGACTCCGCCTGCTCCGAAGCCACTGCAGCCGACTCGCTTCGAATTCATCGTTCGCGATCCTTGGAAAGAGCGCCCCGTCACTAAATTTCAGATCGTGCACGAGCGTCTGTTTCACCTGTTTGTGGTCAGCCAGGATTTGAAGTTCTTCGTGCACGATCATCCTGTTTTTGAAAAGGACGGCGTATTTCACTATGACCTTGCACTGCCCACGCCGGGAATGTACCGCATCCTGGGCGATTTTTATCCCGATGGCGCCACTCCGCAGTTGATCGCGAAGACCGTACTGGTGGCAGGCAAGGCTCCAGCGCCGATTTCATTGACCCGCGACTATTCCACCAAAGACGCCGGCAACATGCAGGTCGAATTGGTGACCGATCCGCCGCAGCCCATCGCCCACACCAAAACCATGATGTTCTTCAAGGTCAAACCGGGCGACGGCCTGGAAAAATATCTGGGAGCCTGGGGCCACATGCTGGCCGCCAGCGACGACCTGATCGACCTGATCCACACCCATCCGTTTCTGGCGGACGGCAGTCCGGAAATCCAGTTCAATATGATCTTCCCGCGAGCCCGCACTTATCGGGTATGGGTTCAGTTCCAGCGCCAGGGTGTAGTGAATACCGCGTACTTCGACGTGCCTGTCGAAGAATTGAAATAAATCCTTACTGGGCGCCACCCTTCAGCAGCGGATTCGCTCCGGCTACAACCGTCTTCGGATCGACAGTGCGGTCAACAATCACCGCCATCGGCGCGGCCAGCATCTCCTGCCAGCTCTGATCGCCCCAATGGATGGTAGCCGTGGGGTCTGGATTCCATTTGTTATTGGGCGAATTATCCCAGTGGGCCGTGAGTTCAAGAGTGGTGCCCTTGGGGAAATGCAGGGGCTTTTTCTCGTAGTAAACAATCTGCCAATTGAAATCGTAGCGCGGGACGTTCAGCAGCGTTTCTTTCTCGCCGGTGGGATATTGGGCGTCGATCTTCATGTCCTTGCCGCGCAGGTGCATATGCGGCTGCATGTAGACGAAATCCACCGGCTGGTCGAACTTCAAAGTGGCTTTGGCTTCAGCGTTGGGATCGCCGGGCGCGATATTCAAGTTCATTTGCGCGGCGGCGATGGACATGAACCGGCGCTGAGGCGGTGCCTTGGCGAGTTCGAGGCCTACCATGCTCTGATCTTCGCTGGCCGTGCCGTTAGTGGTGTAGTGCATTTCAAAAACGATGTCGGCGCCGGCCGGAATCAGTTTGGCGGAGTTGTCGATATCGAAGCGCTGCGCTTCCATGCCCGGAACGTAACCCACCAGGAACTCATTGTCGATTACGCCCGGGTTTCCGCCGTTGGCTTTGATCAAATCCTCATTGCGCGTGGGGCCCGGAGCGTAGGGTTCGCTACCCAACTGCGACTGGACCATCCATTTCGAGCCCTTCGGGCGGACATTGGCCACGACGTGGTGCACGTGGGATCGATCGCTGGGACGAACCTCACCGGCCACTACCCAAGTGTCCTCCTTGAAAGGAGCCGACACCGTCACGTAGGTGTACTCAACCGTTCCTTTGGCAGGAATCGGGAACGGCTTGGACAGCCTGAACACCACATCCGGCCGGATATTCCAACCGTCCTTGAAGGCCACGGGCGCGGGCTTATCTTTGGCCTCACCCTCGGGCGCGCCGCTGTCAGCCCAGGCGGCTAGGGTGGCGATCTCGGCCTCAGTCAGATGTTTTTCGTTGGTGAAGTGCCCGTACTTGGGATCGGCAAACCATGGCGGCATCTTCTTGCTGACAACAGCTGCCTTGATGGCCTTGGCCCAGGGCCGCGTGCCTTCATAAGTCAGAAACGCCATGGGTCCGATTTCTCCTGGGCGATGGCACACCTGGCAATTGCTCTGCACGATAGGCAGGACATCCTTATTAAAAGTGACGGTGCCCTCGGCTGCGAATGCGGCCGAACTCAGTAGAATGGTTGGGATCAGATAGCGCATGGCGGCTCCTTCGTTTAGCACTTTACTATATTATTGGCCCGCTCGCATCACGTCCTCGTAATAACGCTCGTAGAGTGGAATGATTTTCTCCGTGCTGAACTGCTCCATCGCACGCGCACGGCCGGCGGCGGCGATGCGCTGGTGCAGGACGTCGTCGGTCAGGAGTTCGACGGCTCGGGCAGCTTGCGCCGCGATGTCGCCGACCGGTTCCATGAAACCGTTTACGCCGTGCGTGACCAGCTCCGGTATGCCGCCGACGTTGGTAGTGACGGTAGCGACTCCGCAGGCCATGGCTTCGAGAGCGACCAAACCGAACGACTCCATTTCGCTCGGCATCAGCAGCACGTGCGCCAGTGGAATCAGGCGTTCCACGTGATTCTGCTTGCCTAAGAAAGACACGTGCGGCGTCAGCTTCAATTGGCGCGCGAGCTGTTCAGCGGGCCCACGATCCGGACCGTCGCCCACCATGAGCAAATGCGCCGGCGTATGTTTGCGCACTTCCTCCAGAATGCGAATGCAATCCAGCACGCGCTTCACCGGCCGAAAGTTGGACACGTGAATCAGCAGCTTTTCACCCTGGGGCGCGTAGGCGGCGGCGCCCGTCTTTTCCGGGTCGGGATGATACAGATCGCAGTTGATGAAATTGTTGATGACGCGAATTTCGTTGGTGACGCCGAACACATCCAGTGTGTGCTGCCGCAGATCTTCGCTGATGGACGTGACGCCGTCGGATTTCTCAATCGAAAATTTGGTGATGGCGAAGTAGGAGGGATCGGCGCCAACCAGTGTGATGTCGGTTCCGTGCAGCGTCGTGATGAATGGCAAGCGGCGTTTAGGGGCCAGCATCTGCTGCGCCAGCATCGCCGCGATCGAGTGCGGGATCGCGTAATGCACGTGCAGCAGATCGAGGTTGTAAGCGTCCGCCACATCCACCATGCGCGAGGCCAGCGCCAGACAATACGGTGGGTATTGGAACAGCGGATAGTTGGACACCTCCACTTCGTGATAGTGGATGCGCGGAATGCCCGGGTCGAGCCGAATCGGGTTCGAATAGGTGATGAAGTGGACTTCGTGCCCGCGGTTTGCGAGCTCGAGGCCGAGTTCCGTCGCGACGATGCCGCTGCCGCCGTAAGTGGGGTAACACGTGATTCCGATGTTCACAGTTACCGCTAGAATAGCGCGCCGTCGGTTGGACGCCTCAGGCTAGATCGGCGTCGTGGAGCGGCAGTTTACGTAGGCGCTTCCCCGTGGCCGCGAAAATGGCGTTGCCGATCGCGCCCGCTACCGGCGGCGTGCTGGCTTCCCCGCCTCCGCCCGGCGCTTCCGTGCTGGGCACGATGTGGGCTTCGATCACCGGCATTTCGTTAATGCGCAGCATGTCGTAGACGTTGAAGTTGGCCTGCTGGACGCGGCCCTTGTCGATGGTGATCGCGCCCTTCAGCGCCGCCGTCAAGCCGTACACTGCGCCGCCCTCCACTTGTTGCCGCAGGATGAGCGGATTCACCACGTGGCCGCAGTCGATGGCACAGGTCAGCTTGTGGATCTTGAGCTTCCCGCCAGTGACGGAAATCTCGGCGATCATCGCAGTGTAGCTGCCGATGTTGTTGATCAATCCAATGCCCTGGAAGCGGCCCGCGGGAGCTTTGGCCCAGTTACCTTTTTCGGCGGCGAGATTCAACGCACCCAACAAGCGCGGAGAATCCTTGAGCATGGCGCGGCGGTATTCGAGCGGATCTTTCTTAGCCGCTAGCGCGAGTTCATCGACGAAGCTCTCCAGACAGAACGTGTTCTGGCAAGCGCCCGGGGCGCGCCAGTAAGTGACCGGGATGCCCGCTTCTCCGCCCTGATACGCGACCAGAAGGTTGGGAATCTTGTACTCCAGATCGGCGAGGCCGGCCACGGCTGTACCAGGTACGCCATCCTGCATGAAACCGAACGGAGGTGTCGCGACCTTGATTTCGAGCGCCGAAGGCATGCCGCTCGCATCCAAGCTGGCGGTGAGTTTCACCATCGCCGCGGGACGATACTGATCGTGCTGCATATCGTCTTCGCGCGACCAAGTGAGTTTCACCGGAGTCTTCACCGTTTTGGCGATTTCGACCGCTTCGGCGACGTAGTCAACCGAACCGCGGCGTCCGAAGCCTCCGCCCATGAATTGCGAATGGATTTTTACCTGTTCCGGCTTGAGTCCGCTCACCATCGCGGCGACATCGCGCGCGGGCGTTTGCATTTGCGTCGGCGCCCAGACGTCGCAGCCATCGGCGCGAACGTGCGCGGTGCAGTTCATCGGCTCCATCGGAGCGTGCGATTGGAACGGCGCTTCGTACACCGCTTCGATTTTCTGGCCGGCGGAGGCGAGTGTTGCCCCCGCGTCGCCTTGCTTGCGCGCCGCTTTGCCGGCGGGCTGAGTGACCAACTCGGAGAACATTCGGCTGATGGCCGCGGTGCTCTGGTTCGCGTTCGGACCTTCGTCCCACTTGACGTCGAGAACCTTGCGGCCCTGCATGGCGGACCAGGTGTTGTCGGCGATTACGGCGACGCCGTTCGAAATCTGGACGACGTCTTTGACGCCGGGCATGGCCTTGGCCTTCGTGGCGTCGAAGCTGGCGACCTTCCCGCCGAACACGGGGCAGCGCGGTCAGCACGGCGTAAACCATGTCGGGCTGCTTTGACGTCGATGCCGAAACTCTGCCTGCCGTGGATTTCGCGCGCGAGTCCAGACGCTTGATCGACTTGCCGATGATCTTGAATTGCTTGGGATCCTTGGGCTGCACGTTGGCGGGCATCGGGCAGTCTGGTCTGCGGCTTCGGCGAGGTTCCGTAGCTCAGGCTTGCGCGTTGTTGCGAGGTATTGATGACGAAGCCGTTTTCGGTGCGGAGCTGCGAGGTTGGCGACGCTCCACTTGCTGCGCCGCGGCGTCGATCAGCATGGCGCGGCCGGTGGCGCCCACTTGGCGCAGCGGCGTCCACAGAGTGCGGATGCTCATGCTGCCGACGACGCCCTGGAATCCGTAGAGCGCCGGATCGACAGGCGCGAATTCGGTGCGGACTTTGCTCCAATCGGCGTCCAGCTCGTCGGCGAGAATCTGCGAGAGCGAGGTGACGGTCCCTTGGCCCATCTCGGCCTTGGGGAGGATGAAAGTGACGGATTCGTCCTTACCTATATGGATGTAGGCGGTGGTTTGGGAAACGGGCGGCGGCGGGAACTGCGCGTTGCAGCTGGTTCTTTTCGGGCAGGGCGAACGCAAGCATCAAGCCGGCGGCGTCCGGCCGTAGGTGGTCTTGAAGAAATCGCGGCGATTTACTTTGGATATGGAAGTCATGCTTTGCCTCCCTTCGAGTTCGGCGGCGCGGTGAATGGCGGCGCGGATGTGTCGCGTAGGTTCCGCAGCGGCAGATGTTGCCGCGCATGGCTTCGTCGATATCGGCGTCGGTCGGCTGTGGCTTTTTTCGCGAGCAGCGAGGCCGCGCCCATGATCTGCCCGGACTGGCAGTAGCCGCACTGGGGAACGTCGCTCTTCCATCCAGGCCACTTGCACGGGATGGCTGCCATCGGCCGAGAGGCCTTCGATCGTGGTGACGGTCTTGCCGGCCACGTTCTGGATCTGTGTGATGCAGGAGCGCACGGCGTCGCCGTTGATGTGGACGGTGCAGGCTCCGCACATGGCCATGCCGCAGCCGAACTTGGTGCCGGTCATGCCGAGGGTGTCGCGCAGGACCCACAGCAGAGGCATTTCAGGAACCGCATCTACAGTTTGCGGTTTCCCGTTTAGAGTGAAATTGATAGATGGCACGCACAACCTCCTTCGACGCTGACCTTCATAGCATAACTCTTGTTAAACGTGGGCGCGAGGGTGGAACGGTAAATTACCAAACGAACCCAAGCCGGCAGGAGGTGGTAGGGACGGGCAGATTCGAACTGCCGACCTGTCGCTTAGGAGGCGGCCGCTCTATCCATCTGAGCTACGTCCCCGCACACGCTCCGATTGTAGCAAGGCGTCTAGTGCCGAGCGGCTTGCGGCCAACGGGACAAACCCTTGCGGGCGATGTCTTTGCGGTAATGCATTCCGGCGAAGTGGATCTTTTCGACGGCTGCGTAGGTATTGCGAACCGCGCTGGCCAGATCGGGACCGGAGGCGGTCACGCCGAGGACGCGGCCCCCGGAAGTCTCGAGACCTTGCGGACCGAGCTTTGTACCAGCGTGGAACACCTCGACATTTTCAACTTGGGCAGCCTCGATTCCGATGATCGGGTCGCCGGTTCGAACTTGACCTGGATAGCCGTGTGCGGCGAGGACTACACAAACTGAGGGGGACGGCTTCCAGCGGAGCGTCGTACCTTGTAGGTTGCTGGTCGCCGCGCGCAGAAGAGCTTCGCCGAAGCCACCCTCCAGCCGCTGCATCAGAGGTTGTGTTTCGGGATCGCCGAGACGGACATTGAACTCGATGACCTTCGGACCATCGGCCGTCATCATGAGCCCGGCGTAAAGAAAGCCGGTGAAGTTCGTGGCGCGGACGGCGGGTTCTACATCCCGTCGGGAATCTCGCTGACCGCGGCCCTCCTCTGGGGGCGCAGGGTCTGGCCGGGCGTCTTTGTCGGGGAGATCGCGATGGCCCTTCTGACCCACCAGTCGATGGCAAGCGCGCTTATCATGGCGACTGGCAACGGCCTGGACGCCTACCTTGCGGGGTGGTGGTTTTGCGACCGGCCGGGCCGCCGGATCGAGTTCAATCGACTGAAGGATGTGATGAAGCTCCTGGCCGGCGAATTGCTGGTCCTGCAGCCCATGAGCGCGGCCGTGGGCATGTTCGCCATCACGCGCGGCCACCCCTTGCCAACGCAGGTTCTCCTTCCGACGGCGACATCGTGGTACAGCGCGAACGTCTACGCGCAGTTCGTCATGGCGCCCG
>CAVVZG010000106.1:0-4506 GCA_963752205.1 Bryobacterales bacterium | reverse complement strand
AAGGGTGACCGCCGTCACGTCGGCGTTGAGGAGCGCGGCCTGGGATGTGATGACCGTCAAGTAGCTTGCGGTCCCGGCTTTGTACTGTGCAGCGGACACGTCAAGCGCGCGAGTCGCCGCCTCGACGGTTTGCTGCACCTTCCCGGCTTCGCCCTCTAGAATTCGCAATGCAGCCAGGTTGTCTTCCACTTGCTGCATCGCGGTAAGCACCGTCTGGCGGTAAGCCGCGACGGTGGCATCGTAGGCCGCGCGTTCTTCCACCACCACTCCGCGGCGGCGGCCGCCATCGAAAAGCGTTTCCGCAAGCTGCGGTCCTACCGACCAAAAACGGCTGGGCCAAGAGAACCATTTTGCGATGCTCGAACTTTCCAATCCGGCGCTTGCCGTCAAGCTCAAGTTGGGATAGAAAGCCGCCATGGCGATCCCAATTTGTTCGTTCGCCGCTGCCACCTGGCGCTCGGCGCCGGCGATGTCCGGCCTGCGTTCGAGTAGTTCCGACGGGACCGCGGCCGGAACCGGCGGTGGTAAGACGCTCAGTGTAGCCGCCGGAATCGTGACCTCCGCGGGAGCTTTGCCGATCAAAATAGCGATGGCGTGTTCAAACGCCGCGCGCTGGACACCAAGATCCATCAATTGCGATTGCACTTCGTACAACTGCGTCTCCGCTTGAGCCACGTCGAGGTCCGATGCGATTCCGAACTTGAAACGGTTCTGCGTCAGCGTGAGGTATTCCTCATAAGACGCCTGCGTGCGCGTGAGCAACTCGGCTTCGGCATCACTACCATGGAGTTCGAAATAATCCTGTGCGAGTTCAGCTTGGTAGAGCAGTCGCGCATTCGCCACTGCGGCCGCCAGGGATTGTGCGGTCGCGGCGCTCGCCGTAACGCCGCGGCGAATGTTTCCCCAAAGATCCGGTTCCCAGGAGACGTTGAATGGCAGATTGAAGGTGGTGTGGGTGCCGGATCCGATGTTCCAGAAGCGCCCCCCGCGGCGCTCGCTCCCGAGCCGCTTGCGGTGATCGCCGGCGACGTGGACGCCACCGGGAACAGTGCGGCGCGGGCAACAGTTACTGCAGCTTTGGCTTCCCGGTATTGCGCCTCCGCCTGCAGCACATTTTGGTTAGAGACGCCGACCTGTTCTTCGAGCGCATTCAGAGCCGGGTCATTATATAATTCCCACCAGCGGCCTTTCGAGTAGGCGTCGCCCGGCTGCGATTGTTTCCACCCCGCCGCTTCCGCTTCCTTGAAGTTCGCCGGAGGCTGTTCTTTGAAAGCGGGCGGCGATCGGCAGCCGAAGGCCGTTTGTAATTGGGACCTACCATGCATCCCGCCGAAGCCAGCACCAGAGCGAAAACTGGCGCGATCAGGAAATCCGATGGCCGCCTCATCTATTTTCCCTTTCCGCCGCGTGCCCTTCTTGCTCGCCGGAGCGCGCTAGAAGGTTGAGGACCGGCGTGCCGCCCGGCGGTTTCGCGGCGGGAATCTGCGCGTTGACTTTGCTTCCTTCCTGCAGCTTGTCGACGCCCGTCATCACCAAGACCTCTCCCGGCGCCAGCCCCGAAGTCACTTCCGAGTCGTCGCCTTCCGTCGTCCCGAGCGTGATCTGGCGAACCGTCACCGTCGAGTCGCTCTGCACTACGTACACATAGGTGGCTGAAGAGTTCCGCTGGATCGCCGCGTTTGACACCAGCGTGACCCCGCGTTTTTCTTGCACCAGCAACCGCGCATTTACAAACTGATTGGGAAACAGCGTCCCTTTTGCGTTATCAAATGTAGCCCTCAGTTTGAGGGTCCCGGTGGTCGGATCGATCTGGTTATCCAGGGTCGTCAGAGATCCCTGCGACAGCTTGTTCTTGCCATCGCGGTCATAAGCGTCCACTTCCAGCTTTTGTCCCGCAGCCATTTTTTGGAGCACCGCCTGAAGCTGATCTTCGGAAATCGTAAAGATGACGCTGATGGGATCCATCTGGGTGATCACCACCAAACCATTGGTATCGGCTGCATGCACGACATTTCCGGGATCGACCAACCGCAATCCGATGCGTCCGGTGAGCGGAGCGGTGATCTTGGTGTACACAAGATTGACCTTCGCGCTTTCGATTTGGCCTTGATCCAGCTTCACCACTCCTTCGTCCTGATGCACCGTAGCCTGTTGCGTGGCGAGTTGCTGTTCCGGAATGGCCTTCAACGGAACCAACTGTTGATAGCGAACCAGGTCGATCCGCGCGTTCTCCAGCGTCGCTTGATCGCGGATCAGTTGGCCTTCGGCCTGAGTCAATACCAGCTTGATACGGCCGGTCGTCGATCTCAGCTAACAAATCCCCCTGGTGAACCGTATCGCCTTCGCGATAGCGGACAGTCATCAATTGGCCGTCTACACGGGTGTGGACTGTAACCGTATTCAACGGCGTAACGGCGCCAAGCCCCGAATAATACACTCCGATGTCGCCTTTTCGGGATTTGGTAGCGACCACCGGTATAGGAGCCGGACCCCCTCCGCGACCACTCGACGCCGCACTGCCGGAATTGGGAGTAGGAATCTTGGCACGTAAAAAATGCACACCTAGGGCCAAAAGGACAAGAATCGCTAGCGAAACCCAGATCCACCGCTGATGAGAGGTTTTGGCTTTTTCCGGCGGCGGCGTCTGCTGCGGCACCGGGGCCAGAGTCGACGGGATCGCGTATGTGCCCGAAACTACGGCCGAGTCATGAGTTTCCGAAGGATTCGGCGGCGGCGTCGGCGGGCTGTCGGGCATATGATTAGTGACGTCGAGAGCAGTGATCGGGTCACACTACTGCCGGCGATCTACGAAGTTTTGGCCTTTCGCCTTTTGGGGGCGGCTTGCGATTGACGGGAACCGCGAGCCGGCATACCCGAGGCTACCCAAGCATGTTTGAGGCCGAATCGCGAAAAAGGGCGTGGCCGGAACGTCCGAGCGAAGATGCGGGACCCGGTGCCCGTGGTCCAAAAATTTGTGCGGCTTGAATACAGCGGGACGCCGGAAGGCTTCGATCGCGTTACCTGGCGGCGTCGAGCTAAGATCAGGATTTTCCTTCCTGCAGAAGATTGACATGGCACGAATCATCCTGTAGTCTATAGACATACTGGTATAGTATTTTACTAGAATAAACTGTCTGGGAAATGGGGGTGCCGGCGAATCCACCGCCGAGCACTCTTGAAAGAGGAGAGACATTTAAGTGCTTAACAATAAAGGCTTGTGGAGCAGAAAGCTCAAATGGGCCGCGATTCTGGGGTTGACTGCCGCTGCTTTGTGGGGCCAGCAGGAAGCGTCCATCGGCGGAACAGTGGCGGACGCATCAGGGAGCGCCATTGCCGGTGTGGATGTAACCGTGAAGAGCGTCGAAACGGGTGTCATTCGCAAAGCCTTGACGGATGGTTCCGGACATTATGACGTCGCTCTGCTTCGGGTTGGCAATTATGAAGTGGTCGCGGAGAAGGCCGGCTTTCAAACGCAGGACAGAAACGGAATTTCGCTGGTAATCGGTCAGCGAGCCGTCGTCAATTTTGCTTTGCCGGTTGGCGAGGTAAGGGAGACGGTCCAGGTGACGGACACGGCGACCGGCGTCAATACGACGACCTCAGAAGTTTCGGGGCTGGTGGGTGAAAGGCAAGTGAAGGATCTGCCTCTGAATGGCAGGAGCTTCGATAATCTTTTGACTCTGAACACCGGGATCGTCAACGTAACTGGAGAGCGCGCCGGCGGAGTCGGGACGTCGGCTTCCGCGGTCGGCAACATGTTTTCGGTTTCGGGGCACCGTCCGGAGGCGAATCTTTTTCTCTTGAACGGGATCGAATACACCGGTTCTTCGCAAGTCAATGTGACTCCAGGCGGCGCCAGCGGACAGCTTCTGGGTGTGGATGCTATCCGCGAATTTGAGCTGGTGAAGGACAACTACGGAGCTGAATACGGAAAGCGCGCCGGAGCGCAGATTGCGATCGTAACCACTTCGGGCACCAATCAACTCCATGGATCTCTCTATGAGTTCCTCCGAAACAGCGATCTCGACGCGCGGAACTTCTTCGACCGGCAAAGCGTTCCGCAATTTCAGCGCAACGTATTTGGAGGTTCGCTCGGCGGGCCGATCAGGAAGAACAAGACCTTCATTTTCGGGAATTACGAAGGTTTCCGGCAGCGGCTCGGCCTGAGCAACGTGACTTTGGTGCCGGACAACGCATCCCGCGCCGCGGCAGTGGCGAGTGTGAAACCGCTGCTCAATCTATGGCCGGTGCAAAATGGCCCAGAGCTAGGCGGCGGAATTGCCATTGCGTATAACAATCCGAAACAAGCGATCCGGGAAGATTTCGGCACCACCCGCGTGGATCACAACTTCTCAGACTCGGACACGCTGGCCGGTGTGTATACCATTGACGACAGCGTCGCCAATACTCCCACCGTCAATCCCTTGAGCCTGGTGGATCTTACGGTGCGGAATCAGGTGGCGAGCCTCAGCGAAAGCCACATCTTCTCGCCTACCATCATCAATA
>CAVVZG010000105.1:0-8485 GCA_963752205.1 Bryobacterales bacterium | reverse complement strand
GCTCCAGCACCCGGTTGCGATATTCGGGATACATCGTCATCGCACCGCCCATCGCGGCCTCTTCCGGAATGTGATGCGCGTCCTGATATTCCTTCAGGAACGTGTTCGTCCCCGGCAGATGATGCGGAATCGTACCCCGTGGCCGGACGATCTCGACAACGCTCTCGCACGGATACGGTGGAATCGCCCCGCCGAGCGCCAGAATGTAATCGCGCGACCGAATAAACGTCTCCGTCAGATAGGTCGGATCGTGAATCAGCGCCGCCCAAGTCAGCCCGTTATCGTGCCGGATGAAATATTCCGTAACCACCGCACGATCGCTACGCGGCACACCATTGCGCCGGATCCAGCCTTCTTTCAAATGCGTAGTCGTCACCACCAGCTTGTCGCCGTCCCATTTGCCGGTCGAGAATCCCATCGCCGTGTGCAGCGCGTACTCCGGAGGATGCGCCCGCCCGTCCATCCAAATCGTGCGCTCCGTTTCCCAGGCGAAGTGATGCGTGTGAATCGCCACCAATTGCTGCGTGGCCGGATCGATCTCTTCCCAAATCCGAATGTCCGCGAAGCTAGAAGCGTAGTCCGAAGGATGCACGCGGCACTGATACTCCGGCAGCGTGATCAGTGAAGCATCCCAGCTCTGCGCCCGCATCCGCGCCGCGGCATTCAGCGGAATCCCGCCGTAATCGCCCAGCTCGGGCCCCGGCAAACGGTCCGGAAAATCTTCAAACAGCGTCATCCCCCAGACGCCCGATAAATTCGTCTGAGCGAACGTAGGCAACGCCGCAGCCATAAGAATAATTACAACGCGAATACGATGGTTTAATCCCATAAAAAAACTCCTGCTGACCAACAGACGATGTTAGCACCGAGCGAAGCGTCGAACCAACCTGACCGCCTCTTTTGCCGCGAATTTGCCTGTTGCGTCTACTGAACGCTCGCCTTTGTGACCGTCGCCGACGCCATCAGCCGCTTGAACAGCGCCACGACGTCCTCGTGCTCCACCCATCCCCCTGGCCCGATGTGCATGCCCTCGGCCATGTTAATCGGCATGCGTCCTTCTTTGTTCTTGATATCCATCCGCGCGCCCTTAGCCACCAGCAATTCCACCACGTTCACAGCCCCGCGGAAGGAAGCCCCGTGCAGTGCCGTATACCCGTCGTCGTTGACAGCGTTCACATCCGCCCCATGCTCCAAACAAATCTGAATCGCCTCCGGAGCATCCGCCGTCGACCCATGACTCTGCCCGTCCGACCACCCCACCCCCGCCGCCACCATCAACGGCGTAGTATGATCCGCCGAAGCGATGCTCGCATCAGCCTTGTTCTCCAGCAGCAACCGCATAACCGCCACGTCGTCCGACTGCGCCGCCCGCCAAAACGGCGTGGCCCCAATCTGATTCGCCCAGCGACCGTCGAACGAAGGCTGCCCGCGCAGTGGAATCTTCTTGACAAGGCGGGCATTCGGATTCGCCCCATACTTCAACAGCTCCTGAATCATCTGCAGCCCGTCCACTTTATCCTTCTCGGGAGGCGCCGGACGCGTAGACCATTCCAGATCCCGCATATCGATTGCGACATACAACCCCGCGCGTCCCTTATCGTCCGCCAAGTTCGGATCCGCCCCATGCTCCAGCAAAAATTCCGCGAGCTCATTATGCTCATTGATAATCGCCACCAGCAGCGCCGTACTGCCATCCGCCGATTGCAAGTTGATGTCCGCCCCGCCTTCCAGCAGCGTCTTCACTGAGGCCAGATCGTTCTGCCGCGCTGCAAACATCAAAGCTGCCATCCCACCCGCAGGCGTCGGAGCCGAAAAAATCAAATCCAACTTACGCGGCGGAGGCAGCGGATTCGTCTTCGCATTCACATTCGCCCCGCGCTCGATGAGCAACTTCGCCGCCGTGGCATTTTTCTCCGACACTGCCCACATCAGCGGAGTCTGCCCCCGCGGATTAGTGCCGTTCACCAGCGCCCCATGATCCAGCAAAACCCTGACTGCCTCCACCTTGCCCGTGCGAGCCGCCATCATCAACGCAGTATCGCCATCGGGAGTGACCACAACATTCGCGCCCTCGCCAGCCTTTAGCAGCAACTCCACCATCGCCGCGCTACCATTCGTGCAAGCGAGCGAAATTGGACGCATCCCAAACCGGTTCACCGCCTTCGCATTCGCCCCCGCGCGAATTAGTAGTTCCGCGGTAGCAACATCGTCCCAGCGCGCCGCCCAATGCAGCGCCGAAGTCCCGTCCGCCTGCGCCGCATTGACATCGGCTTTCTGCTTTACCAGCGCAGCCGCACCAGCCTGATCATGATTCATCACCGCATCCGCCAGCCGAGCTTCCCCAGCCGCGAAACACAGTCCGCCCAGCACCACAAACCACGCAGCGAGACGCATCATGACAGCCCTCCTTCCACTTCCGCCTAGTATTGTACCGCCTCCCCAAGGTGGACAGTGAACACCTTGGACCGCCCCTCCCCCTGTTGACACGTGAATATTTCGACTACAATCGAAAGTGATGTTGCGCCGACTTATCCTCCTCTCCTGCGCGCTCTCACCTCTCGTGCTCGCGGACCAACCCCGCGCCGTCCTAGACCAATACTGCGTCACCTGCCACAACCAAAAACTCAAAACCGCCGGCCTAGCCCTCGATCAGCTCGATCCCGACCATGTCTCGACCGCTGCCGCCACCTGGGAAAAAGTAGTCCGCAAACTCCGCACCGGAGCCATGCCGCCCGTAGGCTTGCCGAGACCCGCGCAGCCCGCCTACGATTCCCTAATTTCCGCATCTTGAAACTTCGCTCGACCGAGCCGCCGCCGCACAACCCGATCCCGGCCGCGCCACACTCCACCGCCTGAACCGCACCGAATACGGCAACGCCATCCGCGACCTGCTGAACCTAGATGTCGACGCCTCTGCGCTCCTCCCCACCGACGATGCCAGCTTCGGCTTCGACAATATCGCCGATGTCCTGACCGTCTCCCCCGCCCTGCTAGAACGCTACATGTCCGCCGCCGGAAAAATCAGCCGGCTGGCCATAGGAGATCCCAAAACCAGCCCCATCATCGACACCTACCGCGTCCGCGCCGACGTCACCCAAAACGACCACATCGACGGACTCCCGCTAGGCACCCGCGGCGGCGTCCGGATCGAACACAACTTCCCCCTCGACGGCGACTACACCATCAAGGTGAAGCTCCTCAAATCCACCGTCGATCTCCTCTTCGGCGGCACCGCCCCCGACGAAACTTTAGAGATCGCCGTCAACGGCGCGCGCGTCGCTTCGATCACCATCAACCCCACGCCCAAAGAAGCGCCCAAGCCCGCGGCGACCGCAAGTGGCGGAGCCCCCGGAGCCTTCGACCCCGCCGCCGCCACGCAGCTCAGCCTGAGCCAGCCGCCCGATAGCTTGGAAGCCCGCGTCCCCATGAAAGCCGGCCCGCAGATCGTAACGGTCTCCTTCGTCAAGAAAAGCTACGCCCTAGCCGAAGACCTGATGCAGCCCTTCGAGCGCAGCACCTTCGACCCCAGCGATCCCAAGGGCCTCCCGCACGTCTTGAGCGTCAGCATCGCCGGCCCGTTCAACGCCGCCGGCTCCGGCGACACCCCCAGCCGCGAACGAATTTTCGTGTGCCATCCCGCCGCCGCGAAAGATGAGCTCCCCTGCGCCAAGAAAATCATCACAACGCTGGCCCGCCGCGCCTATCGCCGACCCATCACCGACAATGACGTCGAAACGCTTCTTAACTTCTACCAATCCGGCAAAAATTCGGGAACCTTCGAAACCGGCATCGAGATGGCCCTGCGCCGCATTCTAGCCAGCCCCCAGTTCGTCTACCGCTTCGAGCGCGATCCCTCCAACCTCGCTCCCGGCACGCTCTACCGCATCAGCGATCTGGAAATGGCCTCGCGCCTGTCCTTCTTTCTGTGGAGCAGCCTTCCCGACGACCAGTTACTTACCATAGCTGCGCAAGGCAAACTCAAAGACCCGGCCGTGCTCGAGCAGCAAGTTAAGCGCATGCTAGCCGACGCGCGCTCCGAATCGCTGGTCAACAATTTCGCCGCGCAGTGGCTCTATCTGCGCAACCTCCGCGGCGTCGTCCCCGATCTCGAAACCTTCCCCAACTTCGACGACAACCTCCGCCAGTCCTTCCTCCGCGAAACGGAATTATTTTTTGAAAGCATCCTGCGCGAAGACCAAAACGTCTTGCGCCTCCTTGATGCCAATTACACGTTCGTCAACGAACGCCTCGCCCACCACTACGGAATCCCCAACGTCTACGGCAGCCAATTCCGCCGCGTAGCGTTGACCAGTGACGCCCGCCGTGGCCTGCTAGGCCAAGGCAGCATTCTAACGGTGACCTCAGTAGCCACACGCACCTCGCCAGTAGAACGCGGCAAGTGGCTCTTAGAAAATGTGCTAGGGACGCCCCCCAATCCCCCGCCCGCCAACGTGCCTCCGTTGAAGGAAAACGCCGCCGGAGGCACTGCCCTTTCCGTGCGCCAACGCATGGAAGCCCACCGCGCCAATCCCGCCTGCGCCGGCTGCCACAAAGTGATGGACCCCTACGGCTTCGCGCTCGACAACTTCGACGGCATCGGCGCCTGGCGCGATCTCAGCGAAGCCGGAGCCCCCATCGATTCCGCTGTCGTACTCGCCGACGGTTCGAAAGTAGACGGCCCCACAGCCCTACGCAACGACCTGCTAGCCAGACCCCAAGTCTTCGTCGGCACCATGACCGAAAAAATGCTGACCTACGCGTTAGGGCGCGGTGTGGAATATTACGATATGCCCGCGGTTCGAAAAATCGTCCGCAATGCCGCCGTCCACGACTACCATTTCTCCACCCTAGTGATGGGCATCGTTAACAGCACCCCGTTTCAAATGAGAAGATCGGAGCAACCTACGCCATGATCACCAAAAAACACTTGCCGCGCCGAACATTCCTGAAGAGCATCGCCGGAGCCTCCGTAGCTCTCCCGCTACTCGACGCCATGATTCCCGCGCTAACCGCGCAAACCCGCACCGCCGCCGCAACCAAACTGCGCCTGGGTTTCGTCTACGTCCCCCATGGAGCCGTGCTCGATAAGTGGACTCCCATCGGTGACGGCGCAAACTTCCAACTGAACCAGATCATGGCTCCTCTAGAGCCCTTCAAGCAGCAATTGGTGATCGTTAGCGGCCTAGCCAATAAAGCCGCTGAATCCCAGGGCGACGGCGGCGGCGACCATGCCCGCAGCGGACCGTCTTTCCTAAGTGGAGTCCACCCCAAACGCACCGAAGGCGAAGACGTCCGCGCCGGTATCACCGCCGATCAAATCGCCGCGCAAAAGATCAGCCAGGACACGCCCCTGCCGTCTCTCGAACTAGGCACCGAAGACACCGGTCTGGTAGGCGTCTGTGACGTGGGCTACAGTTGCGCCTACATGAACTCCATAGCCTGGCGCTCCCCGTCTCTGCCCTTGCCGATGGAAATCAACCCGCGAGTAGTCTTCGAACGCCTCTTCGGCGACGGCTCCAATGCCGCCGAACGCGCCCAGCGCAAAACCGAAGACCGCAGCATCTTAGATTCGGTAACCCGCGAAGCCGCCCAACTCAACTCCGGCCTAGGCCAGCGTGACCGCACCATCGTCACCGAATACCTGGACAACGTCCGCGAAATCGAACGCCGCATCCAGAAAGCCGAAAAACAGGTAGCCTCGCAAGTAGAAGTCCCCGACTCCCCCATCGGCGTCCCCGAATCCTTCGACGAACACGCCAAGCTGATGTTCGACCTGCAAGTGCTGGCCTACCGCGCCGAAATCACCCGCGTCTCCACGTTCATGCTAGCCCGCGACCTCAGCCAGCGCACCTTCCCGCAAATCGGCGTCCCCGAGCCGCACCACTCTGTCTCGCACCACGGCAACAACCCCCTGCAAATCGCCAAGCTGGCGAAGATCAACACCTATCACGCATCGCTAATGGCGTATTTCTTCGACAAACTCCGCGCCACTCCCGACGGCGATGGCAATCTGCTCGATCACTCGATGATCATGTACGGCAGTTCCATGAGCAATCCGAATGAACACAACCATTTCCCGCTGCCCCTGTTACTCGCGGGAGGCGGCGCCGGCCAACTCAAAGGCGGCCGCCACCTGAAGTTCCCCGAGCGCACCCCCATCGCGAACCTGCTGCTAGCCGTGCTAGAGAAGTCCGGCATTCACATGGATACGCTCGGTGACAGCACCGGCAAACTCGAAATCTAGTTCTCGATTGGCTCCCATCGCCACTCGATGTCCTTGGACTCGATCAGCCATCGACTCCCGCGCGAGAATTCAATCTCATGTAGGACAAATTTGCGCTTGGAAAGAGTCACTTCGTCGGACAGCCAATCGCCATGCCCGACACCAGTCGGAGGCAGTCTGAATTCCAGCGGAGTCTGAAGCGAATAGGATTGCACATCGCGATACTTCAACGTTATGTGCCCATCATGATATGCGCCCAACAATCGAACTTCGATTTCGAGAGACCGCTTCTCGTGCCGTGGGCCGGATGAGGGTTCACTGACGGTTACCGACTCAACCCAACTGTCATGCAAACATCGGTGGTCCTCACTGTGGCGCCACGACGCAGTCGCAAACTCGAAGGTCGATTTCGGCAAGAACTCACGTTCCGATTCCAGGTACTCCGCGTACTCCTCCCACTTTCGTCGGAAAGACTCAGGGCTAGAGCCCGTATCACCGCTTAGGAGGTAAGCCATCTATGACACAGACCCTTGCAGGATCGGGATCCGGCTCTCTGAACCGGACCCCACGCCAAAGAACTACTTCTCCAGTTCCGCAAACGCTTCCTTAGCAATACGGAAGCTGTCGACCCCTGCCGGAATCCCGCAGTAGATCGCCACCTGCAGCAACACCTCGCGAATCTCTTCTTTCGTCAGCCCGTTGCGGATCGCGCCCTTCACATGCATCTTCAACTCATTCGGCCGGTTCAACGCCGAAATCATCGCCAGATTAATGATGCTGCGCGTTTTCTTGTCGAGGCCCTCGCGCCCCCAGCACCATCCCCAGCAATACTCGGTCGTCAACTCCTGCATCGGCCGGTTAAAATCGTCCGCCGCCGCAATCGACTTCTCCACATACTCCGCGCCCAGCACCGACTTGCGGATCGCGAGCCCTTTTTCAAACAACTCTTTATTCACGAATTCTCCTTATGCTTTTTGTGCTTTTGCTTCCGAGCCGACCTTCACGCCAGCCCACCGTTCCACACTCTTCACCACATCCGTCATGTCCGCGTTCGGACCCTCGGTCACGGCAGTAATCGCCAGCAGTTGCCGCACAGAATTGCCCACGATCATCGGAACGCCCATGGCATCCGCCTCTTCCATACACAGCCGGACGTCTTTATTGAGCAGCGCCAGCGCAAACCCGAAATCGAACGTCCGCGGAATCACGCAGCGCGGAATCTTGTCTTGCGTAGCGCTATTGCGACCGCTGCCCGCGTTGATCACATCCACAATCATCTGCGGATCGAGCCCCGCCTTCACGCCCATGACAACCGCCTCTGACGAAATCGCCATTGCCGTAGCCGACAGCAGGTTATTCATCAGCTTCATGGTCTGCCCCTGCCCCGGCTCTTTGCCGACGTGGAACAGCTTACCGATCACCG
The DNA here is from genome assembly GCA_963752205.1 of Bryobacterales bacterium. Taxonomy (GTDB): domain Bacteria; phylum Acidobacteriota; class Terriglobia; order Bryobacterales; family Bryobacteraceae; genus Palsa-187. The sequence continues at coordinate 839 of CAVVZG010000105.1, read as the reverse complement.
CCAGAATCGCCTGCACCCGCGCATAAATTTCGTCCGAGCACGAAACCATCACGGCCAGCGTCCCGTTCTCCGCGCCTTTGACGCCTCCGCTAACTGGCGCATCCACCTGCACAATGCCTTTCTTCGCCAGCCCCGCCGCAATTCGCTTCGCATACACCGACCCGGTAGTAGAAACGTCGATGAAAATTTTGACCTGCGTGCCTTCGATCACGCCCTTAGGCCCCAGCGCCACCGCCTCGACGATGGGAGGCGTCGGCAGGCTGCCGATCACAATCTCCGCGGCCGAAGCCACTGCAGCCGGAGACTCCGCACGCCGCGCCCCCAGTTTTTCGTGTGCCGCGAGCGCCGCCTCGCTGGTGTCATAAATAGTTACTCCATACCCAGCCTCGAGTAACCGCCGCGCCATCGGACCGCCCATGCGCCCGACGCCAATAAAACCTATATTTTGTTGAGACATACTTATGCTACGTTATCACTTCACCCCAGATTTCCGAAAGAGAAGAGATAGTGGACAGCGTACACCTTGAGCAATGGATCGGCCGGACCGAATCGCGCAGCGATGCGGTAACCCCGGTCCCCGTAGCCGCGCTAGCCGCAACCCTGGATCGCGACGACCCGCCCCCGCAGCAAGGTGATCCGCTCCCGCCCCTCTGGCACTGGCTGTATTTCCTGCCGGTCGCCCGCCAATCCGAACTAGGCCCCGATGGCCACGCCAAACGCGGCGGCTTCTTGCCACCCGTGTCTCTGCCCCGCCGCATGTGGGCCGGCGGCCGCTTCGAGTTTCACCATCCCCTGCGCATCGGCGACCCCATCACCCGCCACTCCCGCATCATCGATAT
>CAVVZG010000104.1:0-18132 GCA_963752205.1 Bryobacterales bacterium | reverse complement strand
TTCGGAATCGCAGGAGCGGATGCTGATTGTGGCGGAAAAGGGGCGCGAAGATGAGGTCTTCGCCGTGTTCAAGAAGTGGGGGCTGGACGCGGTCACCATTGGCGTCGTCACCAATGACGGGATGCTGCGGGTGAAGGATCACGGCAAGGTTGTGGCGGAGATTCCGAATCGGGAGCTGGCGGATGAGGCGCCGCTGTACGATCGTCCGCACAATGTGAAGCCCTTCCGGCCGGCGCCGATGGAGGCTCCGGAATTTAAGAGTCGGGATTTGAATGCGGATTTGCTGGCGCTGGTGGGGTCGGGCGATTTGTGTTCCAAGAGGTGGATCTGGCAGCAGTACGATTACACGGTGCGGACGAATACCATTGCGGGGCCGGGTGGGGATGCGGCGATTGTGCGCATCAAGGAGACGGACACTAGCGTCGCGATGTCGCTGGACGGCAACGCACGGTATTGCGCGCTCGATCCGCGCGAGGGCGCGAAATTGCTGGTGGCGGAGTGTTGCCGGAACCTTTCGACGGTCGGGGCGACACCGGTGGCGGCTACGAACAATCTCAATTTCGGCAATCCGGAGCGGCCGGAGATCATGGCGCAGATTGTCGAGGCCATTGAGGGGTTGAGCGAGGCTTGTCTGTTTTTTGATACTCCGATTACGGGTGGGAACGTTAGTTTGTACAACGAAACGTTGGGCGAGGCGATTTGGCCGACGCCGGTGATGGGGATTGTCGGGCTGTTGAAGACTGCCGAGCCGGTGACCATTCCCTTCAAACAGCAGGGACGGACGGTGATGCTGTTGGGCGGCCTAGGGGAGTGCGACGCTACGCATTTTGGGGGCACACAATACGCCAAAGTTGTTTTAAACAAAATGTGGGGTTTACCGCCGGCGCTGGACATGGACTACGAAAAGCGCGTGCAGTCGGCGATTCGCGAGATCGTCAACCACGGGCACGCGGAGTCGGCGCATGATGTCAGCGATGGCGGGCTGGCGGTGGCGCTCGCGGAGTGCGCGGTCAACGGAGTTGGGGCGTCGGTGGAGTTCAAAACCGATCTGCGGCCGGAGTTTGCGCTGTTCCACGAAGGGCCGTCGCGCATTCTGGTTTCGACTATGGCACCGGAGAAGATTGAGGAAATCGCCGGCAAATATAACGTGGAAGCGCTGCGCATCGGCGTTACAATGAATGTAGGGTTACGGATAGGAGACGGCTCCGTGACATGGATCGATTCGCCTGTGGACCGTCTCAAGCAAGTTTGGGAGAATGCGCTAGCGGAGGAGCTGGCACCCGTACATGTTTGATAAATTCCACGACGAATGCGGTGTGTTCGCGATTTACGGGCACCCCGAAGCGGCTAATCTCACTTATTTAGGACTGTACGCGCTGCAACATCGCGGGCAGGAGAGCGCCGGGATCGCATCGAGCGACGGGCGCCATATTCACAATCACAAGAGCATGGGGCACGTGGCGGATATTTTCACGCCGGAAGTGCTGGGGACGCTGCCTGGGGAACTGGCCATTGGGCACACGCGCTATTCGACGGCGGGCGATACTGTGCTGTTGAACGCGCAGCCGTTTTCGGTGGCTTGCAACAAGGGGCAGGTCGCAGTGGCGCACAACGGCAACATCACGAATGCCGGGGAGCTGCGGCGGGAACTGGAACGCGAAGGGTCCATTTTTCAGGCTTCGAGCGATACCGAAGTCATTCTGCATTTAGTGGCGCGGTCGCGCGAAAAAACTTTACCGGGGGCGCTGCGCGAGGCGCTGCTGCAACTGGAAGGCGCGTTCTCACTGGTGTTCCTGGCCGAAGACCGCATCATCATCGCACGCGATCCGCATGGGTTCCGGCCGCTGGCGTTTGGGCAGATGGAATTGTCGGGCGGATCGGTGTGTTATGTGTTTGCATCGGAGACTTGCGCGTTCGATTTAATCAACGCCGTTTACCTGGGCGATGTCGAACCGGGCGAGATGGTGATTGTCAGCAAGGATGGGATGACGCGGGAGCGGTATGCTCCGGTGCGCACGCATTCACATTGCGTGTTTGAGCACGTTTATTTCTCGCGTCCGGATTCGTATGTGTTTGGGCGCGCTGTCGAAGAATCGCGCGAGCAGTTGGGACGGATGTTGTCGGTGGAGCACCCTGTCGATGCCGACATTGTGGTTCCGGTGCCCGACTCGGGGGTCGCAGCGGCTTTGGGTTATTCGTCGGAGTCAGGGATTCCGTTCCGTCAGGCGCTGATCCGCAATCACTACGTCGGGCGCACGTTCATCGAGCCGTCGCAGGCGATTCGTGATTTTGGAGTCAAGCTGAAGCTGAACCCGGTGCGGCATTTGCTGGAAGGCAAGCGCGTGATCCTGGTGGACGATTCACTGGTACGCGGGACAACCAGCCGCAAGATCGTGCGCATGGTTCGGGGCGCGGGCGCGCGTGAGGTGCACTTGCGGATTTCGTGTCCGCCGACGATATCGCCATGTTTTTACGGGGTGGATACGCCTAGCGTGGCGGAACTGATCGCGGCTAACAATACTGTCGAAGAGATTCGGCGCTTTGTCGAGGCGGACTCGCTGGGGTATTTATCACTGGGCGGACTGCGCGAGGCGGTCGCGGATCACAACCACGATTACTGTTATTCCTGTTACACCGGCAACTACCCTACGGAGCTGGTGAATATTCAGGAATTGATGAGCGCGAAAGACCGCAGGACCTAGCTCCGCCTTAACGCCGCGAGCCCTGCACCCGCGCCGATTAGTAAGGCGCCGGCGATGCGGTTGGTCCATGTTGCGTAGCGCGGTTGGCGGGCCAGCAGGGAGGCGCGGGACGCTGCTGCGCCATAGCCCGACAGCACAATGAATTCGCAAATCGTTGAGGTCAGGCCGAGGATCACGATCTGTGGAAGGATGGCGCGACGTGGGTCTATGAACTGCGGCAGGATCGCGGAGAAGAACACGATGGCTTTAGGGTTCGATAGCTGGAGCACTAGGCCATCCGCGAACAAGCGCCAACTCCCGGCTGGAATGGAGGAGCGGTCTTCGGCAGGGACTACGCTGTGGTGGCCGAGGATGGCGCGTGCACCTAGGTACACCAAGTAGGCGGCGCCGAGCCATTTTGCGGCAAAGAAAAACTGATACGACGAGGCTAACAGTGCGCCGATGCCGGTGGCTGATAGCGCGAAATAGATGGTGTTTGCCGCTAGAATGGCGAGGATCGCGGGAATAGCTGGGCGCGCTCCCAGGCGGAGCGCGCTGGATAGGACGAACAGAACCGCTGGACCGGGGGTGAAAGACAGAATCGTTTCCGTGGCGGCGAAGAGCCACAGAGTGGTCCAGGTCACAAAGCGGTGTCGCCGCGGTCGTCGTTGCGGATGCGGATGGCTTCGGCTACATCGAACACGAAGATTTTGCCGTCGCCTATTTTTCCGGTGCGGGCGGCGGCGGCGAGCGCCGTGGTGATTTCATCCAGGCGAGCCGATGGCACTACCATTTCGAGTTTCACCTTGGGCAGCAAATCCACCTGATATTCCATGCCGCGGTAGACTTCCTTGTGGCCCTTCTGGCGGCCGTGGCCACGGACTTCGGTGATGGTCATCCCATCGATGCCGATTTTCTTGAGCGCGTCTTTCACGTCTTCGATCTTGTGCGGTTGGATGATGGCTTCAATTTTTTTCATAGTCGTCTCTTTCTAGGCTTCGAAGTTGTAGCCTTCTTCGCCGTGCATACCCAGGTCGAGACCTTCGATCTCGTCCTGATCGCTGGAGCGAAGGCCGATCAACGCGTCGCACACTTTGAGGATAATCCATGTGCCGACGATGGCGAGTCCCCAGGCGATGGCCGCGCCGATCAGATTGTTGATCACTTGGCCGGGGTTGCCGTCGATCAGGCCCATGGGTTTGCCGGAGCGCATATCGTTCACTGCCCTGGTGGCAAAAACGCCGGTAAGGATAGCTCCCACGGTGCCTCCAATGCCGTGGACGCCGAAGGCGTCGAGTGCGTCATCGTAGCCGAACTTTTTCTTGATCACGCTGACCATCAAATAACAGACTACGCCGGCGCATAAACCGATCAGCATGGCGGGCATGGGGGTTACGAAGCCGGAGGCGGGGGTGATGGCGACCAAGCCGGCAACGGCTCCGGAGATGACGCCCAGAATGCTGGGCTTGCCGTTGTGAATCCATTCGACGGTCATCCAGGCGAGCGCGGCGGCGGCGGTGGCAAAGTGGGTGGCCACGAAGGCGCTGGTGGCGAGGGCGTTGGCGGCGAGGGCGCTGCCGGCGTTGAAGCCGAACCAGCCGACCCATAGCAGGCAGGCTCCGACGGTGCTCAATACCAAGCTGTGCGGGCGCATGGGATCGGCGCCGTAGCCTTTGCGTTTTCCTAAATACAAGGCGCACACCAAAGCCGAAACACCGGATGTGATATGGACAACAGTTCCGCCGGCGAAATCGAAAGTGGAAACCTGGCCCCAGTTGGCTCCGAGGAACCCGTTCTTGCCCCAGACCATGTGGGCCATAGGCAGATAGACGATCAAGACCCACAGGATCATGAACAGCAGCATGCCGGAGAATTTGATGCGCTCGGCGATGGCTCCGGAGATGAGCGCGGGCGTGATGATGGCGAACATCAGCTGGTAGATCATGAAGGTTCCCTGCGGAATGGTTCCGGCATAGTCAGCATTGGGGTCGGCGCCGACGCCGTGCAGGAACAAGTATTGCAGGCCGCCGAAGAAGGGAGTGCCTTCACCGAAGGCGATGCTGTAGCCGACTACGGCCCAGATGACGCTGACCACGGCCATCATGGCGAAGCTGTGCATCATGGTGGAGAGCACGTTTTTACGGCGGACTAATCCCCCGTAGAACAGCGCGAGGCCGGGGCCGGTCATCATTAGGACCAGTGCGGCGCTGGTGAGCATCCAGGCGTTGTCGCCGGCGGATTGAGCGACTTTGGCGGCTCTCTCGAGATCGGCGAGGCGTTTATCGAGGTCGGCGACGGGTTCAGCCGCAGCGAGGGTACACAAAGAGAAGAACAGCAGTGACAACTTTGTCATGTAAACGCTCCGTGGCGTGAATGGGATCGAACGTTGATCCCGAAATCCAACTATAGATGGTACCAATTAGTACAATCGGGGAGGATGGAGCATCGTCTATCTACTGATCGCGGGTCTTATAACGGGTGCAGCGTTGAGTGCGCATGAACCCGTGCGCGCGCGGCATGGGATGGTGGTGGCGGACGAACCCTTCGCAACGGACGTGGGCGTGGCGGTGTTGCAGAGCGGCGGAAATGCAGTCGACGCGGCGGTGGCGGTGGGATTCGCGCTGGCGGTGACCCACCCTTTCGCTGGGAACCTGGGCGGCGGCGGATTCATGCTGGTGCGGTTGGCGGATGGGCGCTCGACGTTCATCGATTTTCGCGAGCGGGCTCCGCAGAAGGCTTCGCGCGATATGTATTTGGACGCGCAGGGGAATCCTACGCGGGAGTCGCTGGAGGGGTGGCGTTCCGCTGGAGTTCCGGGGAGCGTGCGCGGGTTTGAACTGGCGCAGACGAAGTATGGGAACAAAAAATGGGCGGAGTTGATCGCTCCCGCGATCGCGCTGGCCTCCAAGGGATTTCCGCTTTCGTACAAGACGAGCGAGGGACTGCGGGGGGCGCGGAATCTGGCGGACGATGCGGAGTCAAAGCGAATCTTTCAGCGGGGCGGGGCGTATTACGAGGCTGGGGATGTGCTGGCGCAGCCTGAGCTGGCGGCGACGCTGCAGCGGATCGCGGTGGGCGGGGCGCGTGAATTCTACGAAGGCGAGACGGGGCGGCGGCTGGCGGCGGAAATGGCGCGGCATGGCGGGCTGATCACGCTGTCGGATTTGCAGCAATATCGGGCGGTGGAGCGTGCGCCGCTGGCGGGGAAATATCGTGGGCTGGATATTGTGACGGCGCCGCTGCCCAGTTCGGGCGGGATTGGGATCTTGCAGATGTTGGGGATGCTGGAGGGCAGCGGTTACGAAAAGTCCGGGGCGGGTTCGGCGGCGGCGATTCACTACACGGCTGAGGTAATGCGGCGGTATTTTGCGGATCGCAGTTTGTATATGGGCGATTCGGATTTCGTGAAGGTGCCGGTGAAGGGATTGCTCGATCCGGGTTATCTGCGCGAACGGCGGGCTACTATCGATCGGGATCGGGCTACGCCTAGCGACCGAGTTAATCCTGGGAAGCCAGCAGGGCGCGAGGGAACGGAGACCACGCACTACTCGATCGTCGACGCAGCGGGTAATGCTGTCGCGGTTACATACACACTGAACAATAGTTACGGGAGCGGGATTACTGTGCCGGGGCTGGGCTTTTTGTTGAACGACGAGATGGATGATTTCACTTCCAAGCCGAATTCGCCTAATTTGTATGGGCTGGTGCAGGGCGAGGCGAATTCGATTCAGCCGGGGAAGCGGCCGTTGTCGGCTATGTCTCCGACCATCGTGGTGCGCGAGGGCAAACCTTTCCTGGTGCTGGGTGCGCCGGGCGGCCCGCGCATCGTCACCGCCGTCTTGCAGGTGCTGCTGAATGTGATTGACTTCGGCATGAACGTACAGGATGCTGTCGATGCGCCGAGGTTTCATCATCAATGGAAGCCGGACAAGTTGTATCTGGAGCCGGGGATTTCGCCGGATACGGTGGCGATTCTGAAGAGCATGGGGCATCAGGTGGATTACTCGCCGGGGGTGGTGCTGGCACGCGTTAACGCGATTTTGAACGACGATGGGTGGCTCGAGGGCGCGGCGGATTCGCGCTGGGTCGGCAAAGCTGCGGGATACTAGAACTCTACCGCCATGCAACGCGCCCTTTCGACGCACCTTCTGGTTAACCATCGGCTGACGACGGTGTGGCTGGAGCGGATTTGGGACGCGGGCATTCCGTTGGTGGAGTTGTTCTGTGCACGGCAGCATTTGGATTATCACAACCGGGCGCAGATATCCGAGCTGGCCTATTGGTTCCGCGATTCTGAGTTGAAGGTGCATTCGCTGCATTCGCCGATGTACAACGACGAGGTTGGCGGGCGGTCAGGGCCGCAGGCGGTGATCAACATTACTGAGCCCGTGAAGAGCAAGCGCATTCCGATGCTGGACGAAATCAAGCGGGCGCTGGAGATTGCCGAGACGATTCCTTATCGTTATTTGATCCAGCACATTGGTGTGACGGGCCAGGAATATGATGAACGTTCGGTGGAGGCGGCTTTTACGGCGCTCGAAGAGATCAGCGTTTTCGCGCGGCAGCGCGGGGTTGAGGTGCTACTGGAAAACACTCCGAATGGCTTGGCGAGCGCGGAGCGGCTGCTGTTCTTTCTGGGCACTACGCACCTAAATTTGAATATTTGCCTGGACGTGGGGCACGCGCACATGAACGAGGGGATCGAGACCGCTTACCGGCTGCTCAAGAGCCGTATCCGCTCCACGCACGTGCATGACAATAATGGGAAGGAAGACTTGCACCTGTTTCCGATGCTGGCAGGGGGGCAGGGAACGATCGACTGGCTCGGCACGATGCAGCTTTTGCGATCGCAGGAGGAGCGCTATCCGCTGCTGCTGGAATTGCGCGAGGTGCCGGACATGGGTCCGCCTTTCGATACGCTACGGCGGGTGTTTGACACGCTGGAAGGCCTGAAACCGAATGACGAATAGAGTGACGATCGCGGAAGTGGGGCGGCATGTGGGCGAGTCCGTCGAGATCGACGGCTGGCTTTACAATATCCGGCGCAGCGGGAAGATTTGTTTTCCGCAGATGCGCGATGGCACGGGCATCCTGCAATGCGTGGCGGTGAAGAGCGCGCTGCCGGAGGAGACTTTTGAGGCGCTGAAGGATCTGACGCAGGAGTCCTCGTTCACGGTGCGCGGGAAGATTCGTGCGGAGGCGCGGGCGCCCGGCGGGTACGAGTTGGACGTGGAATCGGCGCACATTGTGCAGCGGGTGCCGGAGGACAAGCCGTATCCGATCACTCCGAAAGATCATGGCGTCGACTTCCTGATGGACCACCGGCATCTATGGCTGCGCAGCCGGCGGCAGCATGCGGCGTTGCTGGTGCGGCATGAGGTCATCAAGGGGATTCGCGATTATTTCGATTCGCATGGGTTTGTGCTGGTGGACACGCCCATTTTCACGCCCGCGGCTTGCGAGGGCACCAGCACTTTGTTCGAAGTGAATTATTTTGACGAGGAAAAGTTGTACTTGGCGCAGTCCGGGCAATTGTATAACGAGGCCACCGCGATGGCTTTCGGCAAGACTTATTGCTTTGGGCCGACGTTTCGAGCGGAAAAATCTAAGACGCGGCGGCATCTGACGGAATTCTGGATGGTGGAGCCGGAGATGGCCTACGCGGACCTCGAAGACGTCAAGCGGGTGGGTGAGGAACTGATCGTTTCAGTGGTCGGGCGGGTGCTGGAGAATCGGCAGGAAGAGTTGAAGCAGTTGGAGCGGGATGTTTCGAAGCTGGAAGCGATTCAGGCTCCGTTCCATCGTATGAGTTATGACGATGCGGTGTTAAAGCTGCAATCTAAAGGCAGCGAGATTCAGTGGGGCACGGATTTCGGGAACACCGATGAGACGCTGCTGACCGACGATCTTGACCGGCCGGTGATTGTCGATCGCTTCCCGTCGGCGGTGAAGGCGTTCTATTTCCAGACGGCTCCGGAGCGCCCGGAGGTGGCGTTGGGGGCGGACTTCATCGCGCCAGAAGGCTTCGGAGAAGTGATCGGCGGCGGCCAGCGAATTCACGATCTGGATCTGTTGCTCGCGCGCTTGAAGGAACATAATCTGCCGGCGGCGGACTTCGAGTGGTATTTGGATTTGCGCAGGTATGGGTCGGTGCCGCATGCCGGGTTCGGGATGGGCGTGGAGCGGTTCGTTGCGTGGATGTGCGGGCTGGAGCATATTCGCGAGACCATCGCGTTCCCGCGGATGCTGTACCGGACGCGGCCGTGAAGCAGTCTCACATCGCTATCATCGGGGCGCCGATGGATTTGGGGGCAGGGCGCAGGGGCGTCGATATGGGGCCGTCGGCGCTGCGGCTGGCGGGGCTCAATGAGAAGCTGACGTCGCTGGGCTACGAAGTGGAAGACCTGGGAAACGTGCTGGTGGAGCAGCCCGAGAGCTTGCCGGTGGGCAATCCGGGAGCGCGCTATCTGCCGCAGATCGCGCAGACTTGCACGCGGCTGGCGGAGATGGTGGAACAGGCTGCGGACAACGGCCGCGTTCCGCTGGTGCTGGGGGGCGATCATTCGATCGCTATCGGCACGGTGTCTGGCATGTCGAGTCATTTTCGCAAGGCGGGGATGAAGCTGGGGCTGATTTGGATCGATGCGCATGCGGACATGAACACGCCGGCGACTAGTCCTAGCGGCAACGTGCACGGGATGCCGCTGGCTTGTTGCATCGGCCTGGGGCCGAGCGCGCTGACGCAAATTGGCGGCTCGGCGCCCCAGGTGGAAGCGACTTCCGTGGCGCTGGTTGGCCTGCGCAGCGTGGATGAGGTTGAGGGTCTGAACGTGCGGGGAACAGGGGTGCATCCGTTCACCATGCGGGATATCGATGAGCGTGGGTTGCGGGCAGTGATCAGCGAGGCGATCGAGATTGTTACGGCGGGCACGGCGGGATTTCATCTGTCGTTCGATATGGATGCTGTGGATCCGCGCGAGGCTCCGGGAGTCGGCACGCCGGTGCGCGGCGGCATCACTTATCGCGAGGCGCATCTGGCGATGGAGTTGATCGGCGACAGCGGGCGCATGACGTCGCTTGAAATCGTGGAAGTGAATCCGGTGCTGGATGAAGCCAATCGCACGGCGCTGCTGGCGGTGGAGTTGGCTACCAGCGCGCTGGGAAAACGAATTTTATGAAACTTCGGGTGGCGATTCTTTACGGCGGGCGCAGTGGGGAGCACGAGATTTCGCTGCGCTCGGCGGAGTCGATCATTGCGGCGATGAACCCGCAGCGGTTTGAGGTGGAGCGCATTTTCATCACCAAGGAAGGGCGTTGGGAGCCACGCGCGATTTCGCCGGAGCCGGGGGGAAATCCCGGGATTGATGTGGTTTTTCCGGTGCTGCATGGGACTTTTGGAGAAGACGGAACGGTACAGGGGCTGCTGGAACTGGCGGATTTGCCTTACGTGGGCGCGGGGGTTTTGGGGTCAGCGGTGGCAATGGACAAAGAGGTCACCAAGAGGCTGCTGCGCGAGCGCGGATTGCCGGTGGCTGAATTTATCGTGTTGACGCGCGGGGCTTACAACCTGGAAGACATCTGTTCACGGCTGCCGTTCCCGATGTTCGTCAAGCCGGCGAATCTGGGATCTTCGGTGGGAATCTCCAAGGTGAAAACGTGTGAAGAACTGGCGCCGGCGCTCAAATTCGCCGAGGAGTTCGATCGTAAGATCCTCGTCGAGCGCGGAATCACGGGGCGGGAGTTCGAGTGCGCGGTGTTGGGTAATCGCGATCCTATTGCGGCTATTCCTTGCGAGATTCTGCCTTCGCGCGAGTTTTACGATTACGAAGATAAATATATTCTGGGTACTTCAAAGACGGTCCTGCCGGCGGATTTGACGCCGGAGCAGACGCGCGAGATGCAGCGGCTGGCGGTGGCGTGTTATCAGGCGGTCAATTGCGAAGGAATGGCGCGCGTCGACTTCCTCCTCGAAAGCGCTACTGGACAATTCTATATCAACGAGCCCAACACGATTCCAGGCTTTACGTCCATCAGCATGTATCCGAAGATGTGGGAAGCGGCAGGGGTACCTTACCCAGAACTGATCGGGCGGTTGATCGATCTCGCTCTCGAAAGGCACGCGGAGCGGAAGGCCACTCGGTTTCATAAGTGAGTATGCGCAGGTTTGCGGTCGCCATCTTATTGCTTCTGCCGGTTGTGCTGCGGGCGGATGACGATCCGGCCGCTACAGCGGCAGGCGATCTGAAGAAGATCATCGACGTTTTTGTGACGCTCGATGAGAACGCTGCTGACCCGGTGTCGGCGGACCAAGCGATTTATCAGGGCGCGATTCCGGGGATGCTGCGGACGCTCGATCCGCATTCGATCTTTTTCGATCCGGAGCAGTTTCAGCAGCTCCAGCAGATGCAGCGGAGCGAGTCCAAGGGCTTCGGGACGATCGTGAGCATCGTGCCGGGGCGCGTGACTATTTTGCAGACGATGGAGGGGTCGCCGTCGGCGAAGTCGGGGCTCAGCGCGGGGGATGAGATTCTGGCGATCAACAATATTCCGTTATCACAACTGGTTCCTGAGCAACTGATCCAGCTTCTCTCGCAGGCGCGGCAGCAGGCAGCGGTGCTGGACGTGCGCAAGCCGGGGAACGCGCGGGCGTTTCGTCTTGCGCTGTCGCCGGAACTGATCGATGCGCCTAGCGTGGACCGGGTGTTTATGCTCACTCCCGGAGTCGGGTATTTGCGGATTAAGAGTTTTGACGAGCCTACCGGGAAGCTGGTCAAAAGCAGCATCGACGCGCTGGGGGGCGCGGAGCTTAAGGGGCTGGTGATCGATTTGCGTGATAATCCGGGGGGCGCGGTGAAGGCGGCGGTGGAGGTAGCGTCTTTGTTTTTGCAGCCGGAGCAAATGGTATTCACGATCCGCGGACGCAGCGAGCAGAAGGAGGAGGTGAAGGTGCCGGCGCTGGCGCAGCCATACACTTTTCCACTCGCCGTGTTGATGGACGGAAAAAGCGCTAGCGCTTCGGAGATCCTGGCGGGTGCGCTGCAGGACCACGATCGCGCTACGATCCTGGGCGAGCCGAGCTACGGGAAGGGCATCGTGCAGAATGTGTTTCCGCTATCGGGCAATAGCGGACTGGCGTTGACGATTGCGTTTTACTACACGCCCAGTGGGCGGTCGTTGCAGAAGCCTCTGGAGAGCGGGTCACTGAATGTTGCGGCTAAGGCCACGCCGGGGATCTTCCATACGGACGCGGGGCGCGCGGTGCGCGGCGGTGGGGGCATTCAGCCGGATGTACTGGTCCAGCCCGCGCAGGTAAGCCAGTTGGTGTATGTGCTGGATGCTAGCGGGACGCTGACGGCTTATGCGGGGGAGTATGTGCAAGCGCACGATATTCCTGACAACTTCGACGTGAGGCCGGAGTTGCTCGATCAACTGAAGGTGTCGCTCTCGGAACGCGGGATCCAGCCGGGTATCGGGGAGTGGCTGCGTGACAGCGACCTGATCCGCAGCAAACTGAAACAGGAAATCGTCAACCTGAAGTTTGGCGTGGAAAAAGGCGATCAGATTGAAATGCAGCGCGATGTTGTGGTGCTGCGCGCGATCGAGAGCCTTAGCGGGCCGGTGCGCTAGCGCGCCGCGATTGCAGGTAGTGGATTAGAAGCGGCAGCAAGCTTACGAACACGATCAGGAGCACGACTTTTTCGAAGTTCCTGCGAATCAGGGGGACGCCGCCCAGATAATAACCGGCGAGAGTCATCGACAGCACCCAGCCCAGTCCTCCAAAAACATTGAAGGAAACGAAGCGTGCGTAAGGCATGCGGCCCACGCCGGCCATGAAGGGCGCGAAGGTGCGGACGATGGGGGCGAACTTGGCGTAGATCAAAGTCTTGCCGCCGTGCTTGGCGTAGAAGGCTTGGGTGCGCGTGACGTACTCCTGCTTGAACACGCGCGAATCGGGGCGCGAAAAGATGGCGGGACCGGTGCGGCGGCCCAGGAAATAACCGCTCTGGTCTCCGGCTATCGACGCGATCACCAGCAGGGCAGTGATCTTGACGATATCCAAGCCACCGGCGCCGCAAACGACTCCAACCGTGAACAGCAGCGAGTCGCCGGGGAGGAACAGGCCCACCAGCAAACCGGTTTCGGCAAACACGACGAAGGCCAGGAGGCCGTAGCCCAGCCAGCCGGTCAACACCTGCGTGAGCAGGTGGATCAACTGATCCGGATCGGTGAGGCTGCGCCAAACTTCGAGGGCGAAATGCACAAGGGCGCCGGTTCGTCCCTAGCGCGAAGGATGATAGGAGGCAGCCAGCTGCTGGATGGCGGCCTGATGGATCTTCAACTTGCCATCCTTGCGCACTTGCTCCAAAAGGCTGTCCTGGAACAGACCATACATGACGCGCGCTTTCTGCTGCTTGAGTTCCAGCAGGGCCGAATCGCGCTCGTTCGAAAAGTTCTTAGGATCGGGAGTGCTGCGGTCCAGGATTTTGTAAATGATGTTGCGGCCTTCCACCGATTGGGGCCCGTTGGTGGAGCCAACAGGTTTGGTGAAGGCCTCGGGGAGCACCACGGCGTTACCTAATCCTTCGATGGAATCGTTGGAGGTGAAATCGGCTGATTTGACGAGGTCCATCTTGAATGTTTTGGCAACGGTTTCGATGTCTGCGCCTCCGTGGATTTGTTCGGCTGCTTTGAGAGCGGTTTTATTCGCCAGCGAGATCGATTCATTGGTAATGTAGCGGTCGCGTACCTGGGCTTCGACATCGCTGAACTGCGCGGCCGCGGGCGGGGTCTTTTGATTGAGCACCACCACGGCGATTTTGTTTCCTGAGATCAGCAAGGAGTCGGAGACGTCGTTGGGCTTCATGGCGGAGAGCGCGGCGCCGATTTCGGGAGCAGGGCCGAGGGAGGGAACCGGCTCGCCTACTTTCGCGTCTTTCACGGTGATCAGGTCGAGGTCGAACTGCTTGGCCACATCCGCTGCCGAGCCGGGGGCTTTGAGCAGGGCGGCGCGGGCCTGGTCGACAGTCGACTGCATTTTCTCGTTCACGCCCTGTTTCTTGAGTTGTTCGGCGATGCTGTCCTTCACTTCCTCGAAGGGCTTGACGCGGGCCGGTTCTTTCGCTTCCACCTGAATGATGTGATAGCCGTACTCGGTGGTGACCAGATCGCTGATGTCATTCGCTTTGGCGGAGAAGGCAAACTTTTCGAAGGGCGGCACGGTCTGGCCGCGCACGATAAAGCCCAATTCTCCGCCGTTTTGGGCGGAGCCGGGGTCCTGCGAATTCTTCTTGGCGAGTTCGGCGAAGTCGCCGCCAGCCCTCACTTGCTTCAACAGCTCTTCGGCTTTGGCGAGGGCGGCCTTCTTCTCCGCATCCGTCTTGCCTTGCGTCATCAGCAGAATGTGGCGCACTTTGACGCGCTCGGGGGTACGGAAGCTGTCCATGGAAGACGCGTAGGCGGCCCGCAGTTGGGCGTCGGTTACGGTCATGCTTTCGGCCATCTTGGCCTGGTCGGCCACCAGCACTTGAAAGGAGCGCTTTTCGGGAACGGTGTACATGGCGCGGTCGCGTAGAAAGCTCTGCTGCAACACCTCTGGAGTGGGCTTCAACTGGTCGCGGAATTTGGCCGGGGCGAAGGCGATGTATTCGATTTTCGCGGTCTGGTGCTTCTTCGTCAGGGCCTGATCGATTTCGGCTTGCGTCACGACCACGCTGGCCATGGCCATATTCTGGACTTTGCGCAGCAGCAATTGCTGGCGCATCATGTCGACGCCGCCGGCGAGGGTGAGGCCCTGCTGGCTCTGCAGCGCCTGCTCCAACTGGTCAGGCGACACCAGTTTTCCGTCTTTGAAAAATTGCGGGAAGACCGACATCAAGCCGGTGAGCACTTCTTCATCGGTAACCGTGAGGCCCAGCTTTTCGAAAGCATAGGTGGCGGCGCGATCCTGTACCATTTGATCCACCAACTGCGGCAGATAGACTTCCACGGCATCGCGCGGCAACTGGCCTCCCTGAACCAGGCGATCGGCGGCCATCTTGGCATCGTCGGCGGTGATGGTGGAATTGCCCACTTCGGCCAGGACGTTGTCGGCGCCGGTAGTGGAGGCGCTGGTCAGGCCGGTGCTGGGAATCAGGTACGTGACCATGGACGCGGCCACGATAAGCAGCAACCCTCCCAACATATACTTGGTAAATTTGGCGCCGCTGCGAAACAAATTGAACATGGTTTGTGAGACTCCTACGTGGGGCAAAAACCGCCTGATATTTATTGTACTCTAGGCTCGGGGGAACGCCTGAATGGCTGACTTAAGGGACCAGGCAGCCCAATCCGCATTCTTCATGGACGGCACGCACCGCGCGTTCCAGACCTTCGCGGCGGACCACGATCGCTATCGTTAATTCGCTGGAGCCTTGGGCGATGGCGATGATGTTGATGTTGTGCCGGGAAATGGCGGTAAAGATGCGGCCCGCCAGGCCGGGGGTCCCGCGCATGCCTTCGCCGACTACGGCGATCAAGCCGACGTTGGAATCCACTTGGATGGGCTTGACGTAGCCGTGGGTGAGCTCGAGGGCGAAGGTCTCTTCCATGTGTTCCAGCGCGGCTTTGAGTTCGGACTGGCGGACCAGAAAACAGAAACTTTGGCGATAGCTGGAACTGGTGATGGCGAGCAGTTCGACGCCGGCGGCATCGAGGGCTGCGAGCGCTTCGGCCATGAGGCGCGTGCCGCTGACCCCGGCGCTGGCGGGCTCGATGGCGACGAGCGCCACTTCGGTCATGGAGGTCACGGCGTGCGGGCCGCCGGCGACATCGCTGCCGCGTCCGAGCTGCGCTACGATGCGCGTCCCCGGCTTCTCCGGGGCGAAGCTGTTTTTACTCCATACGGGAATCTGGCGTTCGATCAACGGAGCGAGCGTGCGCGGGTGCAGCACCTTGGCGCCGGCGTACGCTAACTCGGCGGCTTCGCTGTAGGTGATTTCGTCGAGCACGCGGGCGTCAGGGATCAGGCGCGGGTCACCGGTCATGATGCCGTCGACGTCGGTCCAGATCCACAGCTCTTCGGCGTCCATGGAGGCGGCCAGGATGGCTGCCGAGAAATCCGAGCCGCCGCGGCCGAGCGTGGTGGGGCGGCCGTCGAGGGTGGCGGCGTTGAAGCCGGTAATAACGGGCACCACGCGTTGGTCGAGGAGCGGGCCCAACACGGCCATGGCCTTTTCGCGGGTCTCATCCATGAGCGGAGTGGCGTTGCCGAAGACGTCATCGGTGGCGATCACCTGTGCCGCGTTGACGGCGGCCGCGCGCGTGCCTTGCGACTCGAGGTAGGCGGCCATCAATAGCGCGGAGAGACGTTCGCCGATGGCGATGGCGCGGTCGACCGACGACAGCGGGCGCTCGCCCAGCATCAGAATGCCTTTCGCGATGCGCGCGAATTCGGCGATGAGTCCGGTCACGCCGGCGAGCGCGGTTTCCTGGAAGCCTTCGGGCAGCAGTTCACGGCAGCAGGCGAGATGGCGATCCGTCAGCGCTTGAATGTTGGCGTCGAGGCCGGCTTCGTCGCCCGCTTCGGCTTTGCGGAGCGAGTCGAGCAACAGGTCAGTGACTTTCGACATGGCCGACACCACGATCGCCACGGGGCGATGCTGGTGCTGTTCGGCGGTGAGGCGCGCGGCTACGTCGATGCGTTCGGCGGACCCCATGCTGGTGCCTCCGAACTTCATCACGAGAAGATGACTACGGCTGTTCAATGATGTCCCTTTCCATTGGAGGTGCGTTCGCGCACCAGTTTCAAAATCGCTTCTTCTACTTCGCCGGGCGAGAGGCGCGTGGTGTCGAGATATTCGGCGTCGGGCGCTTGCGTGAGCGGGGCTTCGGTGCGGGTGCGGTCGCGATGGTCGCGCTCGGCGATTTCCTGGGCGATCTCGGCGACGGCGGCTCCGGTCTCGGTGGCTCGGCGGACGGCGCGGACTTCGGGGGCGGCATCCAGGTAGATTTTCACTTGGGCGTCGGGGAACACTACGGTGCCGATGTCGCGGCCTTCCATGACGACGGACTGGGTGGCGCCGATGCGGCGCTGCTCTTCGCGCATGGCGCGGCGCACGCCGGGGGCGATGGAGACTTTCGAGGCGGCTTCGCTCACGTGCGGCTCGCGGATGGCGGCGGTGACGTCTTCGCCGTTTAACCGGACTGTCGTCTGGCCTGCGGCTTCACCAGCGGCAAATTCGATGCGCGCTTCCTTGGCTAATTGCTCCAGGCGATGGAGGTCGTCGAGATCGACGCCGACCTGCAAGGCCCATAGCGCGACGGCGCGGTACATGGCTCCGGTGTCGATGTAGGTGAAGCCGAGGCGCTGGGCGATGGCGCGCGCGATGGTGCTCTTGCCGGCGCCCGCAGGCCCGTCAATCGCAACAATCAAGCGTTTTTGTGTTTCGGCGGCGATACTTTACAGTATCCCACGCGGCTCGTGAAAGGCCGACGATTGAGGCGGTAGAATTGGAGTGTCCATGCTAGAGCCAGTGATTGTTGTCGACTCCGAGGTCATGAGCGGAACACCTTGCTTCCGCGGCACGCGCGTTCCCTTCAAAAATCTCATCGACTATCTGGAGGGTGGGCACTCGTTGGGAGAGTTCCTGCAGCAGTTCCCTGTGGTGACGCGTGAGATGGCGGTGCAGGCGCTTGAGGAAGCCAAGAATTCACTGCTCGCCAGAATTGGATGAGGATTTTACTGGACGCGTGTCTGCCCCTCGACTTCCGGCACAGTTTTCCCGGGGCACGACGCGCATACTGCGCAATGGGCTGGCTTCAAGAGCAAGAAAAACGGCGAACTATTGCGGGCCGCTGAGAGCGCCGGCTACGAGGTTTTCCTGACCGTGGATCAGGGCATCCCTCACCAACTTCATGCAGGCGGGAAGCTCTCCATCATTCTAGTGCGGTCGAGAACGAATCAAATCGAGGATCTTGTGGCCTTCATCGATGCGATCCTGCAGGCGCCGGAAATCATCAGGCCGGGACGAATCATAGCGATTCCGTAATTCCCTACTTGTGGTAGTAATTAACTTGACGAGTCCAGCCGACGGCGCGCAGAACGGTTAGCGCTGGGTTAGGGCCGAAGCTCGGTCTACGACGGTCTGTGCGGACTGCCGTATGGTGATCTTAGCCGAGCGCCACTGCTCAACACTCATTCGCTTCGGCTTCTTGTCAGCGGAGTAGATCACGTCGATGTTTTCCAGGATGTAGTGGCTAGCTCTCTGGATAATTTCCAGGTCGTTCTTATTCTTTTCCGAAAGCGACGCATTTGGCTGTTCCGGCAGAAATTCTAAGCCATGGTTGACGATCTCCGTCAAAGATCCATGGTCGTCTGGCTCGCCCTTCAGTATCTCCCCAGCCGCATCGAACGCCGCGCGATGATTGTTCAACTGCTGGTAGGTGATCAAATAGATCTTGAGGCGGGTGTCAC